>PKYZ01000326.1 GCA_003132865.1 Bryobacterales bacterium
CCGCGAAGGCGCCCAGCAGCAGGGATCCGGCAATCACCAGCGGCGTCAGCTTCGACCCAATCCAAGCTCGGGCGAACTTTCCCGCCGGACCGAGGGTTCCTGCCGCCTTCACGGCCGGACCTCCACTCGGGATTCATCCGAAAGGCCGTGCGGAACAGGGAAGATCACCTTTTCACCGGCGGTAAGGCCGGAGAGCACCTCAACCCGGTCTTTGGCCTTCTGCCCGGTCGTGATCAGCCGGGTGCGCGCAATGCCGCCGTTGGCTACCAGGACTGTTTGCAACTGGCCGCGCTCGGTGACGGCGCGCGCCGGAATCGCCAGCAGCGGCCGGCCGCCGAGTTGGAACGTCGCGCGCCCGAAGACGCCCGAGCGAATTGCAGGAACGGCGGGNNTAGCGCGAGGCGGCATCCACCGCAGGCACGATTTCTGAAACCCGCGCATCGAGCGTGCGATCGACGCCATCCAAGGTGACCGACACCGGCTGGCCCACCCGAATCGCCCCCAGCCGGGACTCTTCCACCGGCGTTTCGAGGCGGTAAGCGCCTTCGCGTTCGATGGTCAACAGCGGCGCCCCGGGCAGAGCGAGACTGCCGGGATCGACCGACTTGGAGATGACGACGCCGGCGAACGGCGCCCGCACATCGGCGTAACTGCGCGTCACCTGAGCGGCGCGCACTTCCTGATCTACTTGTGCCAGCTTCGAGTTCAGTTGGGCGCGCCGCGCCTGTGCCATTTCGTGGGCCGCTTGCGCGGCTTTGAGCCTGGCTGACGACTCATCGAACTCCTGGTTCGAGATCGACTTCTTCTGAAAGAGGTCCTGCATGCGGCCAAACGTCACTTGCGCCAGATCGAGATTGGCCTTCGCGGCCGCGACGGCGCCGTCGGCCTCGGGCACGGCACTACGAACCTCCTCGCGAGCGGCTTCAGCGCGGCGCGAACCGATGTCCAGATCGCGTGTATCGAGCGTCACCAGCATCTGGCCTTCGCGCACGCGATCACCGGCCTGCACGCGCACCTCGCGCACATAGCCCGTCAACTTCGCGGAGATCACGGCCGAGGTGCGCGCCCGCACCGTACCCGCCGCCTCATAGGTAGAAGGCCATGTCTCGGTGGCCGCCGTCACCGTGGACACGGCCATCGCGGGCGCCGCGGAGGCGGCGCGCTTCTCAGGCGGCGCGCCACCGCACCCCGCCAGCCAGATCGCGGCCGGAATCAACAGGAAAGTCTTCGTCATCGAGATCCCTCGTTCAGAATTTCCGAATCCGCCGTCAGCGTCCCCGCCGCCAGTTCCAGCATCGCGGCGGCGACGCGTTGGTCGTGTATGGCGGTCAAGTGCCGGGACCGCGCTTCGATCACCGCCGTCTCGGTGCGAAGTAAGTCTGTAACATTGCTCATCCCGCTTTCGTAGCGGTTTTGCGTGATGCGAAGGCTCTCTTCCGCCTCTGCGACGGACGCTTTGGCCACCTCGATGCGTTGTGCGGCGGCGCATAGATCGGCATACGCCCGGCGGACCTGGAGCCGGATGGCGGAGCTGGCGCGCTCCTGCTCGGCCTCGCTCCGGCGCAGCGCGAACCGGCTTTCCTCGATGCGCGCCTTGTCGCTGAATCCGTTGAACAGGTTCCAACGCAGTCCGATCGAAACCAGCCAGTTGGCGCCCCCTTTGTCGTAGAAGCGCTGCCGATCCGCCTCGAAGGCGGCGTGAACGCCTACCTGCGGCAGAAGGTTGCTGCGCGCCGTGGACGCCTGGTTTTCGGCCAGGCTGGTCGCCAGCTTTGCCAGGCGAGCCTCGGGTCTGCCGGCGACAGCGTTCCTTTCATAATCCGCCAGCAGTCCCTGGGGCAGATTCAGGGGCGCGAGCGGCGTGCTCAGAGTGTGCGGCGCGTCCAGCGGCAGACCAAGCGCGTCGTTCAGCGCCGCGCGGGCCACGTCGAGATCGGCCGCGCGCCGGATCTGTTGCTCGCGCACACCGGCCAGATGAACGCGGATCGAGAGCACGTCGGCATCGGTGGACATCCCCGCGGCCCGCACCGCTTGGGCACGATCGAGGTCGGCCTCCGCCGATCGCATGGCCTGGTTGGTCGCATTGAGTTGCTCCACGCCCAACAGGCTGTCGTGATACGACTGGATCACGCTTGCAATTACTTCCATCTGGGTGCGCCGGCCCTCCTCGCTGGCAAGCTCCTTCGTCAACTCGGCCGAGCGCACGGCGTGCCTGGTCTGACCCGCGTCGTAGAGCGTTTCGTCCGCCGTAACTTGCGATTGGAAGTTATTCAGGAAATCGGGGCGGTTCAGCGGCCCAACCTGGAAGTTCTGCTCCCCGAATTGATGCTGTGTCAGTAAAGAGGAGAATACAAAGACCGGATTGTCGCTCCGGGCCCAAGATTCGGAATAGTTGACCTTTGGCAAGTAACCGCCCCGCGCCTCCGCGATGCGGCTTTCCGCCGCCTTTCGTGAGGCGACGGAGGCCTCCATGGACTTATTCTTGTCCAGCGCCAGGTGAACTGCGTCCTTTAGCGACATTGAGTCTTGTGCCGCACCCGGCAGCGGCCACAAGACCAGCATGAGCAGTGTTTTCTTCATTGCCTCTTGGTTCTCAGGATGCAGTTGGCGGGTCCAGGTGACAGCGCGTCACCAGCGTCACCTTTCGAGGGCGTTTGCATCTCTTGAAGCAGCAAGGGAGATTTCATGGAAGTATGCGCGCAATATCTCGGGAATTCGAAGTTCGAAGTCGCGGCCCGAGGTCATCGGGTGATTTGCGACCAACCGCTTGATAACGGCGGCTCGGACGAAGGTATGTCGCCGCCGGAGTTCCTGTTGGCGTCGCTCGCCACTTGCGCTGCTTATTACGCGGCTCAGTACTTGAAGGCGCGTGGACTGCCTGCCGACGACTTAACGGTGCGAGTCAACGCGGAAAAGGCAGCGCAGCCGGCCCGCTTGGCGTCTTTCCAAATCGACGTGATGGCCCCCGGCCTGGACGATCATCACCAAACGGGTATTCTGCGCGCCGTAAAAGCATGTTTGATTCACAACACGCTGTTGGGACTGCCCCGTATCGAAATCGCGGTCAATCGGGCGGCGCTCGCACCGGCCTAGCGCATCGCCGAGCCCGCTACAATTAGAAGCGGTGCCGGGCTTTGGAACGGGAAACGGAAATTGAACTTGCGCGGAAATTGATTGCTGGAGAACCAGGGGCGTTTGACCGCTTTGTGGAACACTTCCGCACCAAGATCTTCCACTACAGTTGGCTGATGTGCGGGCAGCGCGAAGACGCCGAGGAAGTGGCGCAGGAGACATTGCTCAAAGTGTTTGAGAATTTCGAAGATCTCCGCGAACCCGAGCGGGTCCGTCCATGGGTTTTTCGAATCGCCAAGAACGCCTGCCTGATGAAGCGGCGCAAGAGCGTGTTCGCTCCATCGCAGGAGCTATCGCTCGACGACTTCATCCCGGCGATGGACCACGAGGGCGGCCATGCCAAGCTCCAAATCGCCGATTGGTCCAGGCTGCCCGATCGTCAGGTCCTCCAATCGGAGTTGAAGCAAGTGCTCGATCGGGCAATCGGCGCCCTGCCGGTGAACTACCGGTCCGTAATCCTGCTGCGGGATGTGGAGGAATTGTCCACGGCCGAGACCGCCCAAATCCTCGATCTGACGGAGGACGTCGTCAAGACGCGCTTGCATCGCGCTCGTTTGGCTGTCCGCCAAACGTTGGATGAATACCTGCGGACCGATGGCCGCATGCCGGTTCTTGCCACTGACACGTGAGGTGGATGAGATGGAATCGCACGAACGCACTGAGAAATGCAAGGAGATCTTTTCACTGCTGTCCGAGTATCTGAACCTGGAGCTTCCGCCCGGCGCCTGCCAGGAAATCGAAACTCACCTCGCCGGGTGTCCGCCCTGCATTGAGTTTGCAGAGAGCCTCCGCAAGACGGTGGAACTCTGCCGCGGTTACCGGCCAACAGAGCTGCCCGAGCCCATGGGAAAGAAGGCCCGGGAACAGTTGCAGGCCGCATACCGGAAAATGCTCGCGGCGCGGGGCGGATCCTAAACTGGTTGACGTTATAAGTTAGCATCGGTTTATGCTTCGCGTGCGCCACTACGCCTGGCGTGTCCTGCCGCTGCTGCTGTTACTCGCGCTCTACTGGCCGGGGCTCACTAACTGGTTTTACCAGGACGACTTCGGCTGGCTCAACCTGCGGCACGACGTCCACTCCGTTCGCGACTTAGGGCCGGCGCTGTTCGCTCCCAAAGCGCACGGCAATATACGGCCGCTCGGCGAGAGCGCCTATTTCCTGGTGCTTTCCTCGCTATTTGGCGTGGAGGCGCTGCCGTTCCGCATCTGGGCGTTCGCCACGCAAATGGCCAGCCTGGTCTTGCTGGGCAGCGTCGTCCGGCGGCTGACCGCATCGCGCGCGGCGGGATTCTGGGCGCAGGTTCTGTGGATCGCCAACTCCGGCCTGGCTGCCGCCATGTGTTGGACTTCGATCTACAACCAGATCTTAAGCGGCTTCTTCTTTCTGCTGGCCTTCTGGTTCTTGCTGCGGCACATCGAAAGCGGCGCCGCGCGAGATGCCATCGGACACTGGGCGGCATTTGTGCTGGGCCTGGGCGCGCTGGAGACCAACGTAGTGTATCCGGCCATCGCGGCGGTTTACACGCTGCTGTTTGCGCGGGCATATCTGAAGAAGGTCCTGCCGATGTTTCTGGTCTCCGCGGTTTTTATTTTGGTCCACTTCCGATTTGCGCCGCCGCCGCGTGATGGCGTATATGCATTGCATTTCGGCGGCCGGATATTCTCCTCGCTTTGGACTTACTGGACGTGGGCACTCGGACCCTCGCGGCTGGCGTTCGCGCTACTGAGTTGCGCGGTGCTAGGGCTGCTCGTGTGGAGTGTGCGCGCGCGGCAATGGATCCCGCTGTTCGGCGTCGCGTGGTTCGTCATCGTCATTGGCCCGTACCTGCCGCTCAGCGATCACAAGATGGATTACTACCTGACGGTTCCCGTGGCCGGCCTCGCGCTCGTGGGCGCTGCGGCGATCGCGTGGGCGTGGCGCTCAAGGTGGCGTTCGAAATGGATGTGGCGAGCCGCCGCGGCGGCGTGCGTGGCGATCTATCTCGGCACATCGCTCGCGGCCGCGTGGACGATCGCCCGCTGGCATCATGACCGCGGCGTGCGCGTGGAAGATCTGGTCCTGGGCGTGGCCGACATACACGAAGCCCAGCCCGGCAGCATCATCCTGCTCGACGGTGTCGACTCGGACCTGTTCTGGTCCGGAATCGTGGACGTGCCATTCCGGGCGATGGAGATCCCGCATGTGTACCTGGCGCCGGGATCGGAGGCGCGGATTCAGGCGCCGCCGGACCTGACGGTCAAATACATTCTGCCGCTGGCGCTGACGCTGCGGGCCTTGCAGGACGGGCGCGCGGTGGTCTATCAGGTGGATGGACCCGCGCTGCGCAACGTCACGGCTCGCTACCGTGGGATGGCCGAGGCATTGTGGAAGCCGGAGACGCCCCGCTTCATCAACCTGGGCGATACCGCGTTCGCGGAGTATGCCGGCGCGGGTTGGGACGAATGCGCGGGCGGATACCGCGGCTATAGAATGTTGCGCGGGGAAGCCACGGTGCATATAGGCGGGCCGCACGGACCGGACGATCGTCTGCATATCGGCGTGTTTCGCACCACTGACTTTCATCTTGGCGTGCGTGTGGATGGCGCGGATCTGCGTGCGGAGGTGATGCAGCGGGGCGGCGAGTTGACGGAGTTGGGCGTCCGGCTGCCTGCCGCGCTTGTCGGAAAGCCCGAGATCGAGGTGACGCTTTCGAACGGCAATCCGGAGCCGCTGAAGTTCGGGTTTATGGAGATTCGGTAGTGGGCCATCTTGCTACCGGGCGAAATCGCGCTTCGGTCAATCCTCAGCCTGAACTACTGCAACGCCGTTGGCCGCGCCGCTGATGGTGGCCGCCGTTTGCAGGGTCAGGTTGCCGTCCTCGTCGACACTGAAGATCGACAGATGCGACAGCGAGCCGCTACCGTCGATCACGGCTACCAATCCCTCGCCCGAGGCGATGTCGGTCGGATCGCCATTGAGCGACGCTGCAACGGCCGAGACTTGCACGATCCTTTGCCCGTAGACGGCATATCGTGAAACGCTCATGCTCGGCGAATTACTCGAAAACAGGTACGGTCCCACCAGCGTCAGCCAGCAAGGAGCGTTCTGTGTGCCGGAGCTGGTGACGGTCAGAATGGCGCCATTGCGGACCAACGAGATCTCGTTGGCATGCGCGATGGTGACGTACGCATTGTCGCCGCGCGTAACCAGTCCCAAAGGCGTATTGACGTTGGCCGGAATGTTCCGTACCGGCGTGGCGATCCCACGCACAGCTCCGCCGGGAAACAGGTTTACTGTCTCAATCATGTTGCTTTTTTCCGTGATGATGAGCTGGTTTTCGACAACACCGGCCTGGGCTGCGGACCCATCCGCCTTGATCAGCGCCACCTCTCCATCGGGAGTGGGATTTACATTGGATCCGTCCATCCGGTGGGATTCAACCTCTGTCGTCCCGAGAATGTATAGGTGGCCGGCGCCGAAAGCTACGCTGACCGGGTTGGAGATCGTGGGCACCAATTGTTTCATCTGGAAGCCCTGGCTCCCGAGTTCAAACATGGACACGTTCAGCGAGCTGAAATTCACGACAGCGACCAGGTTGCCTCGCGCCTCAATGCCGCCAGCATTGCCGCTGACGCCGCCCTGCCCCCCCGTAAGAACCGTCTGGATCAGCGTGCCGCCAGAGTTGTAAACCAGGAGCTGGTTCGTGGTAGCGTTCGACGCCGTAACCACCAGAACGTCCTTACCAGTATTGGCCTGAACGGCACTAGCCGCGCCAATGAGCGGGACCATTATGCTCAAAAAACCAAACTTCGTCATCGACTCCTCCTAAAATTTTCTTGCGCCAACGTGGCGCGACTCGCAGCCAAGCGAGTCTTCAGACTGTTATTCGATGCAGGGCGGAAGAAAGTTACGGTGGCGATCCGCGGGGCGGCGCCGAACAGCCACTCCGTAACTTTCCGGCGGCGTCCATCGTATATTCCCTGCTAGGATTGGTATGAAACACCACTAATGGCGCGGGAAAGGCGCCTTAGACGGGGCGCGCGAGCTCGATGCCCCTGGTAATCACTGGGTTAGCAGCTTCTCCCTCATGTACCCGAACAGCGATCTGGAAATGCTGATGGCCCGTTATCAACAGGGTGATTTCACCGCGGCCACAGCCCTGATCCATCGCCTGAGCCCGCAGTTGCATCGGTTTTTCGTGGTCCAATTCGCGAGCCGGGGAGATGCCGACGACCTGCTGCAGGAAACCTGGCTGCGCATTCACGAGGTGCGGCACACTTACCGCGCCGGCCAGCCGGTGCTGCCGTGGTTTTACGCGATTGCCCGGCACATTCGCGTGGACCACTACAGAAAGGCAAGCCGCACGGTAGCCCGCGAAGAGCGGCTGGAGGAAATGCACGAAGTGCCGGCGGTACCTCCGGCGGGATCCGGCGGAACTCCGGATCTGGAAGCGCTCCTGGCGACTCTTCCCGAGAGCCAGCGGGAAGTTATCGAGATGTTGAAGATTGCGGGGATGTCTCTTGAGGAGGTGGCGCGCGCTACTTCGTCGAGCGTAGGGTCGGTGAAACAGAAAGCCCACCGGGCCTATGAGAGATTGAGGGAACGGCTGAGCGGCATGGAACTGAGCAAAGGGCGTACGGGGGGGCGTTCGTGAGGGATAAAGAGATCGACGAAATCCTGAAGCGGGCCGCTCAGGCCCCCCATGAGGTGGACCCGGCGCTGCTCGATCGTGTCGCCGAATCCATCGGGTCCTCGCTGCGTCCGCTCCGTCCCCTGCCGCCGGCATGGGTCCTGGCGGGCGGGCTGGCTCTGATTTGTGCGGCCGTTGCTCTGGCCGGCGCGGCCCGAGCGGGGTTCTACGGCATTCAAGCGCTCAGCGTTTTGGAACGTGCACTGATCTTTCCCACGCTGGGTATCCTCATATGGCTCGGGGCTGCGGTATCCGTCGGCGAAATGATTCCAGGAAGCCGGCGTCGCGTAGCGCCAGGGTTCCTGCTGGGTGCCGGCAGCCTGGCGCTGCTTGTTGTCTTCGTGGTCCTGTTCCACGATTACCGGACTGACCACTTCGTATCCCATGGCGTCGTCTGCCTGGCGGCGGGACTGCTCCACGCGATTCCGGCGGCCCTCGCGAGCTGGTTTCTTTTGCGGCGCGGTTTTGCGGTGAATTCGGTTGCCGCCGGACTGGTGGTGGGCACACTTGCGGGCCTGGCCGGTGTGACCATGCTGGAGCTTCATTGCGCAAATTTGGAGGCCTTGCACGTGATGCTCTGGCATACCGCGGTGATGCCGGTAAGCGGGGCCGCGGGAGCGTTGCTGGGGTGGGCTGCTCGTTTCCGGGCAGGCTCTGGCGCTCATGAGCGATAGATCCGCTACCCCGCGAATCGCTCCATAAACCGCTCGGGCGCGTGCAGCGGCTTGAAGCCGTATTGCGCGTAGAGACCGTGCGCACCCTTCGTGGCGAGTATCCAGCGGCGCAGCCCAGGCAAGCGCGGATGGTCGACAATCACGCCAATCAGCCACTTGCCGATGCCCTGCCCTTGAAATTCCGGGAGCACGAAGACGTCGGCCAGCCAGGCGAATGTAGCGTAATCGGTGACCACCCTGGCGAAGCCGATCTGCGCGGTCCCTTTGTACACTCCGAAGGGCAGCGAGTTCTCTATCGAGCGGCGCACTACATCGAGCGGCCGCCCCATCGCCCAGTACGCGGAGGCGCTCAGGTATTCGTGAATCATGGCGATGTCCAGAAGTGCCCGGTCCGTGCCGATTACGTATTCGCCTCTACGCCATTCTTCCGCCATGGAGACCAGGATACAATGCTGAATGCCTGCCCCACCAACGCCTGTTCGACCGGGAGTGGTCCGAGTGGCTGCCGATCTTTGGTGGGCCATCGAGCACCAGGAAGGCGTCATCGTGGTGGACACGATCCGCGTCCCCAGTCTCCCCACGGAGGGGGACGCAAGGGTTTGCGCAAAGCGCGCGCTACATCTGCTTCGCTCTCGCCTTCGCCCGCGCAGGCGCATCTGCCGAACCCGCCGGCTTGCGCGCAGGCGGCTCGCTGAGCAGCCGCTTGACCGACCTCGTCAACTGCCCGACTTCGCCGGCGCTCTTGACGATCACCACATCGGCGCCGGTGGACTGTTCGGTCAAACCCAGCGGCTCCACAAATCCAGAGAGTAGAATAATGCGCGCGCCGGCTTGCGCGCTGCGGATCCGCTTGATCAGCTCGACGCCGTCCATGCGCGGCATCTTGAAATCCGTTACCACAACGTCGAAGTTGTGCTTGGAAAGAAGTTCCAGAGCCTCGTCTCCGCTGGTAGCGGTGAAGATGTTGTAACCAAGCTCCTGGAGCAGCGATTTGCGCGCGATCAAACCCTGGCGGTTGTCGTCGACCAGCAGGATTTCGGGAGTTTTCGCAGGGGGTGGGGCGGGGGCGTGTCTCATGCTAACGCAGGCGAGGTTATCAGACCGGTAACTCAACTGTCAACACTTTTGCATCAGGTTGTAAAGAGGCGAGATTGAGTGCTTGACAAACTGCCGCGCTATTCCACTTCGTGCGGCGCCGTGTAGCCGTTCTTGGCCACGATTTGGTACTTGATGGGCTTGCCCTTCTCATCCACCACGCGCAGCGGCTCGTTGGTGGCGGGGTTCACCAGCTCCACTTTGATTTTGCGGAATTTGCCGTCCTTCGCCTTGTTGGCAGGCTCATAGCCGATGGAGTACTGATTGCGAAGAGAATCGGAGATGGTGCCGAAGATCGACGGAAACTCGCCGTAAAAACGCGGAAAGAAGGCCAGGCCGCCCGTCTCTCTCGCAAAAGTGGTCATCTGGTTGTCGGCCTGCAGGAAGCCGATCTCCTGCATCGGTCCCATGCGGCCCTCCCGCATGATGCGCAACGCCTGCATCAGGCCAATGGCGTACACCGGAACGCCGCCATCCTGAATAATCTTGCGCGCCTTATCGTAGGTCAGCTTGCTGAACGTATCCACGCCGGAGGAAAGCAGCACGATGGCCTTGCGCCCCTCGATCTTGGACATGCGCTCTTCGGTATCGGCCAGGGCGTCGAACAGGTTGGCTTCCGAAAAGCCCGGGATGCGCAGGCGTTGCATGGCTTCGTACGTTTGGCGCTTGTCGGTGGTGAAGTCGGAAAGGATTTCCTCCTTGAAGTCGTAAGCGATCAAGGCCACGTAGTCGTCTGCTTTGAGCGTTTGTACAAAACCATACGCGGCGGTCAGGGTCTGATACCACGTCTGAGACCCGTACCACTGGAATTTGGCGCTGAACTCGACCAGCAGACACACCGTCATGGGCGCCGTGCTCTTGCCGAAGGATTTGATCTGCTGCGGAACATTGTCTTCCAGGACGCGGAAGCTGCCGCGCGGGATGTTGGGAATGAAGTGGCCGTTTTTGTCCAGGACGGCGACGTCCACGCTCACCACATTCACGTCGCTCTTGAAGCTCGGCAGGTTCTCCGGGATGTCGGGCTGTGCCTTCTTGCTGAGCTTCGACGGAATGGGGGCCTCTTCGGGCTCGCCCGTGGACTTGCGCGGCTTGGCCACGGTTTGGTCCACGTCCTTCGTGGGGCCGGCCTGGTCCTGGGCGATGGACGTGGCGGCCAGCGCGAATAGCGCTGCCAGGGCTACCGGCAGAGCCGGGATTCTGTTCCAGGATTTCATAGACATACCAATTCCCCAGCTAAACTATAGCAGAGAAGACGCGGCGGCCGGTGCTTTGGTTTCGCGAGTTACCGAGCCGCGACCGTTAGGGAGCGGTCGGCACACAACCCATCACCCGCCTCGCCGGTCAGGCCGCAAACCGGGGCCGTCGTACAATGTGATTGGGAGACGTCGTGGCGGGAGTTGCGGAGGGGAAGCATACCAGTGCTGTCGGCCGGCAGAAGCGGCGCGGATTCTTGCGGCGGTTTTTTGCCAATCTGGGACCGGGGCTGGTTACCGGAGCGGCGGACGACGATCCTTCGGGAATCTCGACCTACTCCGTGGCAGGCGCGGTTTTCGGATATTCCTTCCTCTGGACCGCTCTCGTCTCTTTTCCGCTGATGGCGGCCGTGCAACTGATGTGTGCGCGGCTGGGGATGGTGACCGGTCGCGGCCTCGGGGGCGCCATCCGATTGAGGTATTCACCGTTTGTGCTGTGGCCTGCCTGCTTGCTGCTGATTGTCGCGAACGTGTTCAATATCGGCGCGGATCTGGGTGGCATGGCCGATGCCATGCGGATGGTGACGGGAATCCCGTCCTATTACTGGACACCCTTCTTTGCCCTGCTGATCACCGGCCTGCTGATCCGGACTTCTTACAATCTGATTGCGCGCGTCTTCAAGTGGCTGACGCTGGTATTGTTCGCTTACGTCATAACAGCGTTCCTGGCGCGGCCGGACTGGGCCGGCGTCTTTCACGGAACTTTTCTGCCGCATGTGGCCTGGACGCGATCCTATATGGCCGTGCTGGTGGGGATTTTGGGGACCACGATTTCTCCGTACCTGTTTTTCTGGCAGGCGTCGCAGGAAGTGGAGGAAGATCGGAAGCACGGGAAGATCACTGTAGCGCAGCGGCGCGGTTCCACAAATCTGGAATTGAGCGTGGCGAGGGACGACGTGTTCACGGGAATGTTCTTTTCCAACCTGGTCATGTTCTTCATCATTCTCACCACTGCGGCGACTCTGCACGTGCATGGCGTGCGGAACATCGAAACGGCCAAACAGGCCTCCGAGGCATTGCGCCCGTTAGCAGGCAAGGGTGCATATTTGCTGTTCACACTGGGATTGGTCGGGACTGGCATGTTGGCCGTCCCAGTACTGGCGGGATCTTGCGCCTATGCCATTGCGGAAGCGGCGTCCTGGAGAGGAGACTCGCTGAGCAGGAAACCGCGCTGGGCGTCGCAATTCTACATGGTCATTGCGGGAGCCATGGTGGTGGGGCTGGCGCTTGATTTTGCGGGGTTGAATGCGGTGAAGATGCTCTTTTGGTCGGCTGTAGTGAATGGTGTGCTTGCACCCCCGCTGGTCGTTTTGGTGGTGCTGCTTACGAGCGATCGAAAAGTAATGGGCGAGCGGGCGAACTCGCGGGGAGCGAAGGTGCTTGGATGGATCTGCGCGGCGGTGATGAGCGCGGCGGCTTTGGCGCTGCTGGTTACCTGAGCAAGCCGGCTGCTTGACTCAGGTAATCGTTCTCGCGGGGTCACACTGGGCAGGCCGCCCGGGCCAGGCCTCCAACGCAGCCCGTTTCCGCAAAGCGCCTTCCAGCGCTATTGTCGCCGCCGAAAAAAAATAGCGTCTTGGCCGGACTGCGTTTCGAGCGGCCGTGGTAAAGACGTTGGCCGCAGCGTCCCGAACGATCCCTCAGGAGGCTGGGCCGGAATGGAGGACCTGACCAGCCTCAGACTCTTGTAGGCCCAAACGGCCGCCATGCCAAGTACAAGGCCCGGACCTAAATCGCGCC
This sequence comes from Bryobacterales bacterium, assembly GCA_003132865.1. Next base: position 12,565 of record PKYZ01000326.1, read on the forward strand.
AGAATGCCACATCCGGACCGCTCTGCCAGATAAGAGGCGCGGAATGCCGTATTCCCCAGCGCCAGACGATCAGGTATTCCAATGCGTTTCCGCCAGCGTGAATCGCCAGAGCCGGCAGGATCGAACCCGTGCGATATGTGAGCATTCCATAAATGACCGAAATCGCCAGGTAGTAAGGTAGCTGGGGCAATGTGCCGCTTACGCCGTGTGTGAAGTGGATAGCGGCGAAGGCCAACGAAATGTAGCCTCTGAACCCGGCCTCCTCGGCGACACCGGACACCGTGCCGCCCATCAATCAATAGAGCAAGCAGCACGGTAATACCAAGGGTAGGGCGAAAAATCCGGCGCGATCGCAGCCGGAATCGGTACCAGCCGGCCGTAGGCGTTCTGTAGCATGACCGCCGCCGCCACCGCCAGCATGCCCGACGCCATCGCTCTAAGCCAAACGTTGCCCGGCAGTCCTCGCGCGCGAAAGCTGTCGCGACGCATTTGGGCGCTCCTGGTTGGCCATCCCCAGCCGTTCAAATAGCGCCAATACAGCGTCAGATACAATGCCATGATGGGCACGGCCCAGGGAGGCGAGTGGGGCTGCCTGAGATTGACGACGATCAGGGATAGACCAGGGGAACTGGCCGGCAACCATGACGGCCAGCCCCGTCAAAACGGCGCGAACGACTGCCGGAATGCGCCGCCACACTGCTACGCCGGTTTCATCTCTGCTGCAGAAGCTATACGCACTCGCCGCGCAAAACCCCGGAAAGCCTGTCGGACAAACGGTTGAGGCACTCAGCCCCCGCGCTGAGTTGCTCGGAAGAACTCGCCGACTCCTCGGCGTTCGCGGCAGTCGTGTGGGCGCTCTTTTCTATCTGGGACATCGCTTGGGTGATCTGCTGGATCCCGGCCGACTGCTCGTGCGAGGCTTTGGCGATCTTGGAAACCAGTTCGTCCAGCTTCTGCGAGTGTTCCAGGATTTCGACCAGCCCCTGGGCCACGCGTGTGCTGTTGGCAACGCCTGCCATGCTGCTTTGCCGCGATCTGTCGATCTTCTCGGCGCTCTCCTTCGCCGCGTCCGCGCAGCGATGCGCGAGCCTGCGGACTTCATCGGCCACCACCGCGAACCCCAGCCCCACCTCTCCGGCCCTGGCTGCTTCGATCGCCGCGTTCAGCGCCAACAGATTGGTTTGGAAAGCGATTTCGTCGATGGTCCTGACGATCTTGCCGACTTCCTCGCTGGACGTTTTCACGCTGGCCATGGCTGCACTCATGGCCTCCACCGCTTTGACGCCTTCGGCGACCGAGGCATGCGTCTTGCCTGCCAGTTCCTTTGCGCGCGCCGCATGCTCCTCGTTGCCGCGCGTTACATCGGCCATCTGGGCGAGAGATGTGCTTACTTCTCCGGTGGATGCCGAGCTTTCAAGTTTCGTTCGTAGGGGATGTGGGAGCGGGGTTTATTTTCGAAACGCGTGACCGACAGGTCAGGAGGTCTCCCGACTGGCCCTGTAGTTCACGTTTCAGATATGATCGTTTCCGAGAAGAACCAGAAATCCAACCGGCAGAATGCCCAGCATTCCACTGGTCCTAAAACCCCAGAGGGCAAAGCGGCCATCCGCTTCAACGCCCTCACCTACGGCCTGCGCACCCGCGCCACCATCCTCGAACGCGAAAACGCCGCGTACTCCCAGATCTGGGACGAGTTGGAAGCCGAATGGCAACCTCAAAACCGCACCGAACGCTGCTACCTGGAAACCCTGGTCACCTCACAATGGTTGCTCGCGCGGATTGCCGATAGCGAGAGGCGGGTCTACGAGTTCATCGAATTCGGCGAAAAACAGTTCGTCATGTTGGGCTATGTTCGAAACAACGCGCGCAACTGGAGCGCTCCTTCCGCACCGCCATAGAGGACATGAAGCGGTCGCAAAAAGAGCGCCGCCAGCAACACGCCAGGCAGCCGCAGCCCGTCAAGGCCAAACCAGCCGCGCGGGCACAATCACCGGTTCAGCACTCCGGCTATGAGATGTCTGAGGGCGCGGAAGACCATCCAGCCTTCTGTTCCCCATCACCCCCGACACTCGTTAGCAATCTGCCCCCCTGG
>PKYZ01000019.1 GCA_003132865.1 Bryobacterales bacterium
GTCCAAGATTTCCTGCAAAAGACTTCCTACTTGGCCGCCGGCTCATAGCTGAGTTCCGGCCGATAGCGAATGGTCTCGGTCCATTCTCGCTGGATGGTGTGGTCTAGAGCATGCTGCAACGCCTCTGCGTCATGCTTGCCCATCGCTTTCTCCAGCATGGCACCAAACGACGGATTGGGCTCGGCCAGATCCGCCCATCCCTTCATTTCGACCGACAGCACGTAGTGCGGTCCTTCACCTCCGTCTTGCAACTGGAACCAGGTGTAGTGGACCGGCCAGTCGCTTTTGACGATGGCCTGGTTGATCTTCTTGACGGCATCGTCGAAGTCCTCCTCGGTTCCAGGCTTCAACAGGAAGTGGTTTACCTCCGCCATCTTGGGAGATTCAGTCATGCTGCTCGGGTGACTCCAATCCCTCATCACCATCCAGAGGCTTGAGGTTTCCCCTCCGAGGTAGGGCATCATATTGACATTGCTGTCTACCGTGTCCGTGTCCCCCAGCTTCGCTTCCCAGGCATCCAGGTCCTTCCAGGAGTGGCCGAAGGTTATCGAAATGTAGGAGCCGGTTCCCTCGCCGGTCATAACCTCCCAGAGCTGCCAGCTCCAGGAATCGTTTTGCTTCCGATGCCAGTCCATGTGCCGCTTTCGCCCCTCTTCGAACTGCTTGGTCATGCCCGGCTTGACCGTGTNNCTTGTCCTGAGCCGGGGCCAGGGGCACCAGACAAGCCACCAACGCTAACACCGCCGTACAGACTCCGATTCTGCGCATCAAATCCTCCTCATGTTGAAATTGTGAAATCCGCGGACAAGGATAAAGCACGTTCCTCAAGCGCGCTGCTCCCCGGGCACACACGCGGTAAGGTCCACACACGCGCCGGGATTCTTATTCTGCCAGCTGCCGGTGCAGGATGGGCCCCAAGCTTACCCGAACGACGGCAGTTTGCCGAAGCCGGGAGATTATCTGTTCGCTGCGGCAGCGTCAAGTCCGGGGCCAGGATATTCTGGCCCGAGTCCCCGGCGCCCTCGAGGATTCGAAGTCTCGGAGGTCTGGTCCAACAGGCAAAAAGAAACCAAGCCTCTGGCTGTTGCCCGGCGAACGGCCGAAGCCTGCGACCGACAAACTGAGAGCTCGCTCAGCCTTCGTTCAGCAAATCAATCTTCGCCGCCATGATGAAGTCGCTCTCCGACAACCCGTCAATCTTGTGGGTCCACAGAGTGACTTCCGCTTTTCCCCAGGCGAGCAAAATATCCGGATGATGCCCTTGCTGTTCCGCCAGTTCGCCCACCCGATTTACAAAATCAAGCGCCTGGCTGAAATCGGGAAACTTAAATGCCCGCACGAGATGGTGGTCGTTCACCGCTTTCCATTTGGGCACGATCTGCAGTAGCCGTTCCAGGTGCTTGCCCTTGATTGCAGGCACATCCCCACGGCAGGGAACACAGGTCTTGCTGGCGAGTTCGGACATAGTTGATCTCCTGGAGCTAAGTGTGCCGCAACCGAGGGCCTGCGAGCAATGCCGTCAAGCCATCGGCGCCGTGTAGGGAGGCCCCTGCCCGGCCGCAACCGACTCCGGCGGCGCGGCCAAATAGCGTTTGACCCAGATCATGTATCCGAGAAACAGCAGGCCAAACGCCGCGGTCCAATACTCCAACACAGTCGAGCGCAAGATGGGATTCGCGCTCATCAGCTGCAACTGCTGTTGGGGCATTCCCATCTTCGAGTAGGTCTCGAGCAAATCGGCGCGGTGGAACGTGACGATCGCCGATGCCCATCGCAAAGCGACCGCGGCCACTGCGATCCACCACCCCGTCAACTGCAGGCGAAACAGCGAATAGGCCAAGAACCCATCCAGCATGGCCAGCAGCACCAGGCAGATACCCGCAGGCGGCCCGGTCAGGTACCTCCCGAAAAGAGGAAACAAAGGCATGGTGACGCTCATCAGCAAGTAATAAACCGCGCCGCCAATAAACAGCAGGCTCAGTGCCAGCACCGGCAACGGGCAGCGGTCGGTCCAGCGCACTCGAGGATCTCGATGTTTGACCGTCTCCTCGACGTCTTTTCTGCGGTAAAACACCACGAAGACGATGGGTAAAACAACCATGAAAACCGCGCACACTGCAATGACGACCGTGAGGATGACAGCGATCACGCCCCTCGGCATGGACGGCGTTTCCGAATCGCTGGCCGCCGCGGCCGTGAAACCTGCCATGAAAGCGCTCGGCAGCAACACCGTCATGGCGATGGTGCCAAGGGATCCAAGCACCAGCCAGATCCATGACAAGACGAGGGTCAGGGCCCGGGCCCACCGGCGCGCCCGGATCGAGCCCGTGCCCAGGGTGATCAGCCCGATCGCGGCCAGCGCGTAACTCGCAACGCTGAGGACCGTGCTGCCCGCAGGCATGCCGCCTCCCATGCGGCGCGCGAAAACCGCGCCCAGCAGGAGCAAAGGAACCAAAAGCGCCGCCAACCCGCCCAGAACAATTTGGATAATGCCAAAAACCACCAGCCCCGTGCTGCGATCGCGATAAGCGTCCGGCGGGGGAACCGCGGGCATGGCAGTCGCATGCAACTCCGAAAGCGGAGGCGCAGAAGCTTCTGGCGGCAAAGGGTCGTCCACGTTAGTCCTCCCGGTACGGATTCAGCTCGAGGCGTCGTATCAGGCCAGAACTTTAGCCGCGCCGCTAGCGCCGGTCAAACAAAATCGGCCGGAAATGCTTTCGGCAATGGGGGGTGAGGCTCNNGCTGACAGAAGAGATCAATGGACACAGAGGCCGACAACCAACTTTAGAACGGAATATCCTCATCGCTGATGGGGGAAGCCGCCGCCGCCGGTTCCGCCTCCGGGGTGCGCTGGTCGAAACTATTGCTGGCTGCGGCCGCGCCACGGGACGCGCCGCCGGAATCTCCACTGCCTCCGCCTTCACCGCGTCCGCCGAGCAGTACCAAATCGCTGGCCACCACTTCCGTCATGTATTTCTTGACATTGGTTTTCGGATCGTCCCAGGAGCGGGTTTGCAGACGTCCTTCGATGTAGACTTTGCCGCCCTTCTTCAGATACTNNCCTGCCACTCGCCGGCCTTGTCTTTATAGCGTTCGTTGGTGGCCAGCGTGAGTTTCGCCACCGGTGTGCCGGTCGGGGTGTATTTCAGTTCCGGGTCCTTCCCAAGATTGCCAATCAGAATGACTTTATTAACGCTCTTACCTGCCATCAGTGCTGCTCCTTCCGCCTCGGCTTGGAGTTTGCAATGGAACTTCCACTCGCAACCATGGGATCGAAACCTGGAGTCTGGATTTCCAAGGGGCTGGATGGTGAATATATCAGAAGCGCGTGACTTTTAGCAGGTGCCCACCGGAAGCGGGGAATGCTCGACCGAGCCGCCAAGATTCACGCCGGCTGGCTGCCCAGAACCGGGCTGGGTGCAGCTCCTCGGTTGGCGGAAAATCCGCGTGCGTGCGCGGTCGGTTTCAGCAGGATGGCGCACGATCCGCTGCGCTGGTCAGGGTTGACAACTGCCGTTGGAATCTCGCGGTCTGCTCTTGTTGAGAGCTGGTGGCGGTAAGAAATTCCAAACCATAGTAGTAGCCGGTCCGATTGCAGATGACGGCATCGACCCGGACAGGAGGCGAGGAGTAGGGCGGGGTAAATTCTACCGCAACCTGATCGCCCATCTTGAGTTCGGCTCCAGCGTACATCGCCATTCCGCCCAGGCTAAGGGAATTTCCCCGACCGTCAAAGATCGCCACCTTGGCCTGAACCTGGACAATCACCCGGATGGGAACATCAAGGCGGTAGCGCGGCCAGCGGCGAACCGCAGACTTGACCCCGGTCTTGGCGCTAGAAGACATAAATGACCCTGAATCATTCTATCGGCGGGGCTCGTGCCGGACTTTAGGCCCTGAAACTGGTTGATTCGTAGATAGATAGGTGGGTCTGTTGAAAACGAACCCGGGCCTCCCCGGCTGGAGTCGCTGCGGGCCAAATGCCGAGTGCCAAGTGCAGAACGCTGGGTTATAATCCACCCCATGCCCGCTGAAGCCAGAGCCGTCGGCATGGTGCCGGACGAGTTCAAGTTCGAACCAAAATCCACAGGCATCTCGACCGCGCGCAAGAAGAAGCCAAAGGAGTTGGCGGTCATCACCGAGTGCTGCACGGGCTGCGCCGGCTCACCTGCCTGCGTGGAATATTGCCCGGTCGAAGACTGCATGTTCTGGGTGCCGGATGAGGATCATCCGCCCTTCGGCCGCATTCAGGTGGACCCCATTCTCTGCATCGGCTGCAAGAAATGTATCAGCAAGGGCCCCGACGGCTGCTTCCTGGACGGCTGCCCGTGGGATGCCATCGAAATGGTTGCCCTCGAGGAAGTCGAAGCCATGGTCGGCTTCAAGATGACCGTCTGACATGAGCCACGAAATCCAGCAGCGCGAGCACGAAGGCATCGTGATTCTGGATTTCAAGGGCCGCATCACCGTGGGCCAGGAGGCCAGCGCGTTGCGCGAGAAAGTGGCGGCGGTGACAGCCGCCGGATCGAAAAATATCATCCTCAATCTGCTCCACGTGGACTACATCGACAGCACCGGCTTGGGCGCGCTCGTCATGTGCGCGACCAGCCAGCGCAAGGCGGGCGGCGCGCTGAAGCTGGAGAACCTGAACCGCCGCAATATCGAACTCCTGGTCATGACCAAGCTCGCCACGGTGTTCGATTTGTTCACCGATGAGCAGGACGCCGTGAACAGCTTCTTCCCGGACCGCGCCATCAAGGCGTTCGATATCCTGAGCTTCGTCGAACAGATGAAGAAAGAGGGATAGCCGGCGCATGCGGCTGCTCGTGATTGGCGGCGTGGCCGCGGGCCTGAGCGCCGCCGCCCGCGCGCGCCGCATTGATCCCAGCCTCGAAATCGTGGTCCTGGAAAAGGGCGCGGACATCTCCTATGGCGCGTGCGGTCTGCCGTATTATCTGGAAGGGCGTGTGCGTCGCGCCGAAGAACTCATCGTCCACACGCCCGAGTATTTCCGCAAGGAGCGCAACATCGCGGTGCGCACGGGCGCGCGCGTGGTTTCCATCTCGCACCCGCGCCGTGAGGTCACACTGGATGGCGGCGAGCGCGTGCACTATGATCGCCTCGTGATCGCCACCGGCGCGCGGCCGCGCACTAAGGATTTCGAAGGCGCCACGCTGCCGCCGCACGTCTTCACGTTGCATACGCTCGAAGACGCGGAACGCCTAAAGGCATACCTGTGCGACAAGCAGCCCAAGCAAGCCGTGGTCGTCGGCGCGGGGTACATCGGGCTGGAGGCGGCGGACGCGCTGCGGCGCAATGGTATGGCGGTTGCCGTCGTCGAGCAGGGCCCGCACGTGCTGGGCCGGGGAGACGCCGAGTTGACCAAGGCCGTGCGCGAGCGGCTGGAGCGCTTCCGTGTGGAGCTGCAATTGAACACGCGCATCTCAGCGGTGGAGCGCCGCGAGCTGGTGATCCTGGCTACCGGGCTGCGGCCCAACGTCGAGATCGCGGTGGAAGGCGGCGTGGAAGTGGGGCGCACCGGCGCGATTCGGGTGGATGAGCACATGGAGACCAACCTGCCGGGCGTCTTCGCCGCGGGCGATTGCGCGGAAGCGCCGCACCTCGTCACGGGACGGCCGGCGTACATTCCGTTGGGGACCACCGCCAACAAGATGGGCCGCGTGGCGGGCGCCAACGCAGCCGGCCGGCGCGAGCGATTCGGCGGGGTCGTGGGCACCGCCATCTTGAATATCTTCGGCATGGGCGTGGCGTTCAGCGGCCTGTCCGTGGAGCAGGCGCGGCGCGAAGGATTCTCGCCGGTTTCCGCGCGCATCGCCGCCCCCAGCCGTCCCGGCTATTTCGGCGGCAAGCCCATCACGGTGGAACTGGTGGCGGACGCCGCAACGCGCCGCCTGCTGGGCGGATCGGTGTGGGGCGAAGACGGCGTCGAAGGGCGCATCAACGTGATCGCCACGGCCCTCCACAATCGCATGCGCGTCGAGGATCTGGAGCAGTTGGACCTCGCCTATGCGCCGCCTTTCGCCACGGTGTGGGATCCCGTCCTGATTGCCGCCCAGCAGTTGAGTAAAATGGTCTGAGCGTGATCTAAGCCATGTCACTCGTCAAAGTCGCTAGTCTCTCGCAACTGCCCGCCGATTCGGTTACCGAGGTCACGGTGGGCAACGATACGTATGCCCTTTGCAACGTCGGCGGGCGCGTCACAGCACTCGGCGGCACGTGCCTGCACCGTGGCGGACCGTTGGGGCAGGGCGCCCTGCACGGCAATCATGTCGTTTGCCCCTGGCACGCCTGGGAATGGGATTGCCAAACCGGCGCCAACGACTTCGATCCCAGCCAGAAGGTTCCCACTTACGCGGTCGAAGTGGAAGGCGACGACATCCTGCTCGAAGTGCCAGAACGTGCCTGAGCTTCCCGAGGTCGAAACGGTAGTTCGGTCGATCGCCCGCATCGTCGGCCGGCGTATCGTCTCCGCCGAGTTCACCTGCCAGCGCATCCTGCGCGGCGATCCCGACCAGATGAGCGCGGCGTTGGCCGGGCGGCGCATTCGCGGCATCCGGCGGCGCGGCAAGTTCATCGTCATCGAGCTGGATGCCGGGGACTGCCTGACGGTGCACCTCGGCATGACCGGCAAGGTCCTGTTAGGCGGCACGCCCGGACGCCACACGCATGCGGTCGTGAACCTCGACCGGGGTGTACTGCGCTACGAAGACCAACGCCAGTTTGGGAAGATCGAGGTCAGCCGCGGATTGCCGGCCCGCCTGGAGAAGCTCGGTCCGGAACCTCTGGAGGTGACCATCGCGGAGTTCGCCGCGCGGCTCAAGCGGCGCAAGGCGCGCATCAAATCGGTCCTGCTCGATCAGCACTTCGTCCGTGGCGTGGGCAACATCTACGCCGACGAGGCGCTATTCCGGGCGGGCATTCATCCGCTGGCCATCGGCGCGCGGTTGCGCTCCGAGCGCGTCAAACGGCTGCACGCCGCTATGGTGGAAGTCTTGACGCAAGCCATCGAGAAGGGCGGCTCCTCGATTTCCGACTATGTAGACGCGGATGGCCGCCGCGGCTTTTTCCAGTTCGAGCACCGCGTTTACCAGCGCACCGGCGAGCCGTGCGTGACTTGCGGCGCGCCCATCCGGCGAACGCTGGTCGCGCAACGGGGCACCCACTATTGCGCGAAGTGTCAGAGGCGGTGAGACAGAAGTCAGGAGTCAGGAGTCAGGAGTCAG
>PKYZ01000831.1 GCA_003132865.1 Bryobacterales bacterium
ATCTGGGGCGGCCCGCGCAAGCTCTACGCCGCCATCAAATTTTTCCTGTACACCTTGCTGGGCTCGGTGCTGATGCTGCTTTCCGTCCTGTTCCTGTACTTCTACAACTTCCGCCAGACCGGAGTTTACACCTTCAGCATTCAGGCCTTCTATCAGACCGCGCCCAGGATTTTCCATGATCCGGCCTACGGTCCAACCATTGCGATCTTCTTGTTCCTGGCATTTTTTGCCGCCTTCGCCATCAAAGTCCCGATGTTCCCATTCCACACTTGGCTCCCGGATGCGCACGTGGAGGCACCGACGGCCGGCTCCGTCATCCTGGCCGGTGTTTTATTGAAGATGGGAACCTACGGATTTATTCGTTTCGCGCTTCCGTTTTTTCCGGATGTCGTCATGCATCCCAAAGTCCGCGGCTGGATGATCTTCCTCTCGATCGTCGGCATCCTCTATGGCGCCCTGGTTTCGCTCATGCAGAAGGACATGAAAAAACTGGTCGCCTACTCTTCGGTCAGCCATCTCGGATTCTGCACTCTGGGAATTTTTGCCTTAACGCCGCTCGGCTTGAGCGGCTCGGTCTTGCAGCAAATCAATCACGGCATTTCCACCGGCGCGCTGTTCTTGATCGTGGGCATCCTCTATGAGAGGCGCCACACCCGAGAAATTTCCGAATACGGCGGCATTTCGAACGTCATGCCGCTCTATGCCACCATCACCATGATCATGTTTCTCTCGTCGATGGGACTGCCGCTGCTGAACGGGTTTGTCGGCGAATTTGCGATTCTACAAGGCACGTTCATGGAAAACTGGCGCTGGGCGGCCTGGGCCGTCCCGGGCGTGATTCTGGCCGCGGCGTACCTGCTGTGGCTGTATCAGCGCGTGTTTTTCGGGCCGGTGACCAACCCCAAGAATGAAAAATTGCACGACCTGACGCCGCGCGAAGTGCTGACCTTTGTGCCGCTGCTCATCATGGCGTTCTGGATCGGCCTCTACCCCAAGCCGTTCTTTGAAATCCTGGAGCAACCGGTCAACCAGATCGTGCAGACGGTGCGCCCGGGGTACCCGCGATCGGGCGGCGCCGTCAATGCGTCGGCCGAGCCTGCCGGCCCGGTTCCCCAAGCCATGGTCGCGGTGCCGGTGGCCTCCGCCGGCGGGAGGGGGAGCAGATAAGTGCTCGTCAACCTGCCATCGTCATTTAGCGGCACCGACTACCTGCTGTCGCTGCCGATGATTCTGCTGACCCTGTTCGCGCTCGGTATCCTGCTGATTGATCTGATGCTGCCCCCGGAATGGAAGTGGGTGGACGCGGCGACCGCGTTTGTGGGGGTGTTATTTTCAGCCGCCAGCCTGGTGCTCCGGGTTCAGCCCGCACAGGCCGCGGTAGAGGCGAGCGGCGGCCGCTTGGAATGGGCGTTCATGAACTCCATGATCATGGACCACTTCGCCATTTATTTCTTCTATCTATTCTTGGCGGCGGCTGCCATTACCATTCTAGTTTCGGTGCGTTACCTCGAAGTCGAACGCGAACACCATGGCGAGTTCTACGCTCTCATTCTGTTCTCCGTCGTGGGCATGATGTGCATGGCGTCGGGCTTTGATATCGTACTCATCTTCATCGGCCTGGAACTGATGGCCGTCTCGACCTACGTGCTGGTTGGCTTCCTGCGCAACGATCGCCGCTCGAACGAGGCCGCGCTGAAATATTTGCTGCTGGGAGCGTTTTCTTCCGGAATATTTGCCTACGGATTATCGCTGCTGTATGGCCTGACCGGCAGTACGAACCTTCTGGTGATCGGCCCGCGGCTCGCACAGGATCTTGCCGCGCACCCGGCGCACGCGGACCCGGTGACCGTTCTCGCCGTTCTGGCTACCTCCGTCGGCCTGCTTTTCAAGGTTGCCGCCATTCCATTCCATCAGTGGGCGCCGGATGCCTATGAAGGGGCTCCGACGAGCGTCGCCGGATTCATGTCCGTGGCGGTGAAGGCGGCGGCCTGGGCCATGCTGCTGCGAATTTTCCTGTTTGGTTTTCCCGCCCTGCGCTCGGTCTACGTGCCGGTTCTGATATTTGTTTCGATCGCCACGATGACGGGAGCCAATCTGGCCGCGCTGACCCAGAGCAATCTCAAGCGCCTACTGGCCTATTCCTCGATCGCCCACGTCGGCTACATGCTTTTGGGTCTGATTGCCGGAGACAAGCAATCCGCGTCTGCCGATGGCGTGAAAGGGATCCTGCTCTATCTCCTGGTTTACACCTTCATGAACCTGGGCGCGTTCCTGGTGTTGGTGGCGCTGCGCCGCAAAGGTATTATCGGCGAAGATCTGGATGATATCGCGGGGCTGATGCACAAGAGTCCGGGGTATGCGCTGCTGATGCTGATCTTCCTGCTGTCGCTGGCCGGAATTCCGCCAACGGCCGGCTTCCTCGGCAAGTATTACATTTTTCTGTCGCTAATAGAGACTCACCATTACACGCTGGCGGTGATTGGCACTCTCTATGTCGCCGTGGCGATTTACTATTACTTCCGCATCGTGCGCAGTATGTTCGTACGGGATCTCACGGAACCGGCGCCGCTCTCCACCAGCTTCGGATTGCGCGTGGCGCTGGCAGCGACCGGCATTCTTACGCTGGGTATCGGCATCTATCCGGAGCCCTTCCTGCGGCTGGCGGGGACTTCATTGCTGCATTAGGAATCTATGGACGCGATCATCCACCATCCGTTATTCACGCCGATCCTGGTCACGCTGGTGATCGTGGCCGCGTTCCCGCTGGTGGCCGGGTACCTCACGCTGATCGAGCGCAAAGTGCTGGCGGATTTTCAAGTCCGGCTGGGACCCATGCGTACCGGCCCGCACGGCCTTTTGCAGCCTATCGCCGATGCCTTAAAACTGCTCATCAAGGAGGATATCATTCCCAGCGGGGCGGATAAGTCCATTTTCTGGCTGGCGCCCGTGATATCGACCTTCACCGGACTGACCGCGTTCGCCGTAATTCCATTTAGTAAGTACTTGTATGTGGCGGACGTGAACGTAGGCCTGCTGGTAATTTCCGCCATGTCGGCGGTGGGTATTCTGGGGATCATTTTGGGCGGCTGGGCTTCCAACAGCCACTATCCGCTGCTCGGCGCGTTGCGCAGCGCGGCGCAGCTTGTGAGCTATGAAGTGGCCCTGTCTTTCGCGCTGCTCTCCGGCGTGATGGTGGCCGGCACGTTGAGCATGCAGGGGATTATTCAGGCGCAACAGACCCGCGGTATCTGGTTCGTCTTCTCCAATTACGGCTTCATGATCGTGCCGTTCGTGGTGTATATCATCGCCGCCACGGCCGAGACTAACCGCGCGCCGTTCGACTTACCAGAAGCGGAGTCCGAGTTAGTGGCTGGCTTCCACACGGAGTACAGCGGCTTCCGCTGGGCGCTCTACTTTCTGGCGGAGTACGCCAATATCTTCGTGATCTCTTCGGTGGCCGTGACGTTGTTCTGGGGTGGATGGCTGCGCCCGTTTCCCAGCGTCTCCTGGCTGGCGGCGATCGACTATATAGTGCCGCTGGTGGTGTTCGCCGGCTCCGGCCTGAGCAGTTTGACTCTGGTGCGGAAGATGAAAGATCCACTGCAGCAGAAAGTGCTGATCGGCGTGGCGCTGGTGCTGGTGCTGATCGGCGCCATCTACATGTGGCCCGCGTTCAACACGGCAGCTATCGGCATATTCTGGTTCCTCTTCAAGGTGTCGACGATCATCTATCTGATGATCTGGTTCCGTGGCACATTCCCGCGCTTCCGCTACGACCAACTCATGAATATCGGGTGGAAAGTCATGATCCCGGTGGGCATGGCGGCCATCGTGATCAACGCGCTGCTGGGTATGATTCCGCGCGCGTAGCGTAGCAGAGACTTTCCCCGCGTTGCACTATCTCAATTGGAATTTCCGCTGAATGTGGGCTGGGGCGTTTTCGGCGTCCCAAACGCCCGGCCCGGCCCGGGAGCCACCCGGACCGGTCAATCTACGTTTGAGTAGAAAGGAGCCGACGTATGCTTACCATTACGCTCCTATACGATACACCCATAAGGCCAGCCGTCAACGGGCCGATGGTAATATACTATTCGGCTCGGCTTGTCGCCGGAATCCTGCCAACACTCGAAGCGCTAGTCTAGGCAACCGCGTTGTAGAGACTTTCCCCGCCGCGTCGCACTATCTCAATTGGAATTTCCGCTGAATGTGGGGGCTGGGGCGTTTTCGGCGTCCCAAACGCCGACCGGCCCGGTAGGCGCCGGGCCGGCCAATCTACGTTTGGACGGAAAGGAGGCAGCGTATGTTTCTAGCGCTGACCGTTACGATCACAATCGCCATTGTGATCACGGTTACCATCCGCGTAAAGCGGAAGTAGCCGAAGTAAAGGACAACCCGCGGATCGGAAAACCGGTCCGCCGCTCCTTCTATAGCATACACCGAAACGCCGATGCTACGATAGTATTCGCTCATGTCGTCGCCCGTAATTCCGCCGCCGCTCGAAGCGCTACGGAACCGGCCGTTTTCGTTCTATCCGGCCATCCTGAACGTCGAGCACAACAAGTGGCAATATCGCAAGGCCACGTGGTCCGACGTTCTGGTCGTCAACGCGCGCACCGGTCAGGAGATCTGGATTCCGCGGCGCTTTCTGGGCGAGATCTCGCGCATCGAAGACCCGGTCGTGATCGTCGGCCTGCTGAAGGAGCTGGAGTACAAAGAGGGCGCCGTGTGGCCGTATCAGCGCCGGGTGATCGAGATGCCCATCGCGGTGGGCGCGTCCGTGCGGCCTCCATCGCCGGCGCAGCAGACCGGACCCGCGCCGGTGGTCGGCATTCGCCTGGAATCCAACCCGGAGTCGCACATTTTACGCATAGTCGGCGGCGCGCTGGTGCTGGGCATTGTTGCGGCATACGTCGCGGTGAACTTCTACCGCGATAGCGTGCTGCGTCCCCGCATCGCTTACATGGCCAAGGACCGGACCTACCTGTCTCTAACCGCCCAGGACGACTACGGCGCCGTGGTGCGCAAACTGGGCGCGCCCGCGCACGACCGTTGGCAGAGTCCCGCCGGCGGCACGCGATACCGCGCGCTCTCGTATCCGGACCGGGCGTGCACAATCATCCTGATGGCCACCGATGGTAACGACGCCAGCAACCACGCCACTTACCTCGGTACGCTGGACGCCACCTGGAATCCGGTCCACGCGGCCACCCTCTCAAAGGGCGACGCCGGCGCGCTGCTGCGCAGTCTACCGCGCTTCTAGCGGGTTCTCGTTCAACAACCACTTGGCATACTCGCGCACGCCGACCAGACGCACCGGCATGGCTTCCAAGGTCGCGCGCATGTCGATCGCGTCGCCGTGCGCGTAGCCCAGTGAGAGCGCCGCAAAGGCTTCGTCCAGAGCCCTGCGCGCGGCTGCCTTTCCGGCGCGCAGTACGGATTCCAGCACGTATTCGACGGTGAACGGCGCGCCTCCCAATTCCTCGAAGATGCGCACGACCTGCAGCGGAGCGATCGCTTCCGGGCCGCCCAGCGTGAAGGTGGCGTTGCGCGCGGCCGCGGTATCGAGCGACCGCACGGCAAACTCGGCGACGTTGGGGAACGAGATCCAACTGATGGGGTTCTCGCCCGTGCCGTAGATGCGGGCGCGCCGCGCGGCCACGTCGAAGCCCAGCGCCGGGCTGAGCCAGATCTCCATGAAGAACGTGGGGCGCAGAATGGTGTAAGTCATGCCGCTCTCGATCAGCGCCCGCTCCACTTCGCGCTTGGCGCGCTGCAGGGCGAAATCCTCGGCCATCGGCGAAAACGAAACGTACACGAAGTGTTTCACGCCGGCGGAGGCGGCCGCTTCGATCAATTGCAACTGGCCGAGGCGATCCACGCCGTCGATGGTGTCGCCCGGCTGCCGCGAGAGCACGGAGGAAGCCGTCGACAGGACTGCCATCGCCCCCGCGCAAGCGGCCTGGATCGACGCGGGATCTTTCAGGTCGCCTGTAGCCAGTTCCGCACCCGCGGCGCGGAGTTCGTCGATACGGGACGCATCCCCGGTCGGCCGCACCAGCGCGCGGACCGGTTTTTGTTGGGCGGCCAGCCGGCGGCAGATCTCGCCGCCCACCAGGCCTGTGGCTCCTACGATCAGGTTCATAACGTCAAATGATTCTCGCCGGGATGCAGATCCCGCGTCTGGCCGCGCCATTCGAACTGGCCTGTCACACCGGCGGGCAGCGTTACACCGGCTTCCAGTTTACCGTGATCGAGCGTCAGAGTCACGGCAATTTCGCCCCTGGGATGCGGGATCGCGCCGGATACGTGCGTCAGCTTGCCCAAGAATGGGCGGATCGCGACGCGCGCGAAACCGGGCGCCGCGGAATCGATGCCCAGCACGGTGCGGAAGAGTTCGTAATTAGGGCTGGCTCCCCAGGCGTGGCAATCCGAGCGCGCGGGATCGGCTGTTTCGGCCCAAGTGGTCAGTCCGCGGTCGAGCATGGTGCGCCACGGGCCCAGCATGTCGAGGTATCGGTCGCCCACGCCCGCTTTATTCATGGCGGAGTGCAGGTAGTGGCGAAAGTAAATCGAGCACTGCACCAGGCTCCGGTCGCCGGAGACGCGCTCGATCAGGTCACGGGCTTCGGCGCCCTCGCTTACACCGGCCAGCACCGCCAGCGCGTTGGTCTGCTGCGAGTATTCGCGCTTGTCCGGCGTGTCGGCGAATAGGTGGCGGCCCGCGTCCCAGTAGAGTTGGCGCGCGGAATCCCGCAAACGGGCGGCGGCGTGGCGATCCTCTTCCGCCAGCGCTTGGTTCCCCAGGGTGGCTTCCATCTCCGCGGCCCACTGCCAGGCCAGCAGCAATTGCAGATCCAGCGGCGCGGAATTGCCCCCGGCGAGCACGGGCGGAACTCCGTCGCCCCACTCCTTCGTCCAATCCACGAAGTTCCACCAGGGCATGCGGCCCAGCGAGCCGTTGGCCTGCTGGCGTGCGGCAAAGAACCACAGCACCGCGCGCACGCCTGGCAACATGCGCGCGACGAACGCGGGGTCGTCCTGGTACATCCAGTAATCGTGCAGCATGCCGATCCACCAGAGGGAAAACGGCGGGATGTATTGCTGCAGGCGGGAAGGCGCGCGGCTGTAGGTCGCGCCTTCCGCGCTGCGCGAGGAATCCAGCAGCTCGATGGCGTTGCGCATGAGGCGTCCGTCGCCGGGCATGTAAAGCGAGACGAGAGCCTGCACGCGCGTGTCGCCGGCATACTGCAGTTGCTCGTAGTAGGGGCAATCCATGTAGGTCTCGTGGGCGCAGAGGCGCGCGGTGCGCCAGCCGGTGTCGAGGATCTTCTGAATCTCGGCGGAGCCGGCGTCGAAGCGGGCCTTGCGTTCGAATGGATAACCGGTGTAGACGCCGTGCAGATCGTCGATGCCGAGCGCCTGGTCCTCGGTTTCGATAGAGAGCCGGAGATAGCGCCAAGTGCGCCACCAGAGCGGTTCGAAGCGGCGCCGCTTGCCGCCATCGGCGATGAAGATGTCGTGCGCGCCGATGAATTGCTTGCCTTCGATTTCGTTGCGGTTGCCCTTATCGCGGAAGCCGGGGAGCCACAGCGACTCCGCATAGCCCAGGTCGATCTTGGCGTCCTTGCCGCCGCTCACGGTCAGTTGCGGATAACCGGTCGTCAGAAAGCTTTGGTCGAACAATAGGGTGGCCTTGGTGTGGGGCGGGATTTCATGGGAGGGGCTGCCCGACCGCAGCACCGTGATGGGTTGGGGTTTCAATTCCATCGGCGGGATGGAGCGCGGCGCCAGCATCCACCGATTCGGACCATCTTGCGCATCGCGCGGCGCGCCCGGGCTGCCCACCGCGGCGGTCAGCCAGCCGGAGTCGTCAAAACCGGGCTGCTCCCAGCCCCACGGATAGAGCCTCGAATCCACCTGGTCGCCGGGGCCGGCCACATAGTAGAACCGTGACATCTCGCGCTCGCGCGGTGCCGGCGAATAGGCCGCATCACGGACGCATCTCCACTGCTTGCCGGTGTCCACGCCGCGCTCGGCCTCGCCGTCGCCCTCGACCAGCAGGCCGGTCTGATTGGTTATCTGAGCTTCAGGCGCCAGCTCTCCGAAATTCCAGACGACAGCGGCCAACACATTCTTGCCGGTCGTCAGATGGCGGGCGATGTCCACAGATTCATAGCGCCAATGATGCAGATCGCCGCGCGCCGGGCCCAGGCTGACCAACTCGCCATTGACATACAGCTTGTAGCGATTGTCGGCGGTGACATGAATGAGGAAGGACGATGGCGCGCCAGCCAGATCGAGCGTGCGCCGGAAATGATAGACGCCATAGTCATAGGGCGATGCACCGGGAACCGAGATCCAGTGGGCGCTCCACGCCCGCGTGAGCAACTCCGGGTTGGCCGCGCTCAAAGCAAAAGCAATTAGCCACAGATGCACGCAGATGCACGCAGATAAAAACGGTTTTATCCGTGTCCATCTGTGTCCATCCGTGGTTCCGTTCTTAGGCATAGCTGGTGACTGCCGCGGCGTTCTTTGCGCCCCGTTCGCGCGCGGCGCGCTCCTGGTAGCCGCTTTCGCGGAAGGCTTTCAACGGCTCTGTGGGGATGCCGTTGGCCTTGCGCCATTCGCGGATGGCCGGGCGCACGTCCGTGGCGAAGGCTTCCTTCAGACACTCTTCGGCATCCACCAGCGCGGACTTGCTCTGGTATCGCGCCAGCGTCTCGTGGTCCACCAGCGCGGCCTTGGCGTAGAGTTCCTGCGCGGTGACAGCGGTCTGGATCGTCTCTTCGATCTTGTCTTTCAGGTTGTGGCTCTGGTCGACCATGTAGGCGATCTCGGCGCGCCGGCCGGTCTCCCATTCGAACAGCGCGATCTCGTGGAAGATGCGGAAGACCTGGTAAGGATCGATCGATCCCAGCGTGAGATCGTCGTCGGCGTAGCGGCGGTCGTTGAAATGGAAACCGCCCAGCATGTTTTCGGAAAGTAGCCACGCCACGATCTGCTCGATGTTCTGTGCCTGGTAATGATGCCCGGTATCCACCAGCACCTTGGCCTGCGGGCCCGCGTTGCGCGCCATCAACAGCGACATGCCCCAATCCGCGATGTCGGTGTGATAGAAGGCCGGCTCGAAGGGCTTGTACTCGACCAGCAGGCGCTGGTTCGGCTCCAGATTGCGATGCGCCTCCACCAGACCTTCTTCGAACCAGCGGCGGCGATGCCGGATATTGGCTGTGCCCGGATAGCTGGAGCCATCCGCGAACCACAGCGAGATGTCGCGGCTGCCGGTGGCGCTGGCGATTTCAATGCAGTCCAGAATGTGTTGCAGGGCGGTGCGGCGGATGGCCGGGTCGGGGTTGCCCAGCGAGCCGTGTTTGTAGATCTGATCCTGGAAGACGTTCGGGTTGATGGCGCCGATCTTGACGCCATGCCGCTCGGCCATGAGCATGACTTCCGGCACGCTGAACTTGCCGTCAGGAAAGTCCCAAAGGACGTGCACGGCCACGGTCGGACAGCAGCCCGTGAAGCGATGCACCTGGCCAGCGTCGCTCAATTTCTCGGTGGTGGTGGTGGCGGCCGCGGCTTGTTGGAACTTGCCGAAACGTGTGCCGGTGTTGGCAAAGCCCCAGGAAGGCAATTCGATGCGGAAGCCATCGAGCGCCTTCCGGACCTTCTGTTCCACGGCGTCTGCGGGCATGGTGTTCCTCCAAAGAGATTGCGAAGTCTGATTATATATGGAGGCGGCCTCAGTGGGACCGACCTCCTGGCCGGTCGTCGTCGCTGCGGGCTCAAACGCGCTACAATCCGGCTTGCACGGCGGCGATGCGCGCCAGGGCGGCCCAATCGAGATCGCCTTCGCCGCGGGCCATGGCGGCCAGGAAGCGGTCGCGCAGCACGCCGGCTAGCGGCATCGGCACGGCGGCCGATTCGGCGGCTTCCTGCACCAGTCTCAGGTCCTTGAAGCCCAGCCGCAGCTTGAAGCCGGCCGGTTCGAATTGTTCATTGACGATAGCGGCGCCGTAACTGCCGTATAGCGCCGAATTAAACAGCGCGTTGTTGACAATATCCAGGAATTGCCCGGCATCCACTCCGGACTTGCGCACCAGCGCAAAGGCTTCGCCGAGCGATTCGAGCGCGGCGGCAATCAGAAAGTTGCCTGAAAGCTTGACCGCATTGGCGAGCCACGGATCTGCGCCGACCACCGAGGTGCCACGCCCCAGCGCATCGAATACCGGTTGGCAGCGCTGGATCGATTCCGGCGGACCGGCGGCCACGATCCAGAGCTTAGCTGCGGCAGCCGCCACGGGCCGTCCGAACACAGGCGCAGCGACATACACTTGCCCGCGCGCGGCATGCTGTTCGGCGAGCCGCTTGGAGCACGCGACGCTGACGGTGCTCATGCCGATGTGCATCGCGCCAGGAGCGAGGGTATCGAGGAAACCCTGCACCGCCTGCTCCACGGCGTGGTCGTCGGCGAGCATAGTGATGATAGCGTCCGCGTCGCGCGCGGCATCCGCCGGTGATTCCGCCAGCGCCGCGCCTTCCTGGAGCAGCGGTTCGGCGTGCGCACGCGTGCGATTGTATACGGTGACTTGATGGCCGGCGCGCAGCAGATTGCGCGCCATGGGCGAACCCATGTTTCCGGCGCCGACAAATGCGAGTTTCATGGTAATGTCATTCTAACCTATGGAAAAATCCGGAATCACCATCGATATCCCTGGTTTTGGCGAGCGCCACATCCGCATAGCTGTCAGCGACTATACGGGAACCCATTCTTTCGGTGGGGTGATCGAGCCGGATGTTAAGAGAAAGTTACGGGAGTTAGCGGCACTTGTGGACCTTCACATTGTAACTGCCGACTCATTTGGCACGGCCGAGCGGGAGCTGGCGGGGATCGCTATACCGTACAAGCTGCGCTCTGGCAGGCATGATATCGAGAAGGCCGATTACGTGAGTCACTTCCACCTGCCACACGTGGCCGCATTTGGCAACGGCAACAACGACAGGCTGATGCTGAAGGCGGTGAAGGAGGGCGGCGGACTGGCGATCGCCGTCGATAACGGCGAAGGGTGCGCCCTGGATGCGATGCGGAATGCGGATCTGTTTGTGGTGGGTGCGGCCAATGCCATGGATCTGCTGCTGGACCCGCTGCGTTTGAAGGCCACGCTACGTTTCTAACCCAGGAAGCTGAGAGCACCCCCACTTCGAGTGAGATTTTCCCCTGGTGCACTGCACCACCATCTTTAATCCACTTAGCTCGCCGCGCTCGCGGCCGCTCCAAAGGAGCCTAAAGTAATGGCAAGAGAAGCTCGCGCTCGTTTCCCTTTTTCAGCGGTTGCCCTGGCGCTTGCGTTGGTCGTCTCGGGCGCGCTCGCCTATGCGCAGTCCACCCCTCCGGCCCTGCCCAATATGGGCCAAGACCTTACGCCCCAGGGTCCCAATGGTCCCCAGGGTGCCCAGTTGGTAACGCTGAAACCCGGTCCGCCCCTTCCGGCAACCTGGGAGGCCGGGCAAGCGGTCTCCAGCGTGGTGAGCCCGGATCACAAGACCATGCTGGTTCTGACCAGCGGGTTCAACCGCTACTACATCAGCGACATCCAGCCACCACCGACGGTGCCGGCATGGGACCTCCCGCTCTCGAATGACTATGTGTTCATCTACGACATTTCGACGCCCACGCCGATCCAGAAGCAAGTAGTGCAGTTCCCAGTTACCTACAACGGGATTGTCTTCGATCCATCCGGCTCGGCTTTTTACGTGGCCGGCTGCGCCGCTGACGCTATCTTTATCGTTAACTGGAACGCCACCACCGGGACCTGGCCGGCGGGGCCCGAGGCGGCGCTTGCCTTGGGCCACAACAATCGGGGNNTGGCTATTTCGAATGATGGCAAAACGCTGGTGGCGGCGAATTACTACAACGACTCGATAACGGTCTTCACCGGAGGCCTCGGCCACTGGTCGAAGGGAATAGAACTCGACCTGCGCCCCGGCAGAAGCAACGCCTGGCAGGCGGGCGTTCCGGGCGGCGAAGATCCGTTTTGGGTGGTAGTGAAGGGTAGTGGTTTGGACGCCACCGCGTATGTATCCAGCATTCGCGACCGCGAGATCGACGTAGTGAATCTGGGCGGATGGTCTCCAGGATCGACATCCTTCGCAGATTGGGCGCCATCGGTAACGGCCCGGCTCCCAGTGAAGGGCCAACCCAACAAGATGACGCTGAACGCGGCCCAGACGCTCCTGTATGTCGTCGAAGACCAGTCGGATACCGTTGACGTAATCGACACCAAGATGAACGCGATACTCGAAACCATCCTGGTAGTCGCGCCCTTCCTGCCTGCCTCCCTGCAGAAATATAAGGGTGCGAACCCCAACAGCGTGACGCTCTCGCTGGATGAGACGCAACTCTATGTGACGGATGGCAATCTGAATTGCGTCTCGGTGGTGGCGCTGAGCGGAAAGAATAGCGGCGATCAGGTAGTTGGTCTCATCCCGACCGGTTGGTACCCGAACTCAGTGAGCTTCAGCGGCGATGGCAACTCGGTGTACGTGATCAATGCGAAGTCGCCGACGGGCCCGAATCCCGACTTTTGCTATGGCGGCTACGGGCCGGTGGGGTGGCCCACTTGCATGGCGTCGAATCAGTATAATCCCCAGTTGACCAAGGCCGGTCTCCAGAGCTTCCCGCTCCCCAGCGCGGCACAGCTCACCACGCTGACGGCGCAGGTAGTCGCGAATAACCGGTTCACCAGCACCGAGAGCGCCAGCGACGCCGCGGTGATGGCGGCCGTGAGTCAGGGCGTCCAGCACGTTATCTTCATCAGCAAGGAAAACCGGACTTACGACCAGATTCTGGGGGACCTGCCAGTCGGCAATGGCGAACCTGCTTTGACTGAGTTTCCACAGGCGGTCACGCCGAATCTGCATAACCTGGCGCACACCTTCGTCACGCTCGACAACTTCCTGTGTACCGCCGAAGTCAGCTATGACGGCTGGCTGTGGACCACTTCGGCGCAAGCCCCCGACGTGGTGGAACGCCAATGGCCGTTGGCCTATGCGCTCCGCGGCCTCAGCCTGGAGTCCGAGGGTTTGAATCGCAATGTGAACGTTGCGATACCGACCCTCGCCGGGCGCATAGCCGCCGATCCTTTCACATCGTCCGATCCGGATGTGTTACCTGGGACGACCGATGTGGGCGCGCCGGATGGACCGGACAATGAAGTGAACTCCGGCTATTTGTGGGACTCCGCGCTGCGGGCGGGTCTCACGGTTCGCAACTATGGTTTCTTCATCGACGGTACTCTCTATGGAACGGCCACCAATGCCATTCCTGTGGACCCCACCCCGTTCGCAAACCACAGGACTGTGGCTTACCCGACGAATGTTGCCCTCACTCCGTACACCGATCCATACTTCCGCGGTTTCGACAACTCGCTTCCGGATTATTACCGTTACCAGGAGTGGGAGCGAGAGTTCGATACCAATTACGCCAAGGGGGGTCTGCCTGCGTTGAGCCTTGTTCGCTTCATGCACGATCACACTGGAAACTTCCCTGTCGCGATTGCCGGTGTGAATACTCCGTACCGGATGGTAGCCGATAACGACTATGCGGTCGGCTTGCTGATTCAGAAGATCGCAAACAGCCCCTTGTACGCGAATAACACTTTGATTTTTGTGGTTGAAGACGACGCGCAGGATGGCGGCGACCATATGGATTCGCACCGCAGCATCGCGTTCGTGGCGGGCGCCTACGTGAAGCAAAACGCGGTGGTCTCCACGCCGTACAACACTATCGACTTCGTGCGCACGATTGAAGAGGTTCTGGGCCTCCCGCAGAAATTGGAGGCGCTGGGCTACCCGCCGATGATGAACCTGAACGACGCGCTCGCGCATCCGATGACCGACATCTTCAATACGACGCCGAGCCCGTGGACCTTTACAGCTACTCCCTCGGCGTGTCTCTACGCCCCCGATGTGACACTGCTGCCTACTCCCCAGCCGGCCGGCTTGACGCCGTGCCCAGCTACGTGGCACGCCGCGCCGTACTGGGGGCAGGTCACGAAGGGAATGGACTTCACGGACGCAGATCGCGTCGATGCCGCGGAGTACAACCGCATTCTCTGGAAAGGGATAATGGGCGACAAGCCTTATCCCTCCGCGCCGACCGGAATCGACCTGCGCCAGAACCGCGAGAAGCTCCTCGATCGTTACCGGCAGTCTCTGAAGCAACCAGCGGTGGAGGCGCCGAAGACCGGCACGAACTGAGCGCGGCTAGCCAAGAGTGCGTCCAACAACGGCGCCCATGCGGTATATTTCGGACTCGGAGAAGTCACTGATGCGTGGATGCATGATTTGGTTGGTAATCGCCGTGGCAGCGCTGGCACAGGAAGCCCCCGTTCCTCCCAGCGCTCAGCCGGGGTCGACGGTTCCTTCTGGCGTTCCTCTTCGTGTGGCGCTGGAACGCCGCGTCGCAATCAAGCATGTAGGTGAACCGATCCAGGGACGGTTGGTGGATCCAGTCTACGTTTACGATCGGCTCGTTCTTCCGGCCGGAAGTATAGTGGAAGGGCACATCGCCAAAATCGGCGGAGTTCCAATTGGCCGGCGACTCACAGCGATCCTGTCTGGCAACTTTACACCGCCGCGCGAGGTTCGTGCGCAGTTTGACGCCTTAGTGCTGAGCGACGGTTCGCGGCTGTCTCTCCGCACTGAGCCCTCGTGCGGAACAGCGCACACCACGCGTATCGCCAAGCCTCCGAAGAAGGGGGAAAAGCGCAAGTCCGCTCTGCAAGACGCTCGAGACGGGATCGCAGAAATAGACCGGGCGGCGATTCTCGCCTTCAAAGCGCCGGGCAAGATGAGCCAACTGAAATCCAGGCTGTTCGCTATGCTCCCCTATCACCGGCAAGCCTGGTCCGCCGGGACGCTTTTCAACGGCGTCTTACAGGAACCTCTGACGGGGCTGGCGCCAAGTCCTATCGAAGCGTGGGCCGATCACCCTGCTGTTGCCGAATCCGAGGCTCAAGAGGTCACCGCCCGCCTGCTCACTCCGATCAGTTCCGCGACCGCCCGCAGAGGTGCGCCAGTGGAAGCAGTCGTGACCCGGCCAC
The DNA here is from genome assembly GCA_003132865.1 of Bryobacterales bacterium. The sequence goes on from PKYZ01000831.1 coordinate 15,105, forward strand.
TGTTCTCGGCCGATCATGCCCTGCTGATTCCGGAAGGCAGCCTTCTTCTCGGGGATATCGTAGAGGCGCAACGTGCGCGTTTCCTTCACCGCAACGGGAAGGTGCTTTTTGTGTTCCACCAGATCAAGCTGCCGGCGGGCGCCGCGCAAGGCATCCAAGGCTACCTGGAGGGTGTGGAGGCGAACTTCGATGCGCACCTTGCCCTCGACTCGGAAGGGGCCACGCGTGTCAGCAGTTCTAAGACCCGGTTCATCTTTCCAGCCATCGCGGTAGCTGTGGCCGGGCTGTCTTTTCATCAGGATTACAATGCCCAGGGTGTTCCCGATTGGGACATCGGCGGCCGCGCCGAGTCCGGGGCCGTGGGACTAGGGTTGATTGGCACGCTGTTGGCGCAGGTGGGTCCCCGCGCCTTGGCTTCGAGTATCGCCATCACCGGCGCTGCGTTCAGTATTTATTCGAATTTCATCGCGCGCGGAGCGAACGTGGTTCTCCCGGCCAACACAGCGGTCAAAATCAGCCTCAAGGCGCGCGACGCTGAAGCAGGCACTGCAACGCGCTGAATTTACCGAACAACAAAGGAGACAATATGGCCGTAAACAAGCTCCGGACCGTGCCGGTAGCGCTCTCGATCATGCTAGCGATCCAACCATTTGGAACGGCGGCGGCAGCCAATCCGCAGTTCCTGGCCGCACACAAACAAATGCTCCAAAAGTACCACCTGAACGATGCCGAACCAGGTCTGCCCTACTCGCAGCTTGTCAGCCTGGTTCAACAGAACATCAAGTACGTCTTCGTGCTGTACCAGGAGAATCGCTCGTTCGATTCGTATTTCGGGACTTTCCCGGGCGCTGAGGGACTCTACAGTAATCCCGCTTCCGCAACCCCCGGCTTTACCCAGAAGATTGTGAATACGGACGGCACCACGGGCACCATTCAACCATTCCTCATAGGGCCAAGCCAGTATGCCGCCGATACCGACGATGTCGACCACTCGCATCCGCTCATCGTGGCCAAAATGGACATCCAGAACAATGTAGCGGCCATGGACCAGTACGCAGTTACCGAAGAGTTGAAGTACAGCCCGACCGGCAATCCGTCCCTCCAAGCTAAGCAGTTTGGCGAACTCACCATGGCTCACGAGGATTGCGACACGATCCCGATCCTTTGGGCTTACGCGCAGAGACTTGTCTTGTTCGACCATATTTTCCAGGAGATGACAGGGCCATCCACGCCCGGCAACCTGTCGATTATCGGAGCGCAAACGGGTCTGACGCAATGGGCTTTACACCCCAGCGAGTCGAGTAACGTTCCGATGCTCGTTGACTACGACCCGTTCTGGGGATCTCCGCCAGACACTTCCGCAAACAAGTTGCCGGTCTCTCCCATAGACTATCCAGGCTACTCCACGGCGATCAATTTGACTTACGCGACGCTTCCTCTTTCCATGCTGCTGAGCACCGCCAAGACCGTCACCGCGGGGGACACAGATGCCGCCACCGACCTTGCCGATGTTACCGACGATGTCGACTTTCTGGCTAAACTGACGCAACCGGCGGTGACATTCGGCTGGTACCAGGAAGGTTTCGACAAAGAGCCCACGGATCCCGACGACGGGCCTACCGATGCCAATGGCACGCACGCTTCGTATGTCACGCACCACAACGGACCGCAATACTTTGGCTATGTGGCGAATAACCCGCAGATACGCCAGGATCTGCACGGCCTGGAGGACTTCTACACCGCGCTCGCCAATCACACTCTTCCGCAGGCCGGCGGTGTCTTCTTTGTGAAGGGTGGTGCCGCTAATATCTTTAACTTGAAGCCGGTTAATCCGGACGCCACCGTGCAGAAGTACTTTCTAGGCGATGACGACCATCCGTCTTACTCCGACTCGCAAATCAGCGAAGCGCTGGTTGCCGAGACCATCAACAGGATTGCCGCCAGCCCGTACTGGGCACAAAGCGCCATCATCATCACCTGGGACGATTCCGAAGGCGATTACGACCACGTGCCTCCGCCGATCGTCGCCACCGGTCCCGATCAGTCCGTAGTCAGCTTCGGTCCCCGCGTGCCGCTTCTGGTCATTTCACCCTTTTCGAAGGTGAGTTACATCTCGCACGACCAGGGTAGTCACTCGTCGGTTGTAAAATTCATCGACACGGTATTTGGACTGCCGCCGCTGGCAACGCTTCCCGACGAGCTGCTCGGGAGATATCTCGGCCTGGCCCAATTCGGCGAATCCGAAGTAGGACCGCATGACGCGCTGACTCCCGGCGTCAGCGACTTGCTGGATGCTTTGAGTCCCTTGCGCCTGATGGGGAGCGCCGAACCGTTGCCGCCGGATTTCGTGACGATTGCCGAACCCTATGTAATGACACTACCGCAAACCACCGGCTTCGGCTGCGGCGATCTGGGAATTATCACCACGGACCGCGCTTTGGGAATCCCGAACAATATACCGTCGGATTTCAATCCCCGGCCGAGGACGAACCCATCCACCAGTGCAACAAACACGCCCCCGCCAGGCAGAGCCCGGCCGATCATTCGATACGACCGGTAGGTTCTTGGACCGCCTTGCGGACCTTGAGGAAATCCAGCTCGGTCTGCTTGGGGATGCCCGGCTCGAAACAGCGGCGGCAGCGGGCTTCATACATGTCGGCGGCACCCACCACGATCAGGTCCTCGGCGCCGCGCAAGCGTTGCGTGTGCTTGCCCGGATTGCCGCAGCGCACGCAGATGGCCAGCGTCTTGGTGATGGATTCGGCATGCGCCAGCAGGTCGGGCATGGGCGCGAACGGGCGGCCCATGTAGTCGGTGTCGAGGCCCGCGACGATCACCTGTTTGCCGCTGTCCGCCAGGCGCTGGGCTACGTCGACCAGGCCGGGGCCCATGAAGTTGGATTCGTCGATGCCCACCACTTCGGAGCGCCAGTCGATGCGTTCGACGATTTCCTGGGCGTTCGCGACCACCTGCGACTTCATACGCAGATCGCCGTGGGAGACGATTTCGTCGTTCGAGTAGCGGTTGTCGATGGACGGTTTGAAGACTTCCACCCGTTTGCGCGCGATCATGGCCCTGCGGAGGCGCCTGATCAGCTCTTCGCTCTTGCCCGAGAACATGGGGCCGCAGATCACTTCAATCCATCCGATGTTGCCGCTGACGAATTCCATGAGATTGCTTTAGCATGCCACAGCGCAGGCCGGCGATGGGCGATATGGGCGATGGGGCTGCCGATGTACAATGCAGGTTTATGAGAAGGATTTGCTGCGTCCTGCCGCTGCTCGCCATCGCCGGCTTAGCCGCCGAGAAAAAACCGGTCACGATCCAAAACATGCCGGCGCCGGTGCACATGCCGCGCATCACCTGGGCTCCGGACGGAAAGCGTTTCGCCTGGATGGAAGAGAAGGCCATCTCGCAGTACGATGTCGCTTCGAAGAAAAAGAAGCAACTGGTGGCGCTCGGCCCTCTGGAGGAAAAGACGGTGAAGCCGCCGAAGCAGGAAGGCGTCGACTGGCAGAACCGGCGCGTTTCCGAGCAGAGCTTCCAATGGTCGTCCACCGGGCAGGAGATGCTGATCAGCCTCGAAGGCGACCTGTTTCTGTTGCACACCGACACGGGCAAATGGGAGCAGCTCAGCGCTACGGCGGAAGTGGAGCGCGATCCCAAGCTCTCGCCCGACGGCCGATTCGTCTCCTTCCGCCGTGAGCACGATCTGTACAGCCTGGAGGTAGCGTCCAGAAAAGTCACGCGGCTCACCACGGATGGCTCCGCCACGCTGTGGAACGGCGAGTTGGACTGGGTGTACCCGGAAGAGCTGAACTTGACGACCGCGCACTGGTGGTCTCCCGATAGCAGCCAGATCGCTTACTTGCAGTTTGACGTCGGCCACGAATCGATATTCCCGCAGGTAGATTTGCTTTCGTGGCGCGCGCTAACCGAGCCCGAGCGCTTTCCGCAGCCGGGCACGCCCAATGCGGATGTGCGGTTGGGAATGGTGGCGGTGGAGGGCGGCCCCACGCGCTGGATGGACATCGGCGAAACCCGCGACCACCTGCTGGCGCGGGTCGATTGGGCGCCCGACAGCCGCGAGGTGGCCTACCAGCGTCTGAATCGAATACAGAACCGTCTGGACCTGGGCCTGGCGGACGTGCGCACGGGCGTCTCGCGGGTGCTCCTCACCGAGGAGGATTCGTACTGGGTGAACGTGAACGACGACTTCCGCTTCCTCAACAAGGGAAAACAGTTCCTGTGGGGCAGCGAGCGGGACGGCTACCGTCACCTTTACCTTTGCTCGATCGACGACAAACACGTGTCGCAGATCACCAAGGGCGAATGGGAAGCGACCGAAGTGGCGGGAGTGAACGAAGAGACGCGCGAGGTCTTCTTCGTTTCCAACGAGCAGAGTCCGCTGGAGCGGCAGCTTTACCGCGTGCGACTGGATGGCAAGCAAAAGCAGAGGCTGAGCGGCGGTGCGGGCACGCACAGCATCTCGATGAGTCCGACCACCGAGTTTTACATGGATACCTCTTCCAGCCTGGCCACGCCGCCGCGGCGCACGCTGCACGAAAGCGATGGCTCGCAGATCGCGGTGTACAAAGAGGCCACGCCGCCGGACGTGGAGATCCTGCCTGCCGAGATCGCCACGATCAAGGCGACGGACGGCGTACAACTCTATGCGCGGATGATCAAGCCGGCGGCCTTCTCGCCAGATAAGAAGTACCCGGTGATTGTGACGATCTACGGCGGCCCGGGCATACAGACGGTGCGCGACGCCTGGAGCGGCGCCGGTTTCGACCAAGTGCTGGCGCAGCATGGATACCTCGTCTGGCAGCTTGACAATCGCGGATCGTCCGGCCGCGGGCACACGTGGGAATCGAAGATCTATCACGAAACGGGCGCGCACGAGTTGAACGACCAGCTTGATGGCATCCGCTACCTGGCGACGCTGGGCTTCGCGGACATGGCGCGCGTGGGTATCACCGGTTGGAGTTATGGCGGGTACATGACGCTCTACGCGCTGGCCAATGCTCCGGGCGTCTTCAAGGCCGGCATCGCCGGCGCGCCGGTGACCGATTGGCGCAATTACGATTCGATTTACACGGAACGCTACATGGGTCTGCCGGAGGAGAACGCGGAGGGTTACAAGCGTAGCTCGCCGCAGACCAACGCGGGTGAGATCAAGGCGCGGCTGCTGATCCTGCACAACATCGAGGACGACAACGTGCATTTCCAAAACAGCGTGCAGATGGCCAATGTCTTGGAGCGGGAGGGCAAGCAGTTCCAGATGCTGGTGTACCCGCAGAAATCGCACGGGGTGGGCGGTGCGCTGCAGAAGCAGATGCAGCAGGCCATGCTGGACTTCTTCGAGAAGGCGCTGTAGGCGCGTCGCCCGACGCCAACGTTGGCTGCCTTGGTATGATTGAAGCGTAATGGCCCAAGTGACCTTCACGGCAGTATACATGAAAGTGCGCGAAGGCTATGTCGCGTTCGTCGAAGAGCTGCCTGGCCCGAACACCCAAGGGGAGACTCTTGAAGAGGCGCGTGCGAACCTGGAGGAAGCCGTCACCATGCTCCTGGATGCAAACCGCGAGTTGTCCGAGCAGTCCCTCGAGGGCGCCCAGGTAATTCGGGAAACTCTCATCCTGCCCGCCGCGTGTTAACGCACCGATCTCGATTTCTCAAGCCTTTGCAAAAGCCTGCGGGGATCGTCCTCGCTGAAAATTGGTGGGAATATCTTGGGATGTCCCTTCTGCGGCGTTTCGCTGCCTGGCTTCACACTGCTGCTGAACTCTCCAATCGGAGCTACCGCAGTGGGTTGTCAAAGTCAAATGCCGACCTTGCGCATATCGGCATGGTAGTTCGAATGGAAAACTGGAAGAGTGGACTAAATGGCCGTACTGACAAGCTATTTCGATGCAAGCGGAAGTCCCTCCCTTGAGGTGGTCGCGGTTTCTGGATTGGTCTCAACTCCAGAGAAATGGAACGCGTTCAACGGTGATTGGAATGAATGTCTAAGTGTTCATGGAGTATCAGCACTGCACATGAAACACTTTTCACAATTCCGTGGTGAGTTCTCTTCATGGGATGAGCCGCACCGGAGAAGGTTTCTAAATGGCCTTTTATGGATCGTTGAGAATCAGTTAGATTACACATCTGGATGTGCGGTAGCTATGCGGGACTACAATGCGGCTGACGCCAAATATATGCTCTCTGAATTCATGCGGCCTTATACATTGGCGAGCCTGACCTGCGCCGCTGAAATAGTGAAATGGGTGGAGAATGCCGGGCAAGACAGAGAGAGTATAATCTATGTCTTCGAGAAAGGGGACACAGACCAGAGCGACCTACGCGCCAAATGGGAAAAGCTTTATCCCCGCCTACGCGTAGACCCCAATTTCAAGAAGAAGACAGATTGCTACCCCGATCCTAAAGCGGCTACAACAATACGTCCTTTCGAGGCGGCGGACCTAGTGGCTTACGAAATATTCAAGGCGAGCGGAAAAATTTGTTCACAAGGCGGGGAAGTTTACGAGGACGACTTGAGAAAGCCCATTCAGAGAATGAAAACCCTACCAGGCGCTCAAAACTGGCATTTCCTCGACCTGCCGGCTATAGAGCAGATCTGTTCCGCATACCACGTTCCCCTACGCGGATAAGTGGCGCCTGACGTCCGAGCCTAAACCGTTCGCCTGTCACTACTTCATTATGCAGAGCGCTCTGTCCCTGAGGCAAGTATGTGTTTACTAGTCGGCCGTCCTCAAAGCCCACCGGGGCCGGTGCCCCCCTATTGGCCGCTCTCCTGGTTTGCCTTGACTGCTTCCGTGGCCGCCTCCCCAGCCTGGAACAGGGTCGCCTGGCCCTCCCGCGCCACGTTAGAATCCGGATATGGAATACGTCAACTTGGGAAAGGCCGGCATCAAGGTTTCGCGCATCTGCCTGGGCGCCATGACCTACGGGTCGAAGCGCTGGCGGGAGTGGGTGCTGGAAGAGGAAGAAGGCCGCCCGTTCATCCGCCGCGCGCTGGAGCTCGGCATCAACTTCTTCGACACCGCCGATATGTATTCGCTGGGCGCCAGCGAAGAGATCCTGGGCCGGGCGCTCAAGGACTTCGGCCCGTCGCGCGACCGGGTGGTGATCGCGACCAAAGTGTTCAACCCCATGGGCGACGATCCCAACCAGCGGGGGCTTTCGCGCAAGCATATCCGGCACGCCATCGACGACAGCTTGCGGCGCCTGGGGACCGACTACGTGGACCTTTACCAGATTCATCGCCTCGACTATGAGACACCCATCGAGGAGACCCTGGAAGCTCTGGACGACACGGTGAAAGAGGGCAAGGCGCTGTATATCGGAGCCTCCTCGATGTTCGCGTGGCAGTTCGCCAAGATGCTTTACAAGGCCGATGAAATGGGCTTCACCCGCTTCGTCACCATGCAGAATCACTACAACCTGATCTATCGCGAAGAGGAGCGCGAGATGATTCCGCTTTGCCGCGAAGAGGGGATCGGGGTGATTCCGTGGAGTCCGCTGGCGCGCGGATTCCTGGCGGGCAACCGGCGCAAGGAAGATTTCGGCGAAACGGTGCGATCGAAGACCGACCCGTACGCGCACGGGATGTATTACCAGCCGTCGGATTTCGCCGTGGTGGATCGCGTCGGCGAGATCGCCCGTGCGCGCGGCGTGCCGAATGCGCAGGTGGCGCTGGCGTGGATCTTGCAGCAGCCCGGCGTTACCGCGCCAATCGTGGGAGCCAGCAAAATGCAGCATTTAGAGGATGCCGTGGCGGCGTTGAGCTTGAAGCTCGATGAGCGGGAGTTGCAGGCGCTGGCGGAGCCGTACCAGCCGCACAGGGTGCTGGGGCATTCGTAGGGGGAAGCTGTCAGCGATCAGCTTTCAGCGATCAGCTTCAGCAGTCAGCGGTGAGCGCCGGAGGCGTGGCTGAATGCTGACTGCTGACCGCTGACCGCTTTGGGGCATTCGCGTAAAGGCGTATACTGAGTCTATGGCGGTTGCACCGACAATTCCGATCGTTTCGGCGGACGAATATCTCAATTCCGGTTACCATCCCGACATGGAGTACGTCGAGGGCGTTCTAGTGGAGCGTGACGTGCCAACCATTGCACATAGCCTCTTGCAGCTTATCCTCGGCGAGTATTTTCGCAGGTACCGCAAGCAGTTCCGATTTGCAGCGCTTTCGGATGCTCGCACCCAGATCGTCGAGCGGGCTCGGTATCGCATCCCGGACCTGATGCTATGTCCCGTACCTCTTCCGCCCGGCAAGATCGTAAACTCGATCCCTTGGGCCGTCATTGAGATCCTATCGCCTGACGACAGATTGTCCGAACAGCTCGCGCGTTTTCGCGACTACAAACAAGTCGGGGTCCGCCAAATCGTGTTGCTCAATCCCGAGGAACTCATCGCATATCGCTTCGACGAGAATGGCTCCCTGATCGAGACCCGGTTCACCTCGCTAGACCTGCCGTCCGGCTCTCTTCCGTTCGACACCGAAGCCCTGTTCCGGCAACTCGAGGAAGAACGCAACGAAGGCACCACGCTATCATAAGGTAGGTGGCGGGCGTCTACGTTTCGTATCCTTTCTGCGCGCAGAAGTGTACCTACTGCAATTTCGCCTCGGGCGTTTTTCCGGTCGGGATGGAAACGCGTTACCTGGACGCGTTGCGCGCCGAAATCGCACGGCATGAGTGGGCCTGGCGGCCGGAAACGGTTTACCTGGGCGGCGGCACGCCCAGCGCTATGGACCCGGACGCACTGGCGGCCGTGCTGGCGCTGATTCCGGGACGTCCCTGGCTCGAAGTCACGCTCGAAACTGCGCCCGGCACCGTCACGCCGGAACGCGCGCGCGCCTGGGCGGAGACCGGTATCGACCGCGTGAGCCTGGGCGTACAATCCTTCGTGCAGCCGGAGATCGCGCGTACAGGACGCAAGCACACCGCCCAGGTCGTCGCCGCCGAGATGGATGTGCTGCGCGACGCGGGCATCGCCAAGATCAACATCGACCTCATCGCCGGCCTTTCCGGACAGACCGAAGCAAGCTGGCGAGAATCCCTCGATTGGATCGCGCGCCTGGCGCCCGATCACGCTTCCGTCTACATGCTGGAAGTGGACGAGGACAGCCGCCTGGGGCGCGAGATCCTGTCCGGCGGGACGCGTTACGGCGCGGCCGACAGGCCTTCCGGCGATCTGACCGCCGACCTCTACGAAATCGCGGTCGAACGGCTCGCCGCGCTGGGCCTGCGGCGCTACGAAATCTCCAATTTCGCCTCGCCGGGCCACGAATCCCGGCACAATATGAAATACTGGCTATTGGAGCCTTACGCCGGCTTTGGCAGCGATGCCCATTCCTTCGATGGCCGGCTCCGCTGGCAGAATCCCGAATCCTTGAATGAATATCTCGGCGCCTGGCAACCGGTGAGCGTCGAGCGCAACCCTTTGGAGGAGCGTTTCTTCGTGGGCCTGCGTCTGACCCAGGGGATCCNNGCCCCGAGCCGCGTGAATGGGAGTACTTTGGCGAGCCGATCCGCCGCTTCATCGAGCAAGGCCTGCTCGAAACCGATGGCGATGTGCTACGCCTGACCAGCCGCGGCGTGATGCTGTCCAACGAAGTTTTTCAGGAGTTCCTGACATGATCGATCTGCGCAGCGACACTGTCACCAAGCCCACGCCGGAGATGCGGCGGGCCATGATGGAAGCCGAGGTAGGCGACGACGTATACGGCGAAGACCCCACCGTAAATCTGGTGGAAAGCCGCGCCGCCGCCATCACGGGCAAAGAGGCCGCGCTGTTCGTCCCGACCGGCACCATGGGCAACACCATCGCGGTGAAGCTGCATACGCGCCATGGCGAGGAAGTGATCTGCGACGTGCGCGCGCACGTGCTCGAATACGAGCTTTCCATGCTGGCCTGGTTTTCCGGCTGCGTGGGGCGGCCCATTCAGACCGCCGATGGCATCATGAGCTGGGAGCAGATTGCGCGCGAAATCCGACCGCTCGGGCCGCATCGCGCGCGCACGGCCTTGGTCGAGATCGAAAACACGAACAATATCGCCGGCGGCACGGTCTATCCGCTGGCGCTCATCCACGAGATTTGCGACCAGGCGCACGAGCGCGGGCTAAGAGTTCATATGGATGGCGCGCGCGTGTTCAACGCCGCCGAGGCCCTGGGCAAGCCTGTGCGCGAGATCGTGGCCAAAGTGGATACGGTGATGTTCTGCCTGTCGAAAGCGCTGGGCGCGCCCGTGGGTTCGATGCTGGCCGGCACGGCGGACGATATCGCGCGGGCGCGCCTCTACCGCAAGCGACTGGGCGGCGGCATGCGCCAAGCGGGCGTGCTGGCCGCCGCGGGGTTGATCGCGCTGGAACAGAGCCCGCGCCACCTAGGCGAGGACCATCGCAACGCCCGCCTGCTGGCGAAAGGCCTGGCAGGCATTCCCGGAATTCAGATCGATCCGGCCAAGGTGCAGACCAACATCGTGATGTTCGATGTGAGCGGCACGGGACTTCCGGCGGCGGAGATCAGCGCACGGTTGCGAGAGCGCGGCGTGCTGATCAATCCGATCAGCGCGACGTTGATGCGGCTGGTGACGCATTACGACGTGGACCGGGAGGGTTGCGAGATGGCGCTGGCCGCGCTGGCGGAGGTGGCGGCGGGAGTGGGTTCACTGGCTGCTTCCTGACCTCTGCCAACGATTATGTTGTCAACGGTTTTGTTGGCAAGGTTCTGCGGCTGTTCACGCATTATGACGTGGACCGGGAGATCCGCGAGCGCGCAAGCCGGCATGAGACAATACCCGTATGCAGGCCACCGTGGAACTTCCTGTCGAGGCTCACATCGAAGTCAATGCGCCGGCACAGCGCAATCTCCAAGTGCACCTGCCGCTTATTCCAGCTTCCGAAACAGGACCAATCCAGGAAATCACGGGTAGGGATACGGACGCGATACTCTCCGGTGACCATCTCATCCCGGATCAGTGACTCGCCGACGCCGTGGTGGAATCCGATAGTATCCAGAGGTCGGGGTCGAGTTAAAGCGAAGTCCTTCTTCTCGCCATCGGCATATATCAATGTCCGCGCGAACTTGCTCTTGCCCAACTGCATCACGACAGGCAGCGGCATGAACCATTTGTCCCCTGCGTTCTTTTTGGTCAGGGTACCACGCAAGATTACGCCGCCCTCCTTCGGCCACCGGGGTGGTTCAACGTTTTCGGGATCTCGGCCTGGAACCTATCGCGGAGCATGGCACGGCGATCCAAACTTCCTTCCACCTGGTCCAGCGCCTAAAGAGCTTCTGCATAATCGGCATCCCTTTCAAAGAGTTGCCGGAAGAGGCGCTGCGGGATTTCATCGGGGGGAAGATCCATACGGTCCAGGGATCGGAACAGAGCCAGCGAATCCAGTCTGGCGACTTCTAAGCGCGCACGGAGGCCGGCGGGGATTTCCAGCGGCGAGCGCACCCCGGCACCCCGGCATCCCGCGGAATGCCGGGAACTTCAGCGCAGGACGGCGAAGCGTGCCTCAATCCCGAAAACGTTTAAGCACCCGCATGTCCGGGCACTGCCCTCAAGGCAATGTTTTGGTGTTATGCTAGAACACCGAAGGAAGACTTATGTCGCGACCACAGATCATTCGGTTCTTGATGGTGATTGTCTCGTTATGCCTGAGTTTGAGCGCATTGGCTGGAACGATCGAACTTGAGGCAGTCGGTCAAGTGACTGTCTCGGGGTTCGCTTCTGTGCCAGTTGGGACCACGCTAACCGCTTTCCTGTTTTACAACCCGGCGGCGGTCCCATTAGATACAGGAGCTAATTACGCCGACTACGTTTCGGCTCAGGCATCGGTCTTTGAATTCGGAGGCTCTACATTAACGGCACAGACGCCTGGTACCTCCGGCTGGGACATATTGGATGAACTCAATAACACTGGCGCGGACGTTTGGGGCGTTCCACTCGGTTATGACGCAATGGTCTGGGTCGAGTCAGCGCCGAGCGCCACTGGCCCTATTGCAAGCGATCCGGGCTACGATTCCACCGGCTTCGCCTCATTTGAGCTTCAGTTTTCAGCTCCCGACGCCAATGGAGTGCTGACTTCGACAGCCCTCCCCAGCATCTTTCCAAGCCTGCCGGGGGAATGGACCGATACTGACTTTATTTACTTACCCATTACAGGCTCCGGCGCAAATTTCGCAGGCACCTTCAATTCGGTTGTTGAGGTCACGCCTGAGCCTGACTCCGCAATCTTATTAGTAATTGGCCTGGCCGCCGTCTTGCTAGGGTACACGCGCAAAGGAGCGGCGAAAACCTAAATCGAAGAAATTGGTTTCGCTCCCATCGAGCAGGGCCGTAAACCGCTAACGCGGATTCCGACGCTTCGGCGGGGTGCTTCAACGTTGTCGGGATTGAGGCTCCCTTCGCCGGGTCCTGCGCTGAAGTTCCCGGTATTCCGCGGGATGCCGGGGCGCGGATTCCGCTGGACTTTTCGTCCCAAAACAGTGATGCTGTTTTCTGTTTTATGAAGCGCGGGCTGAACGCGCCCAGTTTCGGAAACAACTACCGGCCCGTGCCCACCCCACCTTGGAACAACTGGAAGGCAGCGTCCGCAAGGCGCTGAACTCCAAAGAGGCGTATAACATGGTGCCAGGGCGAGATCCCGAACACGTTTAAGCACCCTGGCTACCGGGCGATAGGCGATGGGCTACGCCGCCGTGCTAAACTAACAACGTTATGGCAATTCCGAATGTCAAGCGTTTCCGGCCCTTCTGCCCGGAGTGCGGTGAGAGTTTTACTGTCATGGCCGTGCTCCCGAAAGACGCCAGCGTGGAAAAGTATCTGGCCGACGTAGTGGCCCGGCACGATCACAAGGCGTACCAGGAGTCGAAGGTCCTGCACTTCAAGGTGCGCGTCGGCCAGCAGAAACAGAAGAAGGCCAAGTAAGATTCCGTTCAGGTGCGGGCCTGCAAATTCCGCAAGGCCCGCAGTCCTTCCTGCGCCACTTCCGGATCCGCATCGTGGCTCAACTTCTCTAACTGGGGCACATCGTCCTTGTCGCCGCTGCGCGCCATCACCCGCGCCAGGTAGATTTTTTCGTCCCTCGTCCCCTGCAACAGCGGCGTGTAGAGCGACCTTCGCACACTTGGATCGCGCGCCAATTCCACCAGAAACGGGAATGCCTCGCCGTGATAGGCGGCGCTGTTAAGCGTGTTAACCAGGAATTGGAGCGGGCTGAATTCGGAGATCTCCGTCTTGCCGAGCATCACCTGCGCGAACGCCATCGAGAGCCGCGGAGACGTCTTGCCTTCATCCTGCCAGGCTTTCTCCAGCATGGGCAGGTCCGCCGGATTCTTCAAGCGCGCATAGCCTTCGGCCGCGGCGGCGCGCATCTTCTCGTCCTTATCCCCGAGATAGCGCGCGTAGATTTCGCGGCTGCTCTCCGCGGGCAGCATGGCGATGGCGGTCAGCGCCGCGCGGCGCACTTTGCTGTCGCGCGTATGGTTGAGGACGTCCACCAAGTCGGGCAAGGCCGATTTATTCAGCAGCAGGCCAGTGGTTTCGATGGCGGCGATCCGCACCTTCGGGTCGAGGTCGCGCAGCAGGAACGCGATGCTGGAAGCCGCTTCGGGATCGCGGATCTTCTGCANNCGCAGGATGCCGATGGCGCGCGCCGCATTGGCCCGCGCTTCCATCTTCGCGCCACTGCGCGCCAGAGCGCCCAGCGCGGCGATCGCGTCCGCGCGCGGCGTGATGTAAGGGTCGATCACCTGGTCGTTGGTATCGGTGAAGTGGCCCTTGATGCTGGTTCCCGCACGGCGCAAGGAAGACGCGAATCCGGTCTTCAGATAACCGGGCAGATAGAAATTGACGAGGCCATCGGTGGCGCGGATCTGGATTTCGGCGTCGCTATCGCGGGTGGCTTGAATCAACGGATCGAGGCTGTATTGCGTGTCGATGTCCGCAATCTGTTTGACCGCTTCCAGGCGGATTTCGAAATCGGGGTTGGTCAGCAGCGCGGCCAGTTTGGGAATGGCATCGGCGCCGCCTTTTCCCATCTCACGGACGTCTTTGGGGCGCAGCGCGGCATCTTGGGCAGGGGCCGCCAGACAAAATGAGAGACACAGCAGGAGGAGGACTCCTCGATGAAAGGCCATGCTTCTAATGTAGCAATCAGCGGACGAACTCGACCTGCACGCGCCGCGGAATGAGACCCGCTTCATGGCCCAGATCGAGCAGCTTCTGCACCGCCGCGGGTACGATATCGCCGGCGTCCAGGGTGAAGTGATTCACGTACATGCCGATGAACTTCTCCGCCAGGCTGGTCTCCATATCGCGCGCGAACTGCAACGCGTAGCTGAGCGCCTCATCGCGATTGTCGAGCGCGTATTGAATGCTCTCGCGCATCAGACGGCAGCACTCGCTTTGGATGTCGCCCGGCAACGTGCGCAGCAGAGCGTTGCCTCCCAACGGCAGCGGCAACCCGTATTTGCTCTTCCACCACCGGCCCAGGTCCAGCACGCGGTGGAATCCTTCGCGATCGTAGGTCAACTGCCCTTCATGAATGATCAGGCCTGCTTCCACGGAGTGCTCGCGGACGGCGTGCATGATTTTTTCGAAAGGCGTTACCACGGCTTCGAAATCCGGCTGGAACAATTTCAGTGCCAAGTAGGCGGTGGTGAGCTTGCCGGGCACCGCGATGCGCTTGCCGGCCAATTCTTCCGGTTCGATAGGGCGCGCCGCCACGAGCATGGGACCGTACCCATCGCCGATCGAGGAGCCGCTGGCCATCAGCACATATTTATCGGCCACGTACGGATACGCGTGATAGGAAATTGCGGAGAGGTCGTACAAGCCCTCGACCGCTTTGCGATTCAGCGATTCGATGTCCTCCAGGATATGGCGAAAGGTCACTTTGGGGGAGCGGACTTTCTTGGTGGCCAGCGCATAGAACATGAATGCGTCGTCGGAATCGGGACTGTGGGCGGCGACGATTTCACGGGGAAGAGGTGTCATATCGCAGGAGGAGTACATCTCAGTTTACACGGGATGCAGCAGGAAAGGGTGGGGAAAGGTACTGGAAGAAACGAAAAGGGCGGTCTATCCGCGGATCGTAGACTGAAGATCTCGTTGCCGGCCATCTGATTTGCGCTACAAGCGCAGCGCCTAGTTGGGCGCTAATCCGGCCGTTCGAGAATTCCTCGTACTGCCTGCCTACTGCCCGGGGTGACGACCGCCCCTATTCTGGCCCGGTTCTATTGGCACCTCCTTGCCGGCATCAGCAGAAGCCGGCCACTCGGTGTACTCTGCGTTTCCTCTGCGTTGGAATCATCACCGGCTGATTCCATATATAGTGTCACTCCAAAACCCGCGCTTGTCAAGAGGACTGAAGTACCTGGATAATCGAAGGGTGTTCGATCGCTGGCTTTCACGCAAACCGCAGCCGCTGACCGGCGCGCCGGCAATCCGCCGCCAGAAAACCTATTCCGGACAAAGCGGTTATGTTTATCAGTATTACTATGAAGGCCACCGGCCTTATAAACGCGACCGCAACAGCGGGACCGAGCATGTCTTCGACGTCTCCGCGGACCGCAAGACGTCGATCGCGGTTTCCGTTCTGGTGAGCGACGCCGCGGTGGAGGATTGGGAGAGCCGCCACGGCCGTACGCTGTACGCGAGCGAGCGCTACGCCATCGCCAAGATGGCGCTGTTCCAGGCGTTCGACGAGCGTACCAACCCCGCCGCCATGAGCGCGGACGTGCACGTGCGCGCGGCCGATGTGGAGGCTATTTTGATTACGCTGGGGATTGAGTAGGCGCGACACAGCGACGCGGCGACGCGGGGAGACGGGGACACGGCGACGCGAGGGGGCGATTCACTTTCCGATGCATTGTCCGGCCAGGCGGCCGGAGAGGACGCAGCCGCCCAGGAAGGTGCCTTCCAGCGATCCTTTGCCGTGAATGCCTCCGCCGCCGAAGCCCGCCGCTTCGCCCACGGCGTACAAGCCCGGAATCGGTTGCCCATCGGCGGCGCGCAGCACACGGCACTGCAAGTCGGTCTGGATTCCGCCCAGGCTTTTGCGGCTCAAAATGAACTCGCGAATCGCGATCAGCGGGCGCGCTTTGGGATCGAGGATCTTCTGGAACTTGCACGTGCGCACGCGGTCGCCGCGATACTGCCGCGCGTTGGCGATCCGCCGCAGTTGGTCGTCGTTGGAGTAAGCCGGGCCGCGGTCGAGCATATCGTCCCACGAGCGCACGGTTGCCTCCATCCGCTCGCGATCGATCTTGAGGCCGTAGAGACTCTTCCGATTCATGCGCTCCATCAGTTCGTCGAGATGGTCCGCCACTACGATGTCGTCCGGGCAGTCGCGGATCAGGCGGCTCACCAGATCCTTGTTGCCGAACAGCAGGCTGGCCGCCAAGCCCAGCCTCTTCTTGTAACGGAACGCAGTCATGTAATCGCAGCCCGAGACCGCCAGCTCTTTGATCGCGATTTTCCAGTTCATCACTTGCCAGGAATACTTGCCCGGCTGCGCGAGAACGCTCGATACCAGATGCCGCGTATCGGCATAAACCGGCATGGGGCCGGGATTCATAATGCGCTCGCCGCGCGCGTTCAACCACAGCGCCGAGCGGGGCGGCACCAGACTCAAGCCGTCGTGGGGGCGGCGTTTGGCGGGGTGATGCACGCCCGCGGCGTAATGCCAATGGAGGTCGAGATGCGTCACGGCGCCGCCCAGTTCCGCAACGCCGCGGTGCAGCAGGCCGTCGCCGTAGCGGTGCGCACCATTGAGCAGTTCTTCGGGCGGATCTCCCCAGGGCCGATACCAGTTGGCGCGCACGCAACTGAGATCGCCGCCGCACACGCCGCCGGATGCGATGACGACGTGCTCGGCGCCGACCATCACGTCGCTCGCATCATCCATCTTGGGGCCCATTTTGCGGCCGAGAATGCCAGTGGCGCGCCCGCCGGTCATCTCGATGGCGGAGACTTCGGTATCGAAGAGCAGCTCCAGATTCGCGCGTTGCGGGTGCGACTCCAGCGCGTCCAGCAGACGGTGGATGATTTCGTAGCCGGTGCCCCAGACGATGTGCCACCGCGGCACGGTATTGCCCGGCGCGTAGAGGCCGCGCTCGGGCCAGTTCACCAGCGGCAAAAAGGTAATCTTCTTTCGATCCAGGAATTCGAAGATGTATTCGCGGGAGTTCTCGCAGTAGAAGCGGCCCCAGGCGCGCGGCCAGTCGTCCGCCGGATCGTAATCGGCCACGCTTTGCCAGTCGCGCCAGGCGAGGGCGGGCGAATCGTGGATGCGCAGCCGTTTTTGATGCGGCGTGCCGATCATGTGCACGCCGCCGAAGGATTCTTTGGCGAGCCCGCCGAAGTTTTCGCGCCGGTCTTTATCGATCAGCAGGACGCGCCGGCCGCGGCCGAGCAGTTCGTACGCGGCCACAATGCCCGCCAGCCCGCCGCCGGCAATCGCGATTTCGGTTTCATAGATCCTCGCGCCGTCCATGAACGAATGCTCAGTATAGCCAGACCACGCCCTGCTGGTCGATGATTGGAGTATGGAAGAGCGGGGGATGATGCGGCAGTGGGTCGAGACCTGGAAAGAAGTGGCACCAAAGCTCGAGGCCATTCGGCCCAACACGAAGAGCTTGCGCATGCCGCAGGCAACTCAAGGTAGATCCAAATCCACGGCGAATAAATCAGCCGTCGCTCCAATCACCAGCGCATAGAGCGTATCATCCAAACCGATGCCGGCGAGCCGGCAGGTAACCGCATCCTTCTGAAGAGCTTCGTTGAAACTGAAGGACAATCCGCTCCTTCCGGTTGTGGGATTGAGCCGGTGGATGGGCTGGCCGGGTTCGCCCAAATCCTGGAAGAACAGTTCATCGCAGCGATAGGACCAATACGGATACCCGAGACGCCTACCTACCGGCCCCGGCAGCCATTCCTTTTGCTTCGGCCTGTAGAAGAATATCCGCGTGTCTGAGGAGCTGATTGCGGCAATCCATCGGCCGTCCCGCGACCAAGCTGGGGTGTGAAAACCCTTCGAGCCTGGCAAGAGATTCGTTTTCCCGGTGGCGACGTCAATCAGATACAGGTAATCAGGCGCCTCTGTGGGTGGGGCGCTCATGTCCAATATAATTTGCTTTCCATCCGGACTCCAGTCTGCTACACCAGCTACAAGATCCAGCGGCCCGAGTGCTCTCGGAGGCGAGGAACCTCGGGCCGCAACCACCCGCAAATGGCGCATTACGTTGGGCTGGGTGTCAAGGAAGAGGAGTTGCGTGCCATCCGGAGACCACCTTGGTTCCAGGGCGACCATGGGCGTGGGAGTTAGCTGAAGGCAATCCGTGCCGTCCGCAGCGCAGCGCCAAAGCGCGCCATCGACAGCCGAGCTATATGCGACCCATCTTCCGTCTCGGGAGAAATGCAGGTTTCCAGCCGAGGGAAATACCGACGCAGTGTAGAGTGAATGGGAATCGGAGGAGAGCCGGTGGAGTTTCTCGTCGGGCCAGTATCCGACGGAAATCAGCCTGGAACCGTTCCGTCCCAGGCCCGCGACAGTCTCCGTCTCCTCCGCTCCGGTGGACACAAGGAAAGGGTGGGGCGAAGACCGCCTGAAGAAACTCCGCCATTCGCGAGTCATCCATAGCTTCTGGCGGGGGAAGGATCCCCGCAAGAAGGCAAAGTATTTGCCACCGGCGAGCCAGAATCCCACGGAAGTGTCCGTAAGCTTTTCGTCTCCAGGAAACACCTGTTGGAGATGAGATCCGTCAGCCCCAACCTCCCACAGGGAATGCACCTGCAAGACGGGATCCCAGTTGCTGAAT
>PKYZ01000187.1 GCA_003132865.1 Bryobacterales bacterium
CGCGGCCAGGGGCACGCCGCGCGCCTGCAGTTGGGCGGCCAGGAGACGGTCCGGTTGGCGGATGGTGCCCGCGGTTCCCGGCGTTTGGCTTTGTCAAGCCAAAGGTGCGTCCCAAGGGCGTTCGAGCCGCCTCGGCGCTGCTCTATCCCCTCAAATTTGCGAAAGTCGGGCTAGAAACTTACCGTGGCGCTTCCCGGCTTCCACGATGCGCGCGATGGCGGCATCCAGCCTGGGATCGTCCTGGTTGCCGCGCAGGCCGAGCGAAAACGAGAAATCGTTGGTGCCGATGAAGAGAACGTCGACGCCGGGCGTGGCGGCGATCTCATCGATGCGTTCGACGGCACGCGCCTCTTCAATAATGATGATGACCATCACATTTGCGTCGGCGGAATCGTGATAGCCCGCTTCGCCGGCGGGCCAGGTGGTGCGCGCGAGCACGGGGCCCGAGCCGCGCCGCCCGGCTGGCGGATAGCGGCAAGCGGCGGCGGCCTGCGCGGCGAGTTCGGGCGTGCTGGTGAACGGGAACATCACGCCGCTGACGCCCGCATCGAGCACGCGCTTGGCGGTCCAGATTTCGTTCACCGGCACGCGCGCGAAGGTGAGCGCGGGCAGGCCGCGGGTGGCCAGCACGATGTTGCGCAGCGTTTCGAGGGTGATGGGCGAATGCTCCATCTCGACCCACAGAAAATCGAAGCCGAGCGTGGCGGCGTGCGCGGCGACGTCGGGGTTGGCGACCGTGATGGTGGCTGCGACGACAGGCAGACCTTCGCGCAGACGTTTTTTGACGGGGTTTTCCCAGGGTGTATTCATTTCTTGATCAACCAGACTTCGGCCACCTGGCAGCCGCGGCCGTTGCCGCCGAGGCCGGCTTCGCGATACCACGAGAGATTCAGTTCGCCGCTGGACGTGGCGGCGCGGGGGATGTCGAATTCGATGGGGCGGACCGGTTGGGGCTTGAGCATGAGCGGGTGGATTTCGATTTCGGTGGGAGGCGGGTTCTGGAGAACCCGCGCAGGCCTGGAGGCCCGCCCCACCAGCCGAATTTTGCGGCCTGGACTATCGCCTGCGTACACGACGCGAATGCGATACTGCGCCGCTCGATCGAGACCTGTGTAGCGCATTTGCAAAGGCTCATCGTAGAGCGATTCCGCGTACGTCCACCAGGACTTGGGCCAGTGGGGATGATATTCCAGGCTGACGCTGCCGCGCACCAGATGCGGCTGGCGCGTGGGGTCGCCCAGATCGTCGTAGAAACCGCCGGGGCCGGCATCGGTCCAGTTGAGGATGCTATCGATTTCCGCGGGGCCGGTGCTCGCCTCGGCGAAGCGGCGCTCGAGCCACAAGCGGTTGTTGAGCGGCACGTCGAGAGTGTCGAGGCTGGCGCCGCGATCCACGCCGATGGCCTTGTAGCGCGGCACGCTGAGTTGCATGCCGATACTTTGAAACAAGGCCTCGGCCAATTCGAAAATCCGCGCGTGCCATTCGCTGGCGATCGGCTGTTGGACGGCACGGTCCAGAATTGCAGCCGCCGCGCCGGTGTCCCGCGTCTCGCGCAGTTTCCGCATGGCGTCGTCTTCGAGCATTGTTTCATAGAGCAGACGCTTGCGCGTGTAAGCGTCGTAATAAGCGCGGTAGAGCGCTTGTTGGAAGCGCCAGTTTCGTAGGACCGGGGGCGGAGCGGCGCGCTCCATGGCTTGGAATTGTTCGAGCGTAGAGTCCACGCCGGAGTTGGCCGCTAACGGACCATGCCAGTTGCGCTCCAGCGCCAGCAGACCCTGCGCGAAGCTTTCGCTGAATGCGTCGCCGATGAAGTAGCGGCTGTACTGGCGCAGGATTTCGGTTACGTCCTGGTCCGGATTCCAGCCGAGTGCGCTCCACACGAACTTGTTCACGTCATCGTTGGAGCCTTCGGAGTAACTGATGAACCCGATGGTGTGCGGCTGGAAGAGACGAAAGATGCGCGCCTCTTCGACCGGCCGCGGATTGATGCTTTCGCGGCCTTCGGTAAGCGCCCAGGCGGGGTCCCAATCCGGGACGGGAAACTGGCATTGAATGTTATGGGTGATGTCCGGGTAGTGGCGGATGGCGTAGCGCGGGGGCACAGCGGCGCGCAGGTCGGGCAGCGAGATGCGGCTTTGGGGTCCGAAGACGACGCCGGTGAGCCAGGCGGGCTGCTGGTTGCGCAGGATGGCGAGGAACTCATCGAGCCAGGCCTGGTTGAAGCTTTGCGGCGAGACCCACAGCTTCGCGCGCGGATGATAGCGATGCAGGACTTCGGTTTCTTTGGCGAGCAGCGCCATCAGGTGCTGGGGGGCGGTGTGGCCGGGATCGCCGCCGGGCACGAACACGGCATCGATGCGCGGCAGTTGGCGGAACACTTCGCCCCATTCGCGCAGGGCGGATTCCATGGTGGCGGGGTCGGCGTAATCGCGGTCCATCGCCGGATACCAAATCCAGACATCCAGGCCGTAGGCTGCCAGCAGACGCGAGAGCTCGATCATCATGCGCATGGGCGGGAGCGGGAAGTGCGGGCTATCGGCGGCATCGTCGGAGCGCGGCGGGATCAGCTCGACGGCATTGCTGCCGAAGACGGCGAGGTCGCGGATGTACTGCTCGAAGACCGGGACCGACCAGGCGTCATACGTGTTGGATTTCGGGCGGTAGCCGAGTTGGTGGCCGCGCAGGGGGTAGCGAGGCGCGCTCACTTCTGCAAAGCCGTCGCGAAGTTGGATGGAGCCGCGGGCGATGCGCAATTCGCGCAGGAAGCGGCCGATGCCGAACAAGACGCCGCGCGCGTCGTTGCCGGAGATGGTTACGGCGTGTGCGGCGGTGTGAATGGTGTAGCCTTCGGGTGGGCCGGTGGCGCGTGCGATTTCGATGGTGGCCGGGGCGGCGGCGGGCGAGGTTTCCCAGCGGATGCCGGAGCGCTTCTCGACTTCTTCGATGAGTAGCGTCACGGCCTTAGCTTCCGGTGCGGAGAGCGCGGGCGGAGATACGACGGTAGCGTTGGTCAGATCCAGCGCGGCGGCGGGCAGGGCTACGGCGGCGATTAGGAAGGGAATCGCAAGTCGAGGCACGAATCAAATTGATAGCACAGGTGGCGGCTGAGATTCTACGGGCGAGATACAATGAACCAAATCGCTTTGCCCGCCATGGCCAAACAAAGCGCCAAAGCCGAGGCTCAAGAAGTTGGGTACAGCCCGTTGAGGTCCGTGTGGCGAGGAAGCAAAAGGTCGGTTTTGGGCCTGGATATCGAGATTCTTCACCACCCGGATGTGGTAGCCGACAACACGGGCATGCCCTTCCGGAATGAGGCATTGGATGTTGTCGTGTACGACCCGCCTCACATTCCTAATTAGGGAAAGATAACGAGAAGAATTTCAATGTGCGGTTTGGACTCGTGCTGCGCTCATCGAAAGAGAACCAGCGCATGTGGACTTCATTGAAGCTGCGCGAAAGGCTGGCTTCCGTGCGTGCGACTGCATCATCAAGATCCGGAGCGGTCCCATCATCGATCCGAAATGGAAAAACGCGCACCACACTCGCGGGCAGCATAGCTACTGGCTGGTGTTTCGGAGGTCGTCCAGTGCGAGTAGCATTGGGATGGGAACGAGCGTCCGCAATGAAAAGATCGCCCCTTCCGCGTTGAGGCTAACGAAATCTTCGACGTGAACCTTGAGGATTACCACTGATGAAGGAGAAAACCATGCCGATGTTTAACCCGCCGCACCCCGGCGAAGTCATACGCACGGAGATCATCGACTGGGAACATGGCGCTGCGGATTGAAAAGGCTTTTGGTCCGAAGATGGAAACTCTGATGGGCATGCAGTCGGCCTTTGACATCTTCCAGACGCGCCGGCGCGCACGCACGATTAGGGTTCGGCGGTGGCGCGCTTTGCGCGCCGAAGAGCGGGTCCAGGGACCCGCGCAGACCGAGGGTCTGCCCCACTAAAATGGCCAAAGTCCAGCGGACAGGCCAGGAGGCCTGTCCTACGACTGAAATGGCTTTTGGAACTGGCTCTGCGCGTTCATCACGATCCAGCCCGTCAGATTCGCCAGCAGGTTGATTTCGGTTGGCGATAACTGCGTGGCGAAGATGGTGCTGTAGTGCGGGAAGTCGCTCATCATGCTGTCAAACGGCCCCAGGATGTTCTGCACAGCGGGGGAAAGCTCGTCGTACCAGGCTTTGACGCGCTCCAGGTAGACCCACAGCACGGTCACGTTCCGGTTGGCCGCCACGCCGAACCAGGGGTTTGCCACGGTCGTGAGCGGCTGGGAATACATCGGCGCATTCTGATACGACCCGCCGCCGCTGGCGGACCACAGGTTGTCGAGCAGGGACTGAAACTCCAACGACGGAAAGACCTGGCTGTTTTGGAAGAGCGGATTGCTGGGGTTCGGAGCGCCCTGGTACAGCACGTATCCACTGCCCGCCACGTAAGGCTGGTACCCGAACAGCGGCGGCAGGCTGTCGTCCACCACGATAATGCCCGAACTGTCCTTGATAATGGGCGTTGAGGTGTTGGTGAACGCAATGATGTTGTCGATGTCACCGTAGGCCAACATGGCGGCGATGCCGCTGTTCTCGAGACTCCCGCCGTCGGCAAACTTGGTCGGGTTGATGGTTGAGCCGACGGGCGGCTTTGCGACCGGCCAGTACCGATAGCCGGGGACCAAATCCGAGAGCGCAGAGGCCGCCGCGCCGATGCGGTCCAAGTCTCCGGTGGCGTGCGCCAACAAAGCCGACATCAAAACCGACCGTCCGGACAGCAGCCGCACGCCGCTGCGCACCAGGAAATTGGCGGCTGCCGGTCCCCGCTCCAGCAATGCCTGGGCCAACTGTTCCGGATTGCTGGCGAACGACGATGCGATCTGCTTCAGCGTGGCGGCGAAGGCCGCGCTGCTGGAGCCGACGATGTCCTCCAGCGCCCATTGGCGCTGCTGTGCGACGGCGACCTGCGACGTGGACGCGTTGAACGCGGTGGGCGTCGAGTTGAAAGCGAAGGAGGTGACACCGCCCCCACCGGCCGGGAAGCCGTTGGCGTCGGTGGCGCCCGGAGGCGTGCTGACTATTCCCGACATAAAACTGGTCGCCTGCACGGGCGCCAGTAGAGATTGGCCGTTCGCCGTCACGAACATCGCCGTATTGCAGACCAGGTACGGCCGGGGTTGACTGCTCACCAGGTTGGCCCGCTCCTGCTGGAGAGAGGGGTTCGTCTTAAGGATCCCGTTCAACGCGTTTTGGTCGTAACTGAAGAACGCGTCCGGCGTGTCCGACCCGCTCGTGTACGCGAACAATCCATACGGCGCGAGCAACTGCGGAGCGATAATCGTTTGCCACAGCATATCGGCGGGCACGCCTTCCCAGTACAGCAATACCGCCTGAACCACCATGTCCGTCAGCGTGAAATCGCTGGTTATGTTTGCGCCCATGCAGTCGGAAGGCAGCGATCCCAGGCTTGCGGGAGTCAAACTGGCGGCCTGCACATAGGGCCCGCCCAGATAGTTGACGTCGCTGACCGACGGGGGCAGATAGGCAAAAACAACCCCCAGCCAGAGGACCCGCCCGATACCGTGGATAGGGCCTTTGCCTGGCTGAGTAAGCTCATATTTGGCGCATATTGCACGGTTTGGAGGGCGTTTAACTGGCCCATCCCGGCGGTGGGGGCGCGCGACCCGCCGCCACTGAGACATACCGCAACGTTGCCGGGCTTTTGACCCGGAATGAATTCACTCACGGTAAGCGGCTGCGAGGGTCCTACGGGCACGACCGCGGCCGAGAACGATCCGGAAACTGCTGGTGCTGGCGACACGGTTACCTCCTCGGCTCCCCCCGGCTCTTGCGGAGAGAAGCACGCAAGTATTGTCGCGCAAGTGGCGCGATTTCGACGCTGTCATTTTGCAGTTTTAGCTGGAAATCCGATCAATATGCGCCGGACGATTAATATTAATCGCGGCCGCCGCGCGACTGCCCTCACATGGCTCGGGGCCAGGGTGGTTCGCTATTCCTTCCCTGTACGACTCTTGCATTCGCTACTCCATGCCGGTTTATCCCGGCGCTATCCAGACCAGGGTTCTGCCCCACGAATTCTGCAGCATTACCGAGATTGGGAAAAGTATGCGGCATTACGCATGAGTGAGTGCGCCACGCTGGCTGGAAACCTGCGCCCGGAAATCCCCAAGCTCCTGCCCCACCAAGCCACCGCTCAGCGCGCCAACAAGCGCTCCAGATTGCCGCCCAGAATCAGACTGGCGTGATCCGCGGGGATCTCGATGTCGCGGAGCGCCTGTATCTGCGTCTGAAAAATCTGCGCGTGCCACCCGCGCGGGAAGAACGACGAGTCGGAACCGAATAACAACCGCCGCGGGCCGGCTACCTCCAGCGCCTTGCGGAAGACACTGGGGAGATCGAGCCTCTCGGGCTGGTAGCGTATCCAACTGTTGCTGCTGGAAGTGTCCAGATAAACGTTGGGGCAAAGATCGCAGAGCATGAGAGCCTCGCGAAAGTAGCCCGCGCCGAAATGCGGAATTACGAAATTCACGCTGGGGAATTCCATGGCGACGGCATGCAGGTCGATCGGATTGGAATAACGCATGTCGAACAGCGAAGCGAGGCCCAGCTTCCGCCGCACACCCACCGTCAGGACGCCGCAATGCACGAAGACGATCATGCCGGGATGCGCGGCGGCGGCTTCAAAGACCGGGCGCACGCGCGGGTCCGCAACCGGGTAACGATGCATGGCGGGAAACAGACAAACGCCTTGCATCCGGCCGCCAGCCAGGGCCTGTTGCACGCGCGCGACGCCATCGGGCGCCATGGGATTTGCCATGAAGAAGCCCCAGAAGCGGTCCGGATGGAGATGTACGGCCTCCGCCACCGAGTCTTCGTCTCCTGGAATACTGGCGATGAGCGCGGCCTTCGCCACGCTGTATTCGTCCAGCTCTTGTTTCCAGGCCGCCGCGAGATCTTCGCAAGAAGGGGGAATGTGCCAGTCCAGGATCCGGCCTATCTCTTCCATCTCAAGCGGGGGCTGGCCGCTTTCGGCCGCCAGCGACGCGAAAAACGCAGGAGAGAAAAAGTGGACGTGCGCGTCGCAGACGTGGAAATCACCCCACGGAGTTTGCATCGGGTTTGTTCCAGTGCATGAGGCCGGCCGCCAAGGCCATTTGGGTGACGCCGGCCACATTGTTGACGCGCAGCTTCTTCATGAGCATCTTGCGGTAACCGCGCACCGTTTGTAAACCCAGGTCGAGGAGCACCGCGATGTCCTTGCTGGTCTTGCCTTCGGCCACCAGGCGCAGCACCTGCAATTCGCGGGGCGAAAGTGTGTCCAGGGGGGCCTGGCTGCTGGCGGTCCGCAGATCGCCGCTCTGGATGCGGGCCAACAGGCTGTCGGACACCTGTGAGCTGAGGTACGAGCCGCCGCGGGCCACGGTGCGGAGAGCGTCGATCAGATCCGCCGAGGAGGCCCGCTTGAGCACGAAGGCGCGCGCGCCCGAGCGGATGGCGCTCACCACCGAATTCTCATCGTCGTGTATGGAGAGGATGACTACGCGGGTTTGCGGCGAGTGGCGCAGGATCTCAAGGGTGGCTTCGATGCCGTTCAAACCCGGCAGGCCGATATCCATGACCACCAGGTCGGGACGCTGCTTCTTGCAGAATTGCACCGCCTCAGTGCCGCTTTCGGCCTCGCCGACGACGCGGAATTCGGCGGTGCGCTCCAGAATCGCGCGGAGGCCGTCGCGCATCATCTTGTGATCGTCTACCAGCAGAATATCGTATGCCATAGGTACCTCAATCGCTCATCCGGACCCGATGCGCCCGCTCGCTTACGGGGTGCCCTCTGGACCCGGCTCGGTAACCCTTGCGATCGCGGACCGGCAAAGCGCCCGCACCACGGTGCCCTTGTCCGGCGCGCTGTCGATTTCGAGCTCGATGCCCGCCCGATCCGCGAAATGCTGCATCACCAAAAGCTCCAGCCCGGCTCCCCGGAAGGCCCTATCCGCCGCATCGAACACTGGCCCATTATCCCGAATCTCCAGCGCGGTTCCAGTCCGCAACGACTTTAGCAATATCTCAATAGCGGAGCAACCCGCGCGCCGCGCCGCATGGCCGGCCGCCTCCTGCGCGATGCGATACAGGGCGGCCGCGGCCTCCGGAGCAGGCTGCGCCGTGGCATCCGCGAACACCCGCACGTTCCCATTGAAATCCGCGCGCAGACGCCCCGCCAGCCGGTCCAAAGCGGCCCGCAATCCAACCCGCTCGGCGACCGCCGGATTCAACTCGCGGTTGACGTCCCGAACCAGTCCCATGGCGGTCTCCAGCATGGCCTGGATTTCGCCGATGCGCTGGGGAATGGGAACGGCGCTTTCCGCCAAGTCCATGCGCAAGAGGTCGAGTTGCAAGCCGGCGGCGCTGAGACTCTGTCCGACGCGATCGTGCAGGAGTTGGGGGAGCCGCGCGCGATCGCTTTCCAGGGCTTCGAGCGCGCGCAGCACAAGGTCGCCCTCCGGCATCTCGTGCGCCATGCCTCCGGCAAAGGCGATTTCGCCGTCCGGCGACTGGATCGGGAACATGGCGATTGAAAATGCAGCACCCTCGCCGAACCGGCTGGCGGCGCCGAGCGTCTCGCCCGTGAAGACGCGCTTCAGACGGCCGATCCAGGAAGGGCGCGCCGGCGGTGCAAACAGATCGGTGAAGTTCAGGCTCTCCAACTCCGCGGCAGCGCGCCCAAATACGCGCGGCGCATCGCCATAGACGGCCTGGAATGCCCCATCGCGCTTCAGCAACCAGGCGCAGCCGGGGCTCTGGCGGAGCAGCATCTCGCACAGCGCGGCGGCTGGCAGCGGTTTTGCCGTGGCTGGTGTCATCGTACGCGCCAACTTCGTGGCGTTGGTGTGCAAGCGCACAATTCTAGCAGGGTGTGGAGGGCGGCGTCACTGCACCATACAGGCTTCGCAGTCCGGCAATGCCACGTACGCCGCGGCCCAGCCGGTCTCGCAGAGCTTCACGGTGTCGCCGGCCGCCAATTTCACCATCACTCCGAATCCTGCGGAAGAAACCATCAATCATGGGGATCTCGCGGGAGTTCGTGCTGAAGATCCAATCGGTGAATGGCTCTCTTCGGTGATGTGGCTTATAAAGACGCCGTTAGCGTTCATGCAAAGTGTCGCCTTTCGTTGCTTCCTTTACGTAGTCGCTTCATCCTTCGCCTTTTCCNNTTTTCCTCGGGCGTGTCCCACAGCTGGTTGCGGCCAGCGACACACAAAAGGTTTCTGAGGGAGATATAGGTGTCAATTTTCGTCTGGAGACCAGCGGCCGATAGCAGGTCCATTGGAGTAAGAAGGTCTTTCGCTGTTGTGTCTATTGCGTTAATGGCTTCTGTCGCCAGTGTGAGCCGAGCTAGACAGACATGATTCATGAAGGTGTCGGTAAGTGTGCGATGCTGCTGCAAGAATTCAGCTTTGGATTCGGCATTCATCTCGCCCCTTGCATCCGTCTTGGTTTGTTTTATGTTTGTATAAAAGCGAATCCAGCCGGTTGTGTCGTTGATTAGAGCAACGTAGACATCCTTCCAAAAGTTCCATCGATTATCCCGGCTCTTTGCCTGTGCTGCGATTTCGTCTTTGATGCTCTCGACAGTTCTCGTTAAGCGGGCCTGCTCANNCCACTTCGGCCAGTTTTTCCAGGTGCTTGATTCGGGCATCGATCTTTGCCGTCTCCTGTGCGTATGCCGTGACGTAAGAATTCAATGCGGCGGCGATTTGCTTCAGAAGCCATTTGCCCATCACGATCAAGGCCAGCACCAGGACGGCTCCGAAGCCGCCGAGTTTGAGAAGGAAAATCAGCCAATCAGCCATGAGCCTTCCAGATTAGTATCCTTTTGCGATCTGCCTCGGAACTGTGTAGCGTACTGCGGTCGGGTGGAGGTTACAGCAAAAACTGATCTGCGTTGCCAGCGTGTCCCACACGCTTCCCCTTATCAATTTCTTCGAATCACCCCAACACACAGGACAGTACGGACCCTCTTCAGATCCATCGTCGAGTTTCTTCCAGCAGGCCCTATCATGAAAAACAACCAAATGTTCGAGATCGGCTTTGGCTTTCAATGATCTAATCTCATCGCTCAGAGATGAAATCTTTTCGTTCTTCTTCATCAACTCTTCCTGTGAGTCGATCAGAGCGGTCCTGCCATCGCTTATCAAGTCTTGAATCTCGATAATTCGTGCAACAACTTCGTCGAGCTTGACCTCTCGGCTCTTCAGCGCCTCTCGGATTCGGGTGGTCAACTCAGAGGCGGTTTTTAGGCCAGCCAACGCAGCAAGTATGTTCATTATAGGTTGCCGGATCGCAACGCCGATTTACCCAATGGCAAAATCGTGTCGTTCGATGGAGTAGCCGATCACGTCAGCGTGGTTAAAAGTGCCCACGATATCATTGTTTTGGTCTCGAAAAACCAGTTGACTGTCTTCTCTTTGGACCGTGGCCGCTTCAATTCGGTGGGGCGTGCTCTTGGACCGGAGCGTGACAACATACATTTTATTTTCCATGTGTTTCATTATCGTACATTCGTGTTCCGGGTAGAAGGGCGCTAGACGTGGCGTTCGTTGGCGTCTGGTGGCGGCTGCGTCGTCGGGCCTGTGCTGTCGGGTCCGGTCGGTTGCCGGGTGCTCTGGTGGGCGTCCTGGTGTCCGGTCGAGTCGTTTTTTCGCCCTGGTCCCAAAATGCGCCAAAACCGACGAAACCGGCAAAACTTGTCAAGGGGCTAGACATGGTTCTGTCTAATTATTTTTTGTCTACTAGCAACCGGCTTGAAATCAATAATATACCCGTGATATAGTGAATCCAGGCGGGACTGGGAGTCGCGGCCCAGAGGGCACCCCGGCTGAGAGCCTGCCCCACCAAGGCTGTCTCGGAACCTCGGTGGCGTTATGCGCCCAGAGCACGCACAGCGGCGGCCACCTGCTCGATGGCGCGGCGGCCCTGGCTGAACACTCCCCCCAGAGAGAAAAACGGGTGGATCATGCCGGCGTATCTGGTGCAAGTGACTTCGACTCCCGCCTCGGCCAAGCGCTTGGCGTACGCTTCGCCCTCGTCCCGCAGAGTGTCGCACTCGGCGGTAATCACCAGGGCCGGCGGCAAGCCGCGCAGGTCCGGCGCCAGGAGCGGCGATGCGTAGGGGTTTTGGGCATCCTCGGTGCGCGCCAGGTAGTGGCCGCGAAACCACTCCATCTCCGCGCAGGTCAGATAGCAGCCTTCGGCAAATTCCCGGTAAGACGAGGTGTCGAAGGACGCCAGATTCGTCACCGGATACACCAACACCTGCAAGGCGAGCGCCGGACCGTCTTCGTCGCGGGACTTCAAGCACATCACCGCGGAGAGGTTGCCGCCGGCGCTGTCGCCGCCCACCGCAATGCGGCGCGGATCGACGGCCAGGCGCGCGGCGTTCGCCGCTACCCACTCGGTGGCGGCGTAGCAATCCTCGACGGCGGCGGGAAACTTATATTCGGGCGAAAGCCGGTAATCCACGGCCACCACCACGGCTCCGGCCCGGCGCGCGATTGCCCGGCAGACGGCGTCGTGCGTATCCAGATCGCAGACCACCCAGCCACCGCCGTGGAAGTACACGAGGCAGGGAAACGGGCCCTCTGCCGCGGGAGTAAAAATACGAATCGGGATGAGGCGTTGCGGATGCGGAATCCGGAGGTCCTCCACGCGGCCGATTTCCTCGGACTGGCCGGCGACGGCTTTCAAGGCATCGATAGCCGCCTGGCGGGCCTCCGCGGGCGAAAGTGTCTCCATGGCCGGCGCGCCCTCTGCCTCGTTTGCCTCCAGCAACGCCCGGACTTCCGGATAGAGCTTGCTTCTGATCATCTGGGTTAGATCCTTTCGAGACCAGTAGCGTAGCAGGATACCAAGTGCCGCGGGCGCGGCGGGGAAATTCCGGTTGCCGGGTCTCCGGCAAATGCGTTAGGCTTAGGAATTCAACTCAAATGTGCCAAGAATTACACGGATTTTGACCGGATAAATCAACTGATTTTCCGGCGATCGGTGTCGGAACCGCGGCATCCATGGCTGAGACAAACGCCGAGACAGAGGGCACGGAACACGTACAACTGGCCGGCGAGCTGGCGGACGCGCGCCGCAGGATTGCGGAACTCGAGGCGCTCGCAGCGGAGCGGAGCCACGCGCAGGAAGAGTTGCGCCAGGACCAGCGGCTCTACCGCGAGTTGTTCGAAGACAGCCTGGGCCTGATGTGCGTGCACGACCTGGATGGCGTCTTGCTGATTGTCAATCCGGCCGCCGCCCAGTCGCTCGGTTTCCGCCCGGAAGAGGGCGTTGGCGTGAATATGAAGCGCTTCCTGGCCCCGGCGGTCCGGCCCCTCTTCGACGCTTACCTGGATCGCATCCGCCGCAATCGCAGCGATTCGGGGCTTTTGCGTTTGGTTGCGCGGGACGGGAACGAACGCATCTGGCTTTACCGGAACGTTCTGTATGAGGAGCCTGGCACGCCGCCGCGCGTGCTTGGCCACGCCCAGGACATCAGCGAGCGGGTGCGCGCCGAAGAGGCGTTGAAGGAGAGCGAGCGGCGCTTTCGCAGCATGGCCGATACGGCGCCGGTATTTATTTGGATGTCCGGCACCGAGGGGCAGTGCGAATTTGTGAATAAAGCCTGGCTGGATTTTTCGGGCCGGACATTGGAACAGGAACTCGGCCGCGGCTGGACGGAAGGCTTGCATCCCGAAGTTCGGGAACGCGGCTTGGCGGATTTCGCTAGGGCCATCGCCGGGCGTGAGAACTTCCGGGCTGAATATCGCATGCGCCGCGCCGATGGTGAATACCGTTGGATTCTGAACACCGGGACGCCGCGTTTCAACTCCGCCGGCCAATTCGCCGGCCACATCGGCTCTTGCCTGGACGTGACCGAGGCCCGGCAGGATCGGGAGGCGCTACGGATCGCGCGCGACGAATTGGCTATCCGGGTGGCGGAGCGCACCGCCGAACTCTTGCAGGCCAACGAAGCGTTGCGGCAATCCGAACAGCATTATCAAGTGCTGACGAATCTGGCGCCGGTGGGCATCTTTCGCACGGACGCTGCCGGCCGCTGCCTATACATTAACGAACAGGCCTGCCAGATTTGCGGCATCGGTCCGGAGGAAGCGGGCCAGGGGCGCTGGGACCGCATCCTCGAACCGGACGATCGGGGCTGGCTCGCGGCGGAATGGCGAAAGGTTGTAGCGGGCAGCGGGCCGGGTTCCCTGGAACACCGCATTGTACGGCGCGACGGTTCCACGGTCTGGGCTCTGACTCACTTTGCCGCCGAACGAGGGTCCGGGGGAGAGGTCACCGGTTGCATCGGGACGGTGGCCGATATCAGCGACCGGAAGCGGGCGGAGGAGGAGAACCGGAAGCTGGAAGCGCAGGTGCAACACGCCCAGCGGTTGCAGAGCCTCGGCATTCTGGCCGGTGGATTGGCGCACGACTTCAACAATCTGCTCACCATCATTCTGGGCAATGCACGGATTGCCCTGCTGGACCTGCCGCCGGGATCGCCGGTGGAGGAAAATCTGGCCGAGATCGAGACAGCCACCAGCCGGGCAGCGGAGTTGACCAGCCAGATGCTGGCATATTCGGGCAAGGGACGGTTTACTTTACAAGCCGTGAATCTGTCTCGGCTGGCGGAGGAAATCGCGAGCCTGCTGCAGACGGTCATCCCGAAAAAGACGGCGATCCAATTCAACCTGCAGAGCGCTCTGCAGGCGATCGAAGCCGACCCCGCCCAGATCCGGCGGATCGTGATGAACCTGATCACGAATGCGGCGGAAGCCATTGGCGATGGGGGCGGGGCGATCAAGCTTTCGACCGGCGTGATGGATGCCGATCGGACCTATCTCTCCGGCACGTATTTCGACGACCATCTGCCGGCGGGCCGCTACGTGTATCTGGAGGTTTCCGACACGGGATGCGGCATGAGCCTGGAAACGCAGACGAAGATTTTCGATCCATTCTTCACGACCAAATTCACCGGGCGGGGGCTGGGGCTGGCCGCGGTGATCGGCATCGTGCGCGCGCATCACGGCGCACTCAAGGTATCCAGCCAGCCGGGCCTCGGCTCCACGTTCCGGTTGTTGTTTCCCGGCACGGAGAAGACGGAAGAGATCCGCGCGGAAGAGCCCGCGGGTGTCCGGGCAGGGCAGAGCCGCGGGACGATCCTGGTGGTGGACGACGAATCCGGCATGCGCAACCTGGCGGGTGCGATTCTGGAGAAGTCCGGCTTTACGGTTCTGACCGCGTGCGATGGCGGCGATGCCATTCGGGTTTTCCGGCGGCATGCCGGGGAAGTGGTTGCCATCGTGCTCGATCTGACCATGCCGGTGATGAATGGAGAGGAAGCCGCGGCCGAGTTGCGGCGCATCCGGCCCGGAGTCCCCATCATTCTCTCCAGCGGGTATAGCGAGCAGGAGGTGGCTGGGCGCTTCGCCGGCAAAGGTCTGGCCGGCTTTCTGAAGAAGCCTTACGAACCCGCCGAACTTATCGAGGCGCTGCAGAGGGCGCTGGAGCAGCGGGTGGTTGGATAGCCGGCCGCATCCCCCTTCCCTTCATTCGCGAAATAGGATATAAGACTCTTAATGTCATTGTGGGCACAAGAGTCTCCATGAAAACACCCTTCAAATTCGTAATTTGCGTTTTATCCCCGCTGCTGCTGGCATCCATCGCTTTGGGCCAGCAGGATTATGTCGGCCGCTTCGACGTATATGCGGGATACATGTACCTGAGGATCCCGCTCCTTGGCCTTGGCCAAACTGGCTTCAACACGCAGATCGGAATGCAGCCGGCAAAATGGTATTCGTTGGGTTTCGACTTCAGCGAGGGAACCGGCGACACGGTCCTGACCACCACCATGCTGAAGTCTTCAGTGCAGCAATTGATCGGCGCGCAATTGGCGCCGCTAAAAAGCGCGGGTCTGCTCCCGGCCAACTATGAACCGGTAGTGCCCTTGCATTCGCGATCGCAGACCTATGCCGTTGGTGGGAAGATCAACTATCGCCATTTTCGGGCGGTTACATTGTTTGTCAATCCCGATCTGGGCGTCATCCACGAAGCCACCATCCTGCATCCCAGTCCCACCGATCCCATCGCCGTAGCGCTGGTCACGCAACTGGCGCCTTCCAGGACGAAGGAGGAGTATACCTGTTTCTACGGAGTCGGCGGCGGAGCGAACTTCAGCGTGACCCGTCGCTTGCTCCTGAAGGTGCACGTCGATTTTGTGCGCGATCACTTGTTCTCCGATATCTTGAATTGGCAGAATTCCGTGCGTTTCTCGGTCGGCCCGGTCTTTCAATTTGGCAAGGATATAGCCGCACAGTAGTGAGCAGTTGTGGGGCAGACCTCCAGGTCTGCGCGGGTCCTCCAGGACCCACTCTTCGCGCAACGGAACCAGCCATATCCGCGCACGAAGAGGTCGACGTGG
>PKYZ01000559.1:0-133 GCA_003132865.1 Bryobacterales bacterium
CCGCGACCGTAAGGGAGCGGTCAGGCACCTCAACCCTTGCCGCCCGCATGAATCTGCTGCGCCAGGTAGTTGTCCAGCCCGATCTCCTCGACGATATGCAGTTGCCCTTCCAGGTAATCGATGTGATGCTCTT
>PKYZ01000559.1:177-2643 GCA_003132865.1 Bryobacterales bacterium
TTCGAGAAAAAGGATGCGCTGCATCAGGATATCGGCGTGGTGCATCTCTTCGATGGATTCCTGCCGGTCCAACGCCGCCAGCCTTTGATATCCCCAGTTGTCGCACATCTTGGCGTGCAGGAAATACTGGTTAATCGCAGTCAGCTCCGCTTTGAGCACTTCGTTCAACAACCGTAGGATTTCTTCATTGCCGCGCATGACCAGATTGTAACCTACATCCTCGTTCTGCCGGACCGCCTGCCGGATCGGCGCGGCGCCACCCTGAACTTGGCTTTGTTCGGCATTTTTCGCCTCTCCCAACCAGCCCGTCTGGCCGTGATGCCCGCCCAATTTCGCCCAATTTCGCCCAACAACCCACGAAAATTACCGTTCGAAGCCAAAAAAATGGGGGTATTAACCTTGCGCAAATAGGGGTATCGACGTCAGCATAGTTCCGGTACCATATGCGCCGGTCTCCAGCAACAAAGCGAGCCGCCGGTTTCCTTCCAGAAATCCCCAAAGCGGTTACGAACGCCCGCCCCACACTTGCTAACTCCAAGCGAGTATGCTATCGTCGTCGAAACCTGGGGCGCACTCCCCAGGACAGAGGGAATCCATCGAATGCTGCTTGCTCCGATCATTTGGGTGCTGACCGTCGTCATCATGTATTTCTTCGCAGCCAAGGTCTGGTGGTTTCCGCCGCCCATTTCCCAGCATGGCCTGGCCTATGACGCGCAGTTCATGCGCACGCTGGTCGTCACCGGCATTATCTTCTTTTTCGCCCAATTCGCCCTGGGTTGGGCGATCTTCCGCTACCGGGACGACGGCCGCCGCGCCAGCTCTTCGCACGGCAACAACAAGTGGGAAACCATCTGGACCAGCGCCACAGCCATTCTGTTCGTGGGTCTCGTTTTGACGGGCACCAAGATCTGGGTCGCCGTACACCTCTCCGAGCCGGACCCTAACGCCATCCCCATCGAGTTGATGGCCAAACA
Source organism: Bryobacterales bacterium (assembly GCA_003132865.1). The sequence goes on from PKYZ01000559.1 coordinate 1,152, forward strand.
GTTCGCCTTCGCGTTCCGCTACCCGGGTCCGGACGGCAAGTTTGGCGCCACGGAACTCACCTTGGTGAACGATTCGGCGGGGAATCCCTTCGGCCTCGACGACAAGGATCCGGCGGCCAAGGACGATATCGTGAGTGCCTCTTTGAAGGTGCCCGCCGGCAAGCCCATCAAGCTGATCATGCACTCCCGCGATGTGATTCACAACTTCTTCGTCCGGGAGCTACGCCTCAAGCAGGATATCGTGCCCGGCATGGAGATTCCGCTTTACTTCCAGGCCGACATACCCGGCACTTACGAGATCCCTTGCTCGGAGTTGTGCGGTCTCGGCCATTTCCAGATGCGCAGCACAATGCAGGTAATGGCGGAAGCCGATTTTGAAAAGTGGAAGCAGGAGCAGGCCGCCAACAAGTAATGACTCTCCAGGGCCCCGTTTTAATGATTCCATTCACGGTGACAATCATATGTCTTCACCCGTAGTCCACGCGCATCACGCGCCGCAAGGCTTCATCCGGAAGTGGGTCTTCAGTTTGGACCACAAGGTCATCGGCATCCAATACTACTTCCTGGCCTTGTTTTCGGTTTTGGTGGGCGTGAGTCTTTCGCTGCTCATGCGATTCCACATGGTCCACCCGGACGCCAAAGTCGCCTGGTTTGCGAAGCTGTGGCCCACCGCCGCGCAAGGCGGGATCATGACTCCGGAATTGTACCTTTCGCTGATGACCATGCATGGCACCATCATGGTCTTCTTCGTACTGACCACGGCGCCCCAAAGCGGCTTTGGAAACTACTTTCTGCCCCTCCAGATCGGCGCCGAAGACATGGCCTTCCCGGTGCTGAACATGTTGTCCTTCTGGACCACGTTCGTGGCTTTGGCTGTAATGGTGGCCGCCTTCTTCGTGCAAGGAGGTCCGCCGCTTGCCGGCTGGACGGCATATCCGCCGCTGAGCGGTATAGGCGCGCTGTCCGGACCCGGCGAAGGCTTAGGACAAACGCTCTGGATTGTCAGCATTGCCATCTTCTGCGGCGCCTCGCTGATGGGCGCCATCAACTTCATTGCCACTCTCATCGACCTGCGCTGCCAGGGGATGTCGCTCATGCGCCTGCCCCTGACCTGCTGGACCTGGTTTGTAACGGCTATCCTGGCCCTGCTGGGATTCGCCGTGCTGTTGGCCGCCGGAGTTCTGCTGATTCTTGACCGCTCCGCCGGAACCAGCTTCTTCGTGCCGGGCGGCCTGCTGGTCAGCGACCAGATTCTGAATCACAAAGGCGGATCGCCGCTGCTCTGGCAACACCTGTTTTGGTTCTTCGGCCATCCCGAGGTGTACATCGCGATTCTGCCNNAGGTTTACATCGCGATTCTGCCCGGCATGGGTGTGACTTCGCAGTTGCTCTCCACTTTCTCGCGCAAGGCAGTCTTCGGATACCGGGCCATGGTGTACGCGATCCTGAGCATCGGCTTTCTGGGCTTCCTGGTGTGGGGCCATCACATGTT
>PKYZ01000872.1 GCA_003132865.1 Bryobacterales bacterium
TCGCGTTTTTTGTGCACTGCCGCGTGGCCTTCTGACGGTCTGACACCATGGGCATCCTGGATTACCGTTTTCGGAACTCAATACCCAGCCTACAGATACCCCTGTCCAACGCTTCAAGTGCAGCCTCACGACTGCCCTCGCATGGCTCGGGGCCAGGGCGGCTCGCTATTCCTTCCCTGTACGACTCTTGCATTCGCTACTCCACGCCGGTTTATCCCGACGCTATCCAGACCAGGGGGTCTGCCCCACGAATTCTGCAGAATTACCCATACCGGGAAAAGTATGCGGCATTGCGCTAAAGCGTGCGCCACGAGAGGCCAGGAGGCCAGTACTAGGCCGGCTCCGGTATCTCCGCAGCGGGGTCGGGGACGGACTCTCCATCGAGCACCCTGCGCGCGCGCTCGGCGTCGAACTCCTTCTCCCATTTCGCCACCACGATAGTGGCCACGCCATTGCCCACCAGGTTGGTCAGCGCGCGCATCTCCGACATGAAGCGGTCCACGCCGAGCAGCAAAGTAAGACCCGCCACGGGAACGGTCCCGATGGCGGAAAGGGTCGCGGCCAGGGTGATGAATCCGCCGCCAGTCACGGCCGCCGCCCCTTTGGAGCTCAACATCAGGATGACCAGAAGCGCCGCTTCCTGGCCTCCCGTGAGGTGGACGTTGGTGGCCTGCGCCACGAACAGCGCGGCGATGGTCAGGTAAATGGAAGTGCCGTCGAGGTTGAAGGAGTAGCCCGCTGGAATCACCAGCCCGACCACGGATTTGCCGCAGCCAAGTTCCTCCAGCTTCACCATCATGCGCGGCAGCACGGATTCCGAAGACGAAGTGCTGAGCACGATCAACAGCTCCTCTTTGATGTAGTTGAGGAACTTCCACAGGCTGAAGCCGTGCGCGTAGGCGATGGCGCCGAGCACGATGAATACGAATGCGAAGCTGGTCAAATAAACGCACGCCAGCAGCTTGAGCAGCGGCAGCAGCGTGTGCAGGCCGTACTTTCCAATTGTGAACGCCATGGCGCCGAATGCGCCAAAGGGCGCGGCTTGCATGATGAGCGCAACCACGCCGAACATCCAGTGCGCCACCTTGTCGCAGGCATCTACGATGGCGCGGTTCCGGGGGATCGCGGCCAGCGCCAGTCCAAATAGAATGGCCACGAACAGCACCTGCAGAATATCGCCCTGCGCGAAGGCGCTGGTCACCGTGGCGGGGACGATGTTCAGCAGAAAATCCACCGCGTGCAGTTCCCTGCCCTGCGCGGCATACTGCGCGACGGCCTTGGCGTCCAGCGTGGCCGGATTGACATTCATCCCCGCGCCCGGCTGCACGATCTTGACTACCATCAGTCCGATCAGCAACGCCACCGTGGTCAGCACCTCGAAGTACAGCAGCGATTTGAGGCCCACGCGCCCCAGCTTTTTCATGTCGCCGATACTCGCGATCCCCACCACGACCGTGAAGAAGATGATCGGCGCGATCATCATCCGGATCAGCTTGATGAACCCGTCGCCCAGCGGTTTCATCGATTCGGCGGCGTGCGGGTAAAACACGCCCAGCAGCACGCCCAGGACGATTCCCAGGATTACGCGAAAATACAGCGAGCGATGGAACTTCCGTGATGTTGGAGTGGGCTGTGGCATGGCGCTCAACGACAGGCCAGGAGGCCTGTCCCACAACGGCTAATCTTCGTGCACGCTCAACTTGGCGATCACCGACAGATCCTCGAGCGTGGTGGTGTCGCCCTTCACCTCGCCGCCGGCGGCGATCTCCTTGAGCAGCCGCCGCATGATCTTACCGCTGCGCGTCTTGGGCAAGGCATCGCTAAAGCGGACGTCGTCCGGCTTGGCCAGCGATCCGATCTCTTTCGCGACCCATTGCCGCAACTCGTCCTTCAACTGCTGGCTGGGCGCATGCCCCGCTTTCAGCGTGACAAAGGCCGCGATGGCCTGGCCCTTCAGATCGTCCAGCCTCGCCACCACCGCGGCTTCAGCCACCTTGGGATGCGCCACCAGAGCGGACTCCACTTCCATGGTGCTCAGGCGGTGCCCCGATACGTTGATCACGTCGTCGATGCGGCCCATGATCCAGAAGTAGCCGTCGGCATCCTTGCGCGCGCCGTCGCCGGTGAAATACATGCCGGGGATCTGCGACCAATACTGATCCTGGTAGCGCTGGGGATCGCCATAAATGGTGCGCAGCATGGCCGGCCAGGGCTGCTTCAGTACCAGGTAGCCGCCGCCCCCGGGCGGTACGGGATCGCCCTCGCGCGTGACCACGTCGGCGATAACGCCGGGAAACGGCCGGGTCGCCGATCCCGGCTTCAAAGGCGTGGCGCCCGGCAGCGGCGCGATCATGATCATGCCGGTTTCNNTACCACATCCAGGCTTCCGGGTTGATCGGCTCGCCGACCGTTCCCAGCAGGCGCAGGCTCTTCATGGCGTGCTTGGCCGGCCATTCGTTGCCGAACCGCATGAAGGCGCGGATGGCCGTGGGAGCGGTGTAGAAGATGTTGACCTTGTGCCGCTCGATGATGCTCCAGAAGCGGTCCGGCTCGGGAAAGTTGGGCGCGCCTTCGTACATCAGGCTGGTCGCGCCATTCTGCAACGGCCCGTAAACGATGTAGCTGTGCCCGGTCACCCACCCGATATCGGCCGTGCACCAGTAGACGTCTTCATCCTTCAGATCGAAGACCCATTTCGTGGTGAGATAGGTTCCCACCGAGTAGCCTCCGGTGGTGTGCAGGATGCCTTTAGGCTTTCCGGTGGTGCCCGATGTGTACAGCAGATACAGCGGATGCTCGGCGTCCAGCGGTTCGGCGGGGCAATCGTCGGACGCGTGGGCCATCAGATCGTGCCACCAGTGATCGCGCCCGCCCAGCATGGTCTGCGGCGTTCCGGTCCGCCGGAAGACCACCACGTTGCGGACGGACGGGCAGGAGAGCAGCGCCTCGTCCACGGCGGGCTTCAATTTCACCTCGGCGCCGCGCCGGTAGGAGCCGTCCTGCGTGATCACCAGGGATGCCTGCGAATCCGTGATGCGATCGACTAGGGCATTCGACGAAAAGCCGCCAAAGACGATCATGTGCGGCGCGCCGATGCGCGTGCACGCCAGCATGGCGATGGGCAGCGCGGGGCACATGCCCATGTAAATGGCGACCCGTTCGCCTTTCCGGACGCCCAGGGATTTCAAAACGTTCGCGAATTTGGATACCTCGGTGAGCAGTTGCTGGTAGGTGAGCGTCTGCACTTCGCCCGGTTCGCCCTCCCAGATCAGGGCCGCTTTGTTGCGCCGCCAAGTGGCTACATGGCGGTCCAGGCAGTTGTAGGAAAGGTTGATCTGGCCGCCCGCAAACCATTTCGCCCAAGGACAATTCCATTCGAGCACTTGGTCCCACGGCTTGAACCAGTGCAGTTCGGAGGCGATGTCTCCCCAGAACTGGCTGGGATTCTGCTCCGCTTCCCGATAGAGGCGCTCGTATTCGGCGAGGCTGCGGATGTGCGCCTGCGAGCGGAATTCGGCGGAAGGCTCAAAGACGCGCTTTTCGGTGAGAACGGAATCGATATTAGGCTGGGGCGGCATGCAGTCTTTCCTTCACAGCCGAAGATAGCAAAAAGCTGCGGTCCATGCGCCGCAGCCTTCTCGGGCCTGGGATTCATGCTGCCGTACAGCACGTCAGCCCAGCGGCGCGCCATGTGGTCGATCATGCGGAAGGTGCCCTTCTCGTTGCCCGGGTTCACGTCTCGGCCGAATCAGGACTCTATCCGGGGTATGGAGCGGCCTTAGACCTTAGGGAGTGGGCGATTTCGCCGGCCGTGTTTATGCTCCGTCGGGCCAGCCAAACGCGTTAACTGCTATACTCGTTCTAGGAACCGGTGCAGGCGTAAAAAATGAGGAACGGTAGCCAATCAACGCGGACATGGCCGCGCGCAGGCCGCGCCCAGCGAAGAGACCGGATACCAGTCGAGGCGACCAATGTTTCGCAGCGCGAGCGGGCACTCCTGCCGGATCCGCGCTGGGTCACCGAGGATGATGCCGATGCGATCGTGGCCGCGCGCCGGCGGCGTGAGACGCCCGTTCCGTTGGAGCAGGCTCTGAAGCGGTATGGAAGACGGCGAGTGGCGAGTTAGCATCCGCCCGTCGGCCGACCGCGAAATCGATGAGCTTGCCGATTCGGTCAGGCGGGAAGCTATCGCCGTCATGACGGATCTGAAAGACGATCCGTTCCCGTCCGGTTCACTTCTGCTGCGTGGCTACCGGGATCTCTATCGCGTTAGGTTCTATCGGGACCAATTCCGCATTGTTTATTCGGTTTCTGCAAGAAGCCGGAGAATCGTCATCGAGCGCGTTCGGCGCCGCGGGAATGCCTACGTAGGCTTGCGAGACCCTGGCTAATTAGCCAGATTACGCCTTACACCTCCAAAATCACCGGCATGATCAGCGGGCGCCAGGAGGTCTCCTTTACGATGTAGCGCTTCAGGTCCGCACGGATCTTCTCCTTGATCACGCCCAGTCGGTCTTCTCCTCGCGGTTGGAGGCTTCCAGCGTTTTCGCCACCACCTGGCGGGCGCTTTGCATGAAGTCCGATTCGTCTTCGGCCAGCGCAAAGCCNNTTTCCGGCAGGCTCTCCATGCGTCCGGTGTGCCGGTTGATGGCGATGATGGGAAGCACGATGCCGTCTTCGGAAAGATGCCGGCGGTCGCGGATCACCATCTCCTCCACCGAACCGGAATCGATGCACACCCGGCCCACGGTCACCTTTCCGGCACGGCGCGCGCCGTGGTGGTCGATCTCCAGCACGTCGCCGGATTCCATGACGAAGGTATGTTCCAGGCCCGAGGCGCGCAGATGCTCGGCCAAGCGTGCGTGCTTGGCGAGTTGCCGGAACTCGCCGTGGATCGGCACGAAGTACCGCGGCCGCACCAGGTTCAGGACCAGCTTCATTTCTTCCATGCTGGCGTGCCCGGAAACATGCACCGGCGGGTTCATGCTGCCGTACAACACGTCGGCCCCGCGGCGCGCCATGTGGTCGATCATGCGGAAGGCGTTACGACGCGAGCTTCTTCTTCGTTTCCTTGAAGGCCAATTCCTCGATCTCGACTCTTTCCCGGACGACCCGTTCAACCCACTGATCGATACCGGCTTCGCGATGCAGTTTGGCCAGGAACGCTGCGCGCGCGGCCAGTTCACCGGGAAGGGAGAAGGAGGCCGGCTTAGACCGCTTCACTCGAACGGGCGCCTCCCAGGCGGATTCGTCGTCTGCCTGCGAGACCACGAGCTGATCGATTCCTTCCTGGTCCAGCGTTATGGCTTTCTTTTTCTTCGGCGTGTTCATAGGGGCCAGCCGGTAATAATCCGAACTATGTTCTTGGGCTTCAGTTGGAAGATGATCTTGAGTCTCCTTCCGCCGAGCGTCCTACCAATCAACTGGTAGCGATCGCGATATTTCTTGTTCCGTCGTATGTCGAAGTCCTCGAAGAAGCACTCGACCGCTTCGTCAAAAGTCACCCGGTGCCCAAAAAGCTTGTCGCGCTCGAAATCGTATTCGAAGTCCCGGGGCGTGAAACGATGCCAGTCGGCCAATTCTTATTCTACAGCTCCCATGTCCGACGTGCCGATCTGTGGCGTTGGAGTCCATACTTCCAGAATGACTGGCTCGAAGCGTGGGTGGTGCTGGCAGCTCTGCCGGATCTTCGTAGCTGCCAGTTCAACCGACGATCAGGTCGAGTTGTAGATCAAGGTTCAGGGCTGCGAGCGCCTTCAAGAGTGGTGCGTCGAACTCAATGGATGGTACGCTCTCAGCGAGCAAGCCGATCATAACGCCAGAGTGCCCCTGTTCTCGGGCCGCAGCGAGACCTTCCTCGTGGCCACCAACGCGATTCACGACGTCCCATACGGCCGCGCGGATTTGACGACACACCTCCTCGGGATCCTCCGGGACCTCCCTTACTGCTTCCAACCGCCACGAATTTGTCTTCGATGCCATGCCTGGTCTGCCGGTGGGAGGCTCACCCTTTCGCCGACAGGTGTCGTATGGTAGACCGATAATTCTGGACAGTTCATCGGGGCTGATACTCTCGGTCTGGACAAAGAGCCAAACGGTCACTCTTGCCATGTCGTAATTCAGGGGCGCTGCCGTCCCAGTAGCTTCAAAATCCAGCAAGCAAGCGTCGCCAAGTGGGGATGCGCCACGCAAAGTGCTCGTGCCACGTCACACCTCCAGAATGACCGGCATGAGCAGCGACCGCCGCGAAGTTTCCTTCACTATACCGCTTCAAGTCCGCCCGGATCTTTTCTTTGATCACGCCCCAGTCGGTCTTCTCCTCGCGGTTGGACGCTTCCAGCGTTTTGGCCACCACCTGGCGGGCACTCTGCATAAACTCCGATCCGTCTTCGGCCGTCGCGAAGCCGCGGCTGACGATTTCCGGCAGGCTCTCCATGCGCCCCGTGTGCCGGTTGATGGCTATGATGGGCAGCACGATGCCGTNNGTCTTCGGAAAGATGCCGGCGGGTCGCGGATCACCATCTCCTCCACCACGTCGTCCACCGAGCCGGAATCGATGCATACGCGGCCCACGGTCACCTTTCCGGCGCGGCGCGCGCCGTGGTGTCGATTTCCTCCAGGCACGAGGCGCCCAGACGCCCGGCCGGGGCGCGCCTGCTTGGCGAGCCGGCGCTACACCTGCCGAGCACCGTGAGCTTTCGGCAGGCCGGTGTAAGAAACTGGGGCGGCCTATTTCTCCGAGGAATATACCTGCCTCATTTCTTTCCGGCGGCGGCTTTGTTCCGGCGCCGCTGCAGCGGCGCTAACCGTCGGTTGACCTCGTCGACGGAGAAGGCCTCCGGATCGAAGCCGTCGCCCAGCCAGTCCAGGAGTTCGTCATGTTCTTCATGCCCCGGATCGCTGATCGCCTCCAGCAGATTGTAGAAACCGGGATATCCCGCCACAGTCCTCGGGCGGTCCGTGCCGTTCACCCGCCAGGCACGCGGGGTAAGCGCGCCCTGGCTCAGGCCCCAGTCGTTTCTCGACCACGATTCGATGCTCCCAGCTATCACCGAAGTCATAGGTGTACACAGCCTTTATGGGACATTGTCATTTTGCGGTGACAGAAAGGCTTCCGCTGTACCATGCCATTCCGCTCTTTTGAGGCGGCATCCACGCTACGCAGAGTGCGGGTTCAAATTTTTTCACGCGGGCGGCGGCCCGCGAAATCTTCTCGCGACAGCGCATCGACGGCTACATGTTCGATGTAGAGATTCTGGCGATCACGCGCCGTTTAGGCTACCGCATCCCGCAGGTGCCCATCCACTGGCGCGACGATGGCGACAGCCGGCTGGAACTGGTCAGCGGCAATTTGCGGAACGTGTCGATATTTTTCGCATCAGGATAACGCAATAGCCGGCGCACCAGACCGGCGCAACCCGCTCCCGCAAAGAGCAGAAATGTGCCGGGTTCCGGCGTCGGCGTTTCGCCAGGGGCTGGAACAAAGGTGTAGCTGACGCCGGTCAAAGGCTGCCATTGGTCGTCGAAGAACTCAAAACTGCAGCAACCTAGGCTGAGGCCTACACCGAAATTGTGACGGCTAAAAGTAGCGTCCGACTCCTCTGCCCACAGGGACAAAGAGACGTCGAGCGTTTCCGGAGTGCCGAACACGAACGGCATGAATATGCCGTAACACTGGGTGTCTTGCGGAGGAACCCATAAATTGATAACGCACACTGCCGAGGCGGTTCCGCTCATTTGGCTTCCGTCATCATACCCTCCGCTATAGCTGAATGCCGGCTGGAATAGACCCTCGCCGCTCCCTCCCGTTACCGTCAGTACGTAATCCGCGCCTAGTGACGCGGATGCCGGCCCTGCCGTAACCTTAGCACCTTCGCCAGGTGTAGAAACACCGGCGAAGACTTCCACCGATACGCCTGAAATGGAGACTTCGGCTCCCGCAGATGAGGAAGAATCGCCACAAGAAGCGGAGTAAACTGCCCCGACCCAGTTGCCGAAGGATTCATAACCGTTACAGGTGGCCGAAGCGTCCACTGTGGACGCGAGGCCGGAAGCACAAGCGAGAAGAAACAGGACGAGAAAGCGCATAAAATCTCCGTCCCCTCCGGCTCCTTCCAGGGCCGTTTGGTAGTGCCGTCCCTTCAACAGGCGGCGCCCGGAAACCTTCCGAGGGCTCCCTCAACCCAGCTCGAAGTAAGCCAGAACTGCCATTCTGGCTCCCAGTCTGCCAACATTCTACACCCACGCGAGTCGCGCCGGTGCATGCGTTAACAAAATTTAATACTACTCAAACCGCCAGCCGCCTGATGCATGCTCCACCCTTGCCCCGTCCGGGTAAGCCCAAAACGACGGAGCGGCCTGTTGTCCAGGCGATCCATCGCACGCCTTTCCGTCCCCCTCCGTTTTCTTCGCCAAGAATTTGATCTGCCAGCCGCCAGACTCTACCCCCGCCGGTACCGGCAGCGCTTCAATCCGCCGCACCAGTTGAATGCGGATCGCCTTCTCAATGCCGGCCGTCAGCTTGCTGGTCGCCGCCGACCCTGGAAATGCTTGTCCGACCAACGCGGCGAAGCGGTGGGTCTTGGCAGACTCGTTGGGGAGCGAGCGGACCTCGGCCAGGTACTGCGAGAGGAGTTCCTTGATGGTGCTGTCGAGGGTTTCGGCCATGTACGGAACAAGACTAGCGCAAATCGCTGGTCCGTGCAGCCAGGTGATCGGCCATCACACCTCCAGAATCACCGGCATAATCAGCGGCCGCCGCGAAGTCTCCTTCACGATATACCTCTTCAAATCCGCGCGGATCTTCTCCTTGATCACCCCCCAATCGGTCTTCTCCTCGCGGTTGGAGGCTTCCAGCGTTTTCGCCACCACCTGGCGGGCGCTTTGCATGAAGTCCGATCCGTCTTCGGCCAGCGCAAAGCCGCGGCTGACGATTTCCGGCAGGCTCTCCATGCGCCCGGTGTGCCGGTTGATGGCGATGATGGGCAGCACGATGCCGTCTTCGGAAAGATGCCGGCGGTCGCGGATCACCATCTCCTCCACCACGTCGTCCACCGAGCCGGAATCGATGCACACGCGTCCCACGGTCACCTTGCCGGCACGGCGCGCGCCGTGGTGGTCGATCTCCAGCACGTCGCCGGATTCCATGACGAAGGTATCTTCCAGGCCCGAGGCGCGCAGATGCTCGGCCAAGCGTGCGTGCTTGGCGAGTTGCCGGAACTCGCCGTGGATCGGCACGAAGTACCGCGGCCGCACCAGGTTCAGGACCAGCTTCATTTCTTCCATGCTGGCGTGCCCGGAAACATGCACCGGCGGATTCATGCTGCCGTACAACACGTCGGCCCCGCGGCGCGCCATGTGGTCGATCATGCGGAAGATGCCCTTCTCGTTGCCCGGGATGATGCGCGAGCTCAACACCACCGTGTCGCCTTCTTCCACCGAGATGTGCTTGTGGTTATCCACGGCTACGCGCGAAAGCGCCGACATGGGCTCGCCTTGCGTGCCCGAAATGAGCACGGTGACCTTTTCCGGGGCGGTGCCCATGACGTCCTGGGGACGGATCAGGACTCCGTCGGGAATCTCGAGCAGCCCGAGGGAGTGGGCAATCTCGCTGACGGTTGTCATACTCCGTCCGACAATCGCCACTTTGCGGCCGAACTGCGCCGAAAGATCCAGCACCAGTTGAATTCTGTGGATGGAAGAACTGAAACAAGAGATCATCAGACGTCGTTGGGCGCGGTTGAAGATGTCTTCCATGCGCGGCTGGACGGCGCGCTCGGATTCGGTGTAGCCCGGCCGGTCGGCATTGGTCGAGTCGGAAAGGAGCAGCAGGACGCCCCGCTTGCCGTAGTCGGCCAGGGTGTGCAGGTCGAAGAGCTCGTTGTCGGTGGGGGTGGGATCGACCTTGAAATCGCCGGTGTGGATGATGACTCCGAGCGGCGTGGCGATGGCCAGCGCGACGGCGCTGACGATGGAGTGCGTTACATGGATAAACTCGATCTTGAATGGACCTATCGTCAGTATTTGCTTAGGCTTGATTGGATTCAGCTCGGGTTCTTCTTCAAGCTCGTATTCTTCCAGCCGCCGCTCTACCAGAGCCAGCGTGAAGGCTGTTCCGTACACTGGCACGCGGATCTCGGTCAGGAAATAGGGCACCGCTCCGATGTGGTCCTCATGGCCGTGGGTCAGGATCAGAGCTTTGACCTGCGACTGGTTCTCCTTCAGGAAGGTGAGATCGGGCATGACCAAGTCCACGCCCAGCAGTTCGTCTTCCGGGAACATCATCCCAGAGTCGATCACGATGATTTCGTCGCCGAAACGGATGGCGGTCATGTTCATGCCGAACTCGCCCAATCCGCCCAGGGGGATTACTTGTAGTTTGTTTTCTGTCATTCAGTTGAAGCTCACTATCTATACCTTATCTGTAGCCAGCCGCTTGCAGCTCGAACAACTCCGCGTATTGCCCGCCGAGCGCCACCAAGTGAGCGTGCGTGCCCTGCTCAAAGATCCGGCCGTTTTGGAGGACCAGGATACGATCCGCCATGCGGACTGTGGAAAATCTGTGGGAAATCAGCACCGCCATTCTCCCTTTAGTTAGTTCCGCGAAACGGCGGAAGACCTCATACTCGGCGCGGGCGTCCAGAGTGGCGGTGGGCTCGTCCAAGATTAACAGTTGCGCGTCGCGCATGTAGGCCCGGGCGAGGGCAAACTTCTGCCATTCGCCGCCGGAGAGGTCCACGCCGCCATCGAACCTGCGGCCGATCATCTGGTCGTAGCCGTTGGGCAATTTCCCGATGACCTGGAATGCCATGCTCTTCTGGGCGGCCATCTCGATGCGGGAACGGTCGGCGAGGTCTTCGATTTTACCAAAGCCAATGTTTTCTTTGACAAGCAGCTCATAGCGCATGTAGTCCTGGAAGATGACGCCGATCTCTTTGCGGAGGTCTTCGACGTCGTATTCGCGGAGATCCACGCCGTCGAGGAGAATTTGTCCGGCGGTGGGGTCATAGAGCCGGGCAAGGAGCTTGACCAGAGTGGTTTTGCCAGCTCCATTCTCTCCGATAAGGGCTATTTTTTCTTGTGTTTCCAGGTGGAAGCTAATGTTCTCGACGACCATGCGATCCGAGCCCGGATAGGCAAAGGCAACGTTCTTAAACTCGAAGCCGGAGCGGATCGGCCTAGGTGCGGGCAGCGCGTTGGGGAGGCTGCGGATAGCGGGTTTCATCTCGAAGAACTCGAACAGGTCTTTCAAGTACAAAGCTTGGTCGGAGATATCGGTAAAACTTTGCAGGATTTTTTCGATGTACATGCTGGAACGGGAAAAGGCGCCGGTGAGGAACATAAACATCCCCACGGAGAGGGCGAATGCCAGGGTGCGGATCAAGACCACCGCATAGGCACCGTAATAGCCGCCCGTAGAAACCAGGTTGAGCAGGAATCCGACGCTGGCGCGCTTGACGGCAACCTTCTTATTATCCTCGTAGATACGTTCGGAAACCTCACGATATCGTTCAGCGAGGTGCGGGCCCAGCCCGAAGATCTTGACTTCCTTGGCGCTTTGGTTGGAAGCGCCCAGCAGCCGGATGTAATCCAGGAGGCGGCGCTGCGGCGTCCAGCGATAGAGGACGGAATAGGCGAGCGTGGTGAAGTGGGTTTCGCCCAGGAACGCGGGGATTACGGCGGCGACCAGGAGGATCATGAGCCAGGGCGAAAAGACGATCAGGCTGGCGGAGAGCGAAATCAGGCTGAGCGTGTCCTGGGCGACGTTCAGAACAGCCGCTAGAAGGCCAATGCGGCCGGTAGTTTGGCGGCGGGCGCGCTCCAATTTGTCGTAGAAGACCGGATCTTCAAACGAGGCCAGATCCAGTTGCGTGGCGTGTTCGATGAGCCGCACGCTGATGCGGTTGGTGAAGCGGTCGCCCAGCAGGCTATCGGCCAGGGAATTCGCGCGCGCCAGCAGGTCGCTGAGGACGGCCAGCCCCAATTCCAGGGCGACGAGTCTCCAGAGGCCGGCAGCATCGCCGTTTCCGCGCTTGATCCAGGCCACCACGCCATCCAGGATGAGCATCGAGACCCAGAGCATGGCCAGGGGCAGGAGCGCCCGTACGAGGCGCAGAGCGGTGGTGATGGATACCAGGGCCGGGCTGGTATCCCAAACCATCCCGAGCAGCGGACGGATGTTCCGCAGGGAGGCCAGACGGGTACGCCAAGTGGCGTCGCCGTCAGGCTTCCGGGGGATGGGTGGGTGCATAGGTTCAGTTTAACAGGGCGAGCATGGCTCGCCGATGGCGAGCTTCGCTCACCGAAAGTNNCTGGAGGACCCGCGCAGGCCTGAAGGCCTGCCCCACAAATAGAAATGCTCACCCCGAAGGGTGAGCATCCTTTCCCCTGTTCTACCAGGGGGATGTTCGATGGGAGAATCAGGTTCGACGGAATCGCAACTCCGCCAAAAACCTTTGGTAGTTGGATCTTATGGCTCCCAGCGCTCCAAGTCAAGTAAAAATCCGCCGGAAAATTTTGGCCTGTAATTGGAGGCGGATGAGATATTTACAGGGTTTCCACATTTCCACAGGGAGTATGCGAAAACGGAAAAACGGACGGTTTTGGCCTGTTGATTTTAGTCTAAGGTCCTGGAATGCCGTACTTTATGGGTTTGGCGGGCGGCTCGTTAGCGGTCTTGCAGGTGCAGTACGATCATGGCGTCTGCGGCTTCGCCGCGGCCGCCACGCCGCAAAAAGGCCCGCACGCTGCCGAACGCCAATCCGCCGACAAGCGAGAAGCACAGCAGTATACCGATCAAAACAAAGGCGTTGATCACCAAGTCGCCGATATTGTCACGGCGCGTGGAGACGCGTTGGTCGACCGTGATGTCCGCGTGATAACGAATGAGGGACAGCAGTTTCTCGGCGGCATCGGGATTGGGCGGCGACAAAATCACGGCCACCAGTGGGCCGCTGCGCTTGACCATGGCGCCTGCGATCTGCTGGAACTGCCCGGTTTGCTGACGGGCAATCTGGGGCGTCGGGTAGCTGAAAATGGCCAGCTTTAGGTCGCCGCCGGGCGCCGAGGGCACCCCGCGGAAAGAGCCGACTTGCGCCTCGGCCGAGAGATGGAAAGCCGCCGTGGAGGGTGGAATCCCCGGATCGAACTTCTGCAGGGCCGCCGGGCCTTCCACGTAACGCTCGGAATTGGGCACCAGATCCTGGGATGGCAGGTAGTCCATCAAGGCGGGGAGAGCGGAATTGTCCACCTGCTTCAGGCCCTCGATAAGCGTGGTTAGAAAGGGCGCCGCCGGATGGTAGCCTTCGAACCGCAGCACGTAATTGCCATGGGCCAGGATGCTGCCAGCGGAGGTTTCAGCGGCCAACTTGGCGAGTGCCGATGGTTTGGAATCTGCCGGGCGCAGCCACTGGAAAGCGCCCAAGGCGCCGGTAGGGTCCTGGAAGCGGTAGGCGGTGGCGGTGAACTTCTGGCCGTCGCCTTCATATTGCGCGGTCTCGCCTTCGCGCAAGCCGTATTCGTCCCAGATGGCCAGGTCGGCGGCGGGGGTGGCG
>PKYZ01000453.1 GCA_003132865.1 Bryobacterales bacterium
ATTTACGGATTGGAAAATGCTGACTGCAGAAGCACGTGAATTGTCAAGCCGATGGATCAACCTGTCCATGATCGGGATCCAGAGCGACAGCAACACCCAGCCCGTGTCCGCCTCGCACAGCCGCTCAGGCAGGACCTCCGGCAGGGATCGGGCTGGGCACGAGGGATTCCGGCTATACGAGCCGAAGGAATTCGGCCGAAATCCTGCGCGATGCCGGATTCGCGTTGCCGCGCGTGAAGCATCCCAACCAAGTGCAAATCTCGGACGGTGGTGGTGCTGGGGCGGAAGCCTACCGGCTGAGGCGGTAGCCCAGGATCATCTTTACCAGCAGATGATCGGTGCCGTGGGTGATGCCTACGCCCACGCCGAAATTGAACTCCCACTTCGGGTTCAGATTTAGGTCGATGGCGGGCACGATCTGCTGCTGCTGGTCGCGCAGCGGATCGAAGCCGGTGACGGGACCCAGCGCGCCATAATACTCGATACCACCGGCGATCTTCGGCGTGACGTCATAACTGACCTTGAAGTTGGGCGAGAATTCCAGCCCGCGGCGCGTGTCGGGACCGTGAAAGGCGCGATCCAGCGAGGGGTTGAACGCGCTGTACCAGCGCCCCAGCTTCTTATCGATAATCGGGCGGATCTCCCAGGTCCAGGTATCCGCCGAGAAGATGGCGCGCTGATAACCGATCTCGGTCGACAGGCTGATTCCAACTGGCAGGTGATAGCGCTCAGGCACGGCCACGCGCGGGCGGATGTGCGTGCCAACCCACATCCAACCGCCGCCGGGCTGATGGTCGGTGAATTGATACAGGCCGGTTTCGAACCATTCGCTCCAACCGTGCGTGATCTCCAGGGTCTCGTGCTCCTGGTGTTCGGTGGGCAGCATGCCATCGATGATGGTCTTGCTGCCCTGGACGGTGAAGTTGGAGTGCAATTCCACCATCGTGTTGTGGGGCGGGACCAGGTCCGACCCATAAACCTGGACCTCGTAGTTGCCCTGCCCGCGCGCCGCCGCGAGCGCTACAGCGAAGAATGCAGTCAGTAGACGCAACAGACCAATGTATCGTATTGGGTAGCACCCCATTGAGGGGACGCACGTGTCCGCAGGAGTGCGGACACGGCACGCTGAGAGCGTGCGCCACGTCGGGAGGCTAAACTACAGAGATGGCCACACGCCGATCTTTCCTTCTCTCCGCGGGACTGGCGCCCGCCGCTTTGTCCGCCGCGCCGGCCGGTTCGCCGATCGCCCAACTGAAGAACCGGCGCGCCGAAGCCCAGCCGATCTCGACCGCCGAACGCCGCGCCCGCATCGAACGCGCGCAGCAATTGATGGTGGAGAACAAGATCGCCGCCATTTGTCTGGCCGGCGGCACGTCGCTCAACTATTTCAGCGGCGCGCGCTGGGGCAATAGCGAGCGCCTGTTCATGATGATCATTCCGGCGCGCGGCGATGCTTTCTTCGTCTGCCCGGGCTTCGAAGAGGATCGCGCGCGGGAACAGATCGCCGCCGGACCGGTAACGGGCGCGCACGTCTACACCTGGCAGGAAGACGAAAGCCCGTACGCCCTGGCGGCCTTCGGTCTGAAAGAAGCCGGCCTCCTCACGGGCAAGATCGGCATCGAGGAGACCACGCCGTTTGTCTTCGCCGACAGCATCGCGAAAGCCGTCCCGGCGGCCACCGTGACCAGCGCCACGCCGGTTACCTCCGGGTGCCGCATGATCAAGAGCCCGGCTGAAATGGCGCTGCTTCGCCTGGCTTCCAGGGTGACCATACAGGCCTATGAGGCCGCCTGGGAATCCATGCGCGACGGCATGACCGCCCGGGAGTTCGGCGAACTGATTGGGTCCGCCTACCAGGCGCTCGGGTTTCCGGGCTTTGCCAGTGTGCAGGCCGGAGAATACACCGCGCTGCCGCATGGCTCGCGTCAGCCGCAAATCATCCGCGAGGGTTCCATCGTGCTGATCGACGATGGTTGCACGGTGGAAGGATATCAGTCCGATATCAGCCGCACGTTTGTGCTGGGGAAGGCCACGGACAAAATGAAGCGGGTCTTCGACATCGTGCATCGCGCGCAAAGCGCGGCGCTGGCGGCGGCTCGTCCGGGAGTGCCATGCGAGGCCGTGGACGCCGCCGCGCGCAAAGTGATCGTGGATGCCGGCTATGGCCCCGGCTACAAATACTTCACGCATCGCGTCGGCCACGGATTGGGGATGGACGGCCATGAGTGGCCGTACCTGGTTCGGGGCGACACCCTGCCGCTGGCGGCCAACATGACCTTCAGCGATGAGCCGGGTATTTACATCCGGGGGCAATTCGGCGTGCGTCTGGAAGACGATATGCACATTACGGAATCCGCCGCGGAGTTGCTGACGCCGCAGAGCCCGTCGTTGGAGCAGCCGTTCGGGTAGGTGGCGGGCATCTGTCGCGGAATGCCCTTGCCGCCAGGATCAGGTCATGTCTACCTTTAGGCCCGCGGAGGTCGGCATGTTGACCAGCGTGTCTAAGGTGAACGACCCGATCTTACCGCGCATCAGGTCCGAGATCCGGGGCTGCGAAACACCCATGATCCTGGCGGCGCTGGCTTGACTGATCTTTCTGTCCTGGAAATAGCTGCTCAGGGCGATCATCATCTGGGCTCTCATGCGGAGGTTTTCAACCTAGGCCGGTGGAAATCCGCAATCCACAAAAACATTCTCATTACCTTTGGTGGCTCGCATCACTTCCGCCTTTCCAGCAGTTCGCGATAGCGCTTCATGTCCAAGTGGAAGACCCGGTACTCGCTCTCCAAATGAACTCGAATCTCTGTAACTCGCGGTCCGACAAGTGGCATCGTCTTCCAGTCCGTGGCTGGACGTCCCGCCTGGATCAACTGATAGCCAGCTTCCCAGCGCGCTGCCTCGGGGAAATGTCGCAGGCGGTCACGGCTGTCTCCGAGCCAGCAGATCGGCTTACGAAGATCCCTCAATCCATTTGATTGTATAGAATTCTCATAGCCGGAACCAATCACCAGCCACCAGTCGCCAACCCCCAGCCACGGCGAGCTATGCTCGTCTTTTCGAACTTAGCGATAAACTGTATCATGGCGTTCCTCCAAGGATGCCTAGTCGTAGCACGGCCATGCAAGAATCGAATACGTCCATACTCCTGTTTCGCCGGCAAAAGGACTGGCAGGACTGGCTGGGCGCCAATCACGCCACGTCGTCCGGCGCCTGGTTGCGGCTGGCAAAGAAGAGATCCGCCATCCAGTCGGTGTCATACAGGGAAGCGCTCGAAGCGGCGCTCTGCTTCGGCTGGATCGACGCCCAAAAGAAGGGCGAGAGCGAGCAGGCCTGGCTGCAAAGGTTCACCCCGCGCCGGGACAAAAGCATCTGGTCGAAGGTGAATCGCGGGAAAGCCGCGGCGCTCATCAAAGCGGGCCGCATGCAGCCGGCCGGACTGGAGCAGGTTGAGCGCGCGAAGAAGGATGGGCGGTGGGATGCCGCATACGATTCGCCCGGCAGCGCCGAGGTGCCGGACGATTTGCAGGCGGCCCTCGATCGGAATCCGCGGGCCAAGGCCTTCTTCGGCGCATTGGACCGCGCGAATCGCTATGCCATCCTTTGGCGAATTCAGACTGTCAAGAAGGCCGAGACGCGCGCGCGGCGCATCCGGCAATTCATCGAAATGCTGAAGAGGCACGAGAAGGTGCATCCCTGAGATGACGGCGAGGTCACCGCGAGTGACTCACCACATCAACAGCAATCCCACGCAGCGCCAAGCCACATACCCCAGCGGAATCGCTTCCACCCACCGCATCTGCCTGGGGTGAAGACCAAAGCGAATCGCCACCGCGCACGCCACGCCCGCCGCCACCCAGTAAGGATTCAGCCCGCCGGAAAAGCCGATCGTGTAGCCCGCGATGAATGCGTAACAGACCAACGGCCAGTTGGCGGCCAGCGACGCGCGGAAGCGCCGCCACACCAGCATAAGCGTCAACGCCAGCACGAGCGCGGTAATGCCATTGAACAGGGTGAACGGGTAATGCCCCATGCGCTCAGCGTAGCGCGATGGCGCCCAGCACGCGATCGGTCAACGAATCCAAAAATAGGTGGAGCCGCGGGATCGGAATTGGATGTATACTGAATGGCAATCATGCGCAAGATGGAAATCCCAGACTGACACCAAATTTGACCGAACGCCCAAACTTCCGGAAGAGACAAGACGATGCGATTGCCGGCCCCGATGTACAGTAGGGGCGTTCAGGATACCAAGATGGAGATCCGTGTTGGGAACCGAACGATGCGAGCCGTTGCCGCGCTGCTGGTGCTTGGGGTAACTACGCTCATGGGGCAAGATTCTCCGCAACCGCCGGATTGGCGGGATTGGATCAAGCAAGGCACTGAGGCGTTCCGGTACGCGCGCTATTCAGAAGCGGTCTCCGCGTTTCAGAAGGCGTCCGATTCGAATCCTAAAAGCCCAGTGCCGCATCTTTACCTGGCGCTCGGGTGGTTTCAGCAGTACATTCCGAATGCCGTGTCCGCGGATAATGCGGATCGCGCGCGCCGGGCGGAAACGGAGTTACGCCGCGCGTTGACCCTGGACCCCATGAGTCGGATCGCCGTCGTCATGCTGGGTCAGTTAGCCTTCTACGAGGGCCGGCTGGAGGAGGCTCGCAAGTGGTATCGGAAAGCGTTGGCTGCCGAACCGCGGAACGCGGATATCTGGTGCACACTCGGGACAATCGCCCAGCAGCAGTGGCTCCGGCAGGGCAAGCCGGCGCACCAGCCAATTCTCGACGAGGCGATTGTGGATTTCGAGAAAGCCGTTGCACTCGATCCTGTTCACGAAGTTGCCATGCAGTATCTGAGCCTGCTGCTTCGCGAGCGTGCCGGAACGCGCGATGGCGACGAAGAGAGGCGCCAGGACCTGGCCGCGGCCGACCGGTGGCTGGAGAAGTCGGCCGACGCCCGGGCCGAAAAGGTTCAGGCAGCGATTGCATGGACCGTTAGCCGCCCGCCGGACATTGGCAATCCGGACCCGCTCTTAAAGCAATGGGCCTTGATGGCGGTCTCGCCACCTCCACCTCCACCTCCACCGCCGGCCTCCGCTAAGGGCGGGCCGGCATCCGGCGGGCCCCGAAGCCATGGAGTGATTCGTTTTGAACCAACGGTGAGAAGCGCCGATGAGGCGCCGCCAATTCGCGTTGCCCCAGCCGTACAGGCGCAGAAGCTCATCGCCAAGGTAGATCCCGAGTATGCGGCCGGCGCATCGAGCTGAAGACCCGGTGCGGTTCGTCGTCGTGATTGGCAAGGAAGGCCACATTGTTACCGAGACCTTGATCAGCGGGAATCCTTGGCTGGTTCAAACCGCTGTCGAAGCGCTCCGCCGGTGGGTTTACCAACCTACCTTGGTGAACGGAAGGCAGGTTGATGTCGTTACGGAAGTCCGGTTGGAGTTCAAGCCTGGACAGTAGTCATGTCCCCGCGTCGCCGTGTCCCCGCGTCGCCGCGTCGCCCGCTCAGCCCGCCCTCCGCGAACAACTTGCTACAATGTCCTGTTCGTTTAAATCGGAGGTCTGCTGGTGGCTGCACTGAGGGCCCTTATGCGCGTGTTCAGCTATCTCTTTCACGGTCTGTTGACGCTGTTCCTGCTGGCCATTTCAGTCGTGGCGTGGTCCAGCGGCCAGCCGTTGCAGCTTGAAATGCTGCCCTGGCAGGGCCAGACGCTCACCTACTGGCTGCTTTGCGCCGCTCTGGTGGGTCTGGCGTCGGTTATCCTGGCGATCTGCCGGAGATGGCGCCCGCTGTTCTTCCTGTGGAGCCTTGCCGTCCTGGCGACGATGGCCCGGGGATTCTTTTTCAGCCACTATTACTTCGCTGGCCTGCCGGAATTTCGCGGCGCGCTATACTTGACCGCCGGTGCGCTGATCGCGGCTTTCGGAGCGTGGTTTCAGTTGCGCCGCGAGCCGTTGCGCTAGCTAGTTTCTGTCGCGAAACCCATAAGCCATTGATACGCCAGCAGTTATTGGTGCGGCTGGCGTTGGGAGGCCGACTCTGCCGTTGCCCGCGAGGCCCCGTTCTTTCGCCGGCCGCCCTTTCCAAAGATCGCGACGGCGGTGACCCTCGGCGCTCGGTGTCGTCCGCAGGCACCCCTGGTGTCGCCGCCGGTTCAATCTCGCCGGCTCGCAGTTCCTGCGCCCAAAACAGGGCGATTACGCACCGCTTGTCGTTGTTTCATCGTTATGAATGAAATTTAATGCCCTCCGGCCCCCGGGAGGCTTGACAGGTCCTTTGTGTGTTTCATTGTTAAAAGTGAAACACACGGTAACCCCCAAAGCCCGCGCCGAACTCGCCGCCGCACTGCCCTCCACCACCCAGATCCTCCGCGGCTCCTTGCTCCATCGCCGCATCCGCCATCGCACCGGCTGTGCCGTCTGCGCCCGCGGACCCGGCCACCCGGTCTGGGTTTTGACCGTCAGCTATCCCGGCGGACGCACCAAGCAGATCAGCCTCTCCGCCGAACAAAAAACCATGGTCCAACATGGAGCGGTGTGGTTTAGCCGGAGTTCTGGGGAGGGGAGGAGTCTGCGGGATGCGTCTTTCTTGGGTTGGGTGCGGGGACCGGGCTTGAGGTCGCGGAAGAAATCGGGCTGCGAGCGGCGGAAATGGTGGCAGAGGACGCGGCAGGAACCGGCGGTATAGCCGAATCGCCCCGCGACGAGTTGGGAAGAGATGCCCTCCACGAAGTAGGCGCGGAGGGCCTCGTATTGGCGGTGGGAAGGGGAGGCGGGTTCCAGGAAGAAGCGGCCTTCTTATGTTAATGGATCTGGTGAATTCTCCATAAAACATATGATCGACACAATGTTTCGATATGTCAATAGCAAACTGATGGTGGTTCGGGTCTCGACCTGGCAATAGCCCGGATTTGCTGGCACAAGGGGCTGACCGATCCGCGTGGGTGGTCAGCGGGCGATCAAGAGGCTAACCAAAGAAGACTCTACACATTCTGAGCATTACTTCACCCAATATATAACGCACGCCACCGAGGAACCCCGACTCAGGGCATGCGCGATGCATGGGATGCACCCAATTTGTTAACGAGAATTTGGCGCGAAAATCCTCGAAAATCCAGGCTAGTAGGCCAGGCCTTCTGGCCTGTCCATCTCCTCCAACAATCGCGCGCGCTCGCGCCGCAGGTTTCGCACGCCATATACCTCGTTGAGCCACCAGAGGCCCCCGAACACAGCCGTGTAAATCGTCACCGCGACCAGTTCCGGCCAGCCAGGCTGGCCCTTGGCGTCGTCCGCCATCATCTTACCCGCGCTCGCCAGCAGCAGCCCTACATAAGGCGGCAGCAGGTACCAATACTTCACGTTCTTCAGCAGCCGGATCTGGTGCTCGTACTTGCGCAGCAGGGCCTGCTGAAAATCAGCCAGGCTTCGATCCGGCGCGGGCGCCGGCGCCTCGCGCCCGTAGCGCAGCATGTAGAAGACGATCCACAAACCGCTGGCCGCTATCACCAGGTTTCCGGCACAAGCCAGCGCATTCGGCGACCGCCACGCTATGAAGGCAAAGAACGCCGTCACCAGCGCCGCCCCCCCGCATTCCCTCCAGTTGCGAGCCTTGATCGTATGATCGAACCGGTTCGCTCTCTCTATCGCAATCGTTAACATGTCTTCTCCTTTCGTCGGTGGACCAGTGGTCTGGCCGCACCAAAGTTGATCGAGTTCGTCTCTATCGGCCATCGCCCGTCTCCCGCGCCCGAATGGCGTGGCGCAACTTTTCCCGGATACGCGTCAGGCGCGTCGCCACGGCGCCTTCCGCGATCCCGGTCACTGCTTCGATTTCGGCGCCGCTCAAACCCTCCAGGTGCAGCACTGTGATTTGCCGGTCCGCCGCCGCCAGCCCGCGGATCGCAGCGAACAACATGCGCCGCTTCTCCTCCACCAGCAGATCCTGTTCGGCGCCGGCGCCGGCCGACGGAAGGTCCAGCAGCGGCTCCGGCGCGGCTTCCCGCTTCTCCCGCTTGCGCTGCTTGACCGTGGCCGTAATTGCCACGTTGTGCGCGATGCGGTAGAGCCACGTGCGCTCGCTCGATTCCCCGCGATAGCCGGGCAGCGCCCGCCACAACGCCGTGGCGATCTCCTGCACCAGATCCTCGCGGTCTTCGCGCGCGGCGGCGTACGCGCCCGCCAGCCGTTCGAGCGCCG
>PKYZ01000833.1 GCA_003132865.1 Bryobacterales bacterium
CCCCGACCACCCCAACGTGGCCATCCGCGCCAGCAACATCGGCACGATTCTGAAGGCCCAAGGCGATCTGGCGGGAGCGTTGCAATACGCCCGGCGCGCGCTGGCCATCGGTGAAAAGGTCTTCGGCCCCGACCACCCCGAGGTGGCGATCCGCCGCCAACAACATCGGCCTGATTCTGCAGGCCCAAGGCGACTTGACGGGAGCCTTGCCCTACCTCCAGCGCGCGCTACGCATCCTCGAAGCGAGCTACGGCCCCGAGAACCCGCTAACCAAAAGCGCCGGCGCGAACCTGGCAACCCTCCAACAAGCGCTGACAGAGCTAGGCGAAGGCACACCTCCCGCTGCCGACTGACTCCAGCACGGTACAATCAGGCTATGACTAAGCAATTGGAGGTTGTGTACGAGTCCGGTGTTCTCCGCCCTCTCGAACCGCTCCCATTCGCGGAACAACAGCACTTGGTCGTGACCGTGACAGACGAACTCCGCCCCACGCAGGCGTTCAATGCCCGCCAACGCGAACGGGAGTGGCTTCATTTGAACGGTCCGCGCTACGCGGGCCTTTGGGTAGCGATCGAAGGGGATAAGCTGGTCAGTCACGGCGCGGACGCCAAGGCCGTTCTGCAAGAAGCCCGGGCTGCGGGCGTTCAGCACCCTCTGCTAATGCAGATTCCGAAGGAGCCTCCGCTGCCGTTTGGAGGGTGGTAGGACTTGGCTTTCCGAGTCAGCTTTTCGAGGCGGCATTCCTACGTCGGGCCCGGCGACACGATCAGCGTACCCGTTGTGCTGCGTTCTGGCCAAGAAACGATCAGTCTGGTCGCGAACCTCGACACCGGAGCGGCCTATTGCCTGTTCGAACGAAGCTACGCTGAGGCCCTTGGTATCGATGTTGAGCGTGGAGTTCCAATGAACTTCGCTACGGCAAAGAGCCGTTTCGAGGCTTTCGGTCACGAAATCACGATCGGCATCTCGATCGCCTGAACGTCGGTATCGCGGACCACGACCAGCTCTTGTACGTTGGGCGCAACTACCCGTCGCCAGAGTAGCACCGCTACCCGCCCTGCCGCGCGTAATCCGCCGCCGCAGCCGCTCGCGGCGCATCCTTAGGCATCAAAATCCAAGCGATCACGTACGCGAAGAAGCCGAACCCCGCGCCCAGCGCCAGCGCCAGCCACACGATGCGGATCAGCAGCGCGTCCACACCCAGATAGCGCGCGAACCCCGCGCACACTCCCGCGATCTTCTTGTTCTCCGTGTCCAGCGCCAGCCTCGGTGATGCGTAGGGGTTGGCCGTGGCTTCCGCCAGTTTGGTGGGGTGCCCGCACGTGGAACAGTAGCGCACCTTCTCGTCGATTTCGATCCCGCATCGTGTGCAGAACATCGCATCACCTCGCTCACTTATAGATACGAGGACCGCGGCCGGAGTGTTCCCAGCCGGCGGTCACGCGCTGAGTCCTGTCCGGATCTTCTTGAAAACATACCCGAACTGCCAATTCGTCCGCCAGGACCGCCGAACGCCCGTGGTAGTCTGATCTTCTCGGGCGGAGCGAGCGGCCTTTCGCCGGCGAATTTCTATCCAATGCAACCGATGCAACATGATGTAACCCGAATCTGCAAGAACCGCGCGATGGTACAGGCCCCCGTGCCGCCGTCGCCTGGAAGCTTATTTTCAAGACGTTGGGCTTTGATTGTCAGATTCGCCAGGATCTCCCCCCGGAGCCACCGATGCAACCCAGTGCAACAAAGTGCAACGCAAAATCGCCTATGCCATACTGTCAGCCATGCGCTTGAAACCAGCATCATCTCTCCTGTTGGCGGCCGCATTCACCGCCATTCCCAGCCTCTACGCCCAAACCTCCAGCACCGACGACAAGCCCGACAAAGGACACTCCGCGCACGGCGCCGCGTTCGACTCCGGGCCGCGCCAAAAGCCCTGGGTCATGGAAGGCATCGGGGTCGCGCCGTTTCCCATCACCGCCAAGAACCCGGAGGTCCAGCAGTGGTTCAACCAAGGCAACGCGCTGCTGCATTCTTTCTGGTTTTACGAAGCCGAGCGCTCCTTCCGCTGGTGCCTGAAGCTGGAGCCCGACAATGCCATGGCCTATTGGGGCCTGGCGCGCGCCACGGACGGCGACCGCGCCGCCGACTTCCTGCGCGAAGCCGTCAGGCGCAAGGACAAAGTCACCGAGCGCGAGCGCCTGTATATCGAGGCCCTGGAGGCCGTCCTGCTGCCCGATCCGGTGCGCGACACCGCCGGCGATCGCGACGACCGTGCGTTGCGGCGCGCCGAGATGAAGAAGCTCGAAACGCTGTGCGTGAAGTACCCCGACGATATGGAGGCGCGCGCGCTGCTGGCCGAAGTCACCATGGGCGACTCGCGATATGGCGCCGAGCTGATCATCCGCGAGATCCTGGCGCGCCAGCCCAATCATCCCGGCGCGCACCACTATCGCATCCACAACTGGGATTACCACGAACCCGAGCAAGCGCTCGCAAGCTGCCGCGCGTATACCGATCTGGTGCCGGGCATCGGCCACGCCCAGCACATGCCGGGACACATCTACAGCATCGTGGGCATGTGGCACGAGGCGGCGCTCTCCATGGATGCGGCCACGCGTGTAGAGAAGCAGTACATGCGGACCAGCCTCACGTTTCCGTTCAATAACTGGAACTACGCGCACAACCGCACCTACCTTTCCTATATTCAGGAGCAGCTTGGGATGGCGGAAGCGGCCATCTTCGGCGCGCATCAGCTCATCGATGCGCCGCTCGACCCCATCGATAACAAGGAAAACGAATTCAGCACGCATTCGCGCGGCATCGCGGCCATGGAGCGGGCGCTGATCAAGTTCGAGCGCTGGGACGATCTGCTGAACCCGAAGTCCATCCCCTGGCGCGACGTGTATGAAGACAAGATGAACAAGGCCTACTCCGAGGCGCGCGCCTGGCTGGGCAAGGGCGACCTGGAGAAAGCCGGGAAGAGCATCGCCGCGCACGCCGCGCTCAAGAAGGACCTGGACAAGAACAAGGACGCGGAGGGGACGTACGGCATAGAGGCGCTGGAGTTGAAGGGGCGGTTCGCGATCGCGCGCGCCGATACCGGCGATATCATTGTCGGCCTGGGACTGCTGGCGGACGCCGCCGGGCGCGAATACGACATGCAGAAGCAATATGCGGACCCGCCCTTCTATCCGGAATCGCTCTACAACAGTTTGGGCGAGGCTTACCTGGATGCCGCCAGTCCGGTGCTGGCGGCGCAAGCGTTCGAGAAGGCGCTGGAGCTGACCCGCAACGACATCTTTGCGCTCTCCGGACTGGTGCGCGCGTACGCCGCACTGGGCGAGAAGGCCAAGGCCGAGGACGACATGGCGCGGCTGCTGTTCGTGGCTTCGAATGCGGACGCCGGGCTGAAAACCCTGGAGCGCGCCAAAGCCACCGGCATCGCCGCCACGCCGCGCGACTCGTCGCCCGCGCCGCAACGCAACTACGCGCGCGTGCCTCTCGACCATTTCGGGCCGCCGCGCTGGCAGCCTTACGAGGCGCCGGCGCTGGATGTTCGCGATGCCGCGGGGAAGGCCGTATCGCTCCAGGAGTACCGCGGCAAGAACGTGCTGCTGGTGTTCTACCTCGGGCCGGAGTGCCCGCACTGCTTGCGGCAGTTGCATGAGATCGGGAAGAACAAGGATGAATGGGACCGTCTGAACACGGCGGTGCTGGCGGTCAGCAGTGCGCCGCCGGAGAAGAACAGCGAGGCGCTCAAGCAGTTCGGCGACCTGCCCGCGCGCCTGCTATCCGACCAGGATCATGCGAACGCGCGGCGCTTCCATTCCTACGACGATTTCGAGGATATCGAGCTGCACTCGACGATCCTGATCGATAAGAAGGGGAGGGTCTACTGGGCGCGTTTCGGCGGCGATCCGTTTTCGGATATGACGTTCCTGGTGAAGCAGGTGGAGCGCATGAATGAACTGGCCGGGTCCTGAGCAAGAGTGCGCGGCGTTGGCGGAATCAGGGCAGCACCTTGAAGTTGGAGCCTTCTTCCTGTTGGCTGGTCTGGGGAATCTGTGGGTAACTGGCGGGGCTCAGCAAATCCGCCCTCCATTGGTCCCGCCATTGATCCCACTCGATCCGGCTGCCGCCGGGCAAACACCGAGTTCGGTCGCTTTCGGTCCGCCTGGCTGGCGACCGCAGTTTTTGACCTGCCAGCAGTTCATTCTTACTGCCATTGTTTTGGTCCTCCTGATTTAATGTCGGTTGGAAGGCCAATTGGCATTACGACAGGGGCGCGGGCCGACGGTGCTAGACGTGTTGACGCGCGCCACGTCAAGGTACGCGGATGAAGATATCTTTGAACCGCATATTCGCCTCCCCGCCGGCGTGCAACTGCAGCGCGATGGCGCCGTCGTCCACCTCATTCACCGGGTCGGTGAAGTCGATCACCTGCACGCCGTTCAAGCGCGCGCGATGGTGGTTGCCCACCACGGTCAGCACATAATCGTTCCACTCCGTGGGCTTGATCGCGAACTCGTTTTCGGGCGACGGCCACACGATCCAGCCGCGCCGCGCGGTGTAGATGCCGCCGGTATGATGGTTCAGGTTGCGGTCGATCTCGAACTGGTATCCTTCGGCGACGTCGGCCGTGCCCGGCTTGAAACTGGTGCGGTAGAAGATGCCGCTATTGCCGCCGGTCACGCATTGGAAGCGGATGGCGAGTTCGAAATCCTTGTAATGCTTTTCGGTCATCAGGTAGCCGTAGCCTTTGGTGACGCCCACGCCGTGAATCGCGCCGTCTTCCACGGTCCACTGCTCACCGCCCACCTTCACCCAGCCGGTCAGGTCCTTACCGTTGAAAAGCGAAACCCAGCCCTCCTGCGCCTCTTTCAGGCGGGGTTGTTGGGCGGCCGCGGGCATTGCGAAAGCCGTGGCCAGCGCCAAGGTCGGAATCAAGCTGCGCATGTTCATGCTCCAATCTCGTTGCGAATGGCCGTGGCGATTCGATCGGTGAATTCGTCCACGCGCGCCAGGTCGGGTCCTTCTACCATCACGCGGGCCAGCGGCTCTGTGCCCGAAAAGCGCACCAGCACGCGCCCCGCGGAACCGAACTCCTGCCGGCACTCTTCGATCTCGCGCGCCACCGCCGCCAGCTCGTGGAGCGCCCGTCTCTCGCGGACGCGCACGTTCTGCAAGCGCTGCGGATAGATTTCCAGGCCCGCCGTCAACTCCTCGAGGCCGGCGCCTGCGTTGCGCGAAATCTCCAGAATGCGCAGCGCGGTCAGCAGTCCGTCGCCGGTGGTCGCGAAGTGGCGGAAGATCACGTGGCCGGATTGTTCGCCGCCCAGCGCCGCGCCGACGCGCACCATTTCCTCCAGCACGTACTTGTCGCCGACGGGGGTGCGCAGCAGCCGTATGCCATCGCGCTCCAGCGCGCGTTCCAGGCCTAGGTTGGACATCACAGTCGCCACCACCATGCCGCCATCCAGCTTCCCAGCCGCCTGCAGCGCGCGCGCGGCGATGAGCAACACCGCATCGCCATCCACAATCTGCCCGGTGGCGGCGACGAAGATGGCGCGATCAGCATCGCCGTCGAATGCCACGCCCAGGCCTGCGCCCGATTCAAGCACCGCCGCGCGCAGCGATTCCACGTGCAGAGCGCCGCAGTTCAGGTTGATGTTGCGTCCGTTAGGCTCGCAGCAGATGGCTTCGACTTCCGCACCCAGGCGGCGGAACAGCGCGGGCCCGAGTTGGTACGCCGCGCCGTTGCCGCAATCCAGCACGATGCGCATGCCGTCGAAAGAGCCCGCCACGGTCGACGACAGGTAATCCAGGTATCGCTCGGCCAACGCGGGGTCGGGGGCCAAGGGCAGCGGCGGACCGGGGGCCTGCCCGGCGTGACGGAAGATTTCCTGCTCCACGGCGTGCTCTTCTTCGTCCGGCAGTTTGTAACCGGAATGGCCGAAGACCTTGATGCCGTTGTCGCGATACGGATTGTGCGACGCGGAGATCGTCACCCCGGCGGTGAACGCACTGGAGCGCGTCAGATAAGCCACGCCGGGCGTGGTAATGACTCCGGCGGAAACCGCTGGCACCTCCTGCTGCGCTAGGCCGGCGGCCACTTGTGCGGCGATCCACGGCCCGGATTCGCGCGTGTCCATGCCGATGAGGACAGCCGCATCCGGCGAAGCGCGGCGCAGGTCGCCGCCGAGAGCCATGCCGAAGGCGTGCACCGTTGCCGGATCCAATGGATACTCTCCCGCCACGCCGCGAATGCCGTCCGTTCCGAATAGTTGTTTGGCCATCTACTTTTTTCCGAGCGTAACTTTGACTGTAACCCGCGGCGAGTCGCGCAAGCGGACTCTGGGATCGTTAACATAAGCAGCCACGTGGTACTCGGCGCTGCCCGCTTCCGGTTTCAGTTCGATGGGATCGGTCTGGGCTGAAGCGATGCGCGCCACGCGGCTGGCCGGACCGGCGACGGCTAGCACCGAAGGTTCCACCACCACCTCTAGCACGTGCAGATCGGGCGGCAGGCTATGCGCAAACCGCGCCTCCACCGGCACGCTGCGCGTGGATCCGCGCTCCAGCTCCAACCGGATCTGGGACGGAATTGCGCGTACCAGTTGGATGTCGCGCGGCAGGCGCACGTCGCCGCGATCGATGCTGAAAGTGTGTTGGCCGGGCTCGACATTACTCATGTCGAGGACGACCGCATACTGCCGGCGGGTTTCGGGCAAGCCGCGAAGCTCTTGGGATGGTCCGCGCACCTCCAGAAACACCGTCTCTACCACATCCGAGTCTATTTCCACGTCCGGAGCCAGGTCCTTGTATTCCACGTGCACCGAAATGAAGGTCGCCAGCTCCGGTTCGCTGGCGACCGAAATCCAAAGCAGCACGGCCGCCGCCAACGACAGAAGCTTCCAACCGATGTTTTGTGTGAAGAAGTTCTTCATTTCGGCTCGGCCCTTTCGGGGCGATGGTTTTCCATGGGGATGTCGGCGGCGAATTCCTCGATCAGATGCGGATCGCTCCGCCGCACGCCGAAGTGGGTGCAGATCCGTTCGTCCACTTCGCGCAGGTTCAGGCCGGGCGTTAGTTCTCCGAACGCGGCCACCGATATGCGGCCGGTCTCTTCGGAAACCACCAGCGACAGACAATCGGTTTCCTCGGTAATCCCGATGGCCGCGCGGTGACGCGTGCCGAAGTTGGACGACATCGCCGGATTGATGGCCAGCGGCAAGAAGCAATTGGCGGCCACAATTCGATCCTTCTGCACGATCACCGCGCCGTCATGCAGCGCGCCCCCCGGATGAAATATGGCCAGCAGCAGATCGCTGGAGAGTTGGGCGTCCAGGCGCACGCCGGTCTCGATGAAAGTGCGCAGTCCAATATCGCGCTCCACGACGATGAGTGCGCCGGTACGGTCGGCAGCCAGGCGGCGCACGGCGATCAGGATATCTTCGGTAAACTCCGGCCGCTGGTAGCCGCGCCCGAAGAAGCGCTTGCGCCCCAGGCGCGCCAGCGTGCGGCGGATCTC
>PKYZ01000615.1 GCA_003132865.1 Bryobacterales bacterium
TCAGGCGGTCGAAGACCTAGCCCCGCTTCTGCGCGTTTTTCGTTTATCAGCCGAGAATTGTGGGGACCCGCAGCAGAACGAAGTCTCCGCGCTTTGGTAAACCACTCCGAAACAGTGTCACCTTGGAATACGGCAGCTTCAGATTATAGGCGGCGCTATTCACGATAATCTTGTCGCCAAGCAGAACCGTCGGTATATCCGTTGGGCCGATTAGCGTGTACGCGTGCAGATAAGCGGGGACCAGACTGAGTCCGGCCAAAACAAGCAGGACCGGCCGAACGTGCTTCTTCAACCAAGCCAGCATAACCCAATCAACGCTCCTTCTTGTGTTCGTTCTCCGCGATCCGCGCCTTCACCAGCTTTTTCACAAGAGCGGCCGGCAGAGGCTTGTCCACAGGGAAGCGAATGGTGCCTTTGGATGTGTGGTAGTCCTTGAGTTCGTTCTTGAACGCCTCGATCACGGGCGGACTCATAGGGAACAAACTACAATGGTCTGAAAACGCGCCGAACCCCACCAGCGGTCCTTTGTACTTGAACGTCGGAATCCGATAGCTGATGGCCTCCGTGGCCTCCGGTGGCACAGCCGACCGAATCGCCGCGCGAATCCTGTTCAACGTGCTGCGGGCGGGTTCCGGGACGGCTGCGAGGTACTCGTCCACGTTCTTCGGGGCGACGTTGCCTTTCGCGGCCGAACCGCGATCGCCGGAATTCGCTTTTTTCATACGGGTATCACCGCTCTCGGACTACCACGCAGCCGTTCGCCAGACACAGGCTGAAGCCTGTGCTACAAGGCAGCTTACCAATTTACGAGCCGGCGGATGCGCTGAAAGCTGGTATTTAGCGGCCGCTCTTCCAGCACCTTGAGCGTCTGGGTGACCTGGTATCGCTTGCGCGCGGTGGCGATCCAGACGATGTCGCCCTCGGCATGGAATGCGAAGATCTCGTTGGCGTCGAGCAGGAAATATTCGGCGCCGGCTTTGCGCACGATCTTCTTCAAACGCAACCCGGGCACGTGGTTGAGCCAGTCGGCCAGGTGGAGCGCCACGGCCACGCCGCTGAGGGAGTAACCGCCGATCCACACCGCGCGGCGCCGCGATTGAAGAGAGATGTGCAGCAGGACCGCCGGCAGCAGGCTCAAGACGGAAAAGCTGAGGGCCACGATGGCGCCGGCGATCTGGCCGCTGCGGGGACCGGCTGGCAGGCCAACGAGAGACCCGAGATTCCACAGCATCGCCAGCGCCGCGGCCACTACCGGCAGACCGCTGCGTTCCTCGCCCGCGCGCCGCCGGTTCACCAGGAAGAAGTACAGCAGCATCCCGAAGATCACCGCGCCGGCGCAGTGGCCGAACGAGAACCGGCTCGTGGATACTCAGCCAATCGGGCATTGAGAGCTATCAGCCTTCAGCTATCAGCTTTCAGCTTACTGCAAATCATTTCCCGATATGGCTATCTACCCAGTTTAGGTGACGCTGCATGATATCGAGGAGAAACTTCGGCTCGCGGGGACCATGCGGCGTGCGTGGGTACACGACCATTTTCGCGGTCACACCTTGCCGCTTTAGCGCGTTGTAGAATTCATAGCCCTGCGTGGTAGGCACGCGCACGTCGGCCTCGCCGTGCAGGATCAGCGTAGGCGTAGTGACGCCCTTCACGAACGCCATGGGCGAGTGGTTGTAGTAGCCGTCGAAACTGGTCCAAGGCTCGCCTGAAAAGTAATCGGGCAGAAATCCAGGTATGTCGGAGGTGCCTGTGAAGCTCCACAAGTTAGTCACTCCGGCGCCCACCGCGGCCGCTTTGAACCGGTGCGTGTGAGTGACTACCCAGCTCGTCATGAAGCCGCCATAACTCCAGCCCATCACCGCCAGGCGGTTGGGATCGGCCACGCCAATCGAAATCACATGATCCACGCCCGCCATCAGATCGCCGTAATCCTTGCCGCCCCAGTCGTTCATGTTGGCGAAGCGGAAGGTGCGTCCGTAGCCGCCCGATCCGCGCGGATTCACGCGCAGCACGGCATAGCCCCGCGCGGCGAAAGTGGCGTAGGGATACAGGCCGTAGCGTCCCAGGAAACTGTCCTGGAAGACGCCCGTGGGTCCGCCGTGAATGACCAACACCAGCGGGTACTTCTGCGCGGGTTCGTAACCAACCGGGTAAGTCAGCAGGCCTTCGATATCCAAACCGTCCGCGGCTTTCCATGTAATGCGCTTGGTTTCGCCCAGGGGCAGCTTGGGAAGGTCCAGGTTGGCGCTGCTGGCCCGCTGCGGAATGCTATCGCCGATTTTCAGGACGTAAGCTTCCGGTGCCTCATCCCAGCTTTCGCCCGCGAAACCGAAAGCCGTGCCGGTGGCGTTCGCGTGTCCGGCTTGCAGGGTACCGTGCCGGGGTTCATACACGGGCTTTGGCGGGCCATCGGTGGGAATCGCGTACACGACGTTGGCGATGCCTCTGGCTTCCGTGAATAGCAGGCGCGCCGAATCGCCGGTCCACCCCAGCAACGCAGGCCGCTCATCGAAGGTCGGCGGCAGTTCGCGCGCCTCTCCTGTCTGACGGGTCAGCAACACGATGCGATCGATCTGCGCCCAGCGCGCCGGATCGGTGGAGCGCAGGTATGCCAGATACCGTCCATCGGGCGAATATTGCGGGCTGCGCTCGGAGGCGCCGGTCGCCGCGACGGGGCGCACGGCGCCGCTGGCGCCGACCTGAACGGTCACCTCCGAAATGTCCGACTTGGTCCACTCGCCGGCGCCGGGCGTGGGCGTGTGCGCGAAGGCGATGGCGCCGGAATCGGGCGACCAATCGAATTCCTGAACGTGGTCCGGCGTATTCGTCAGGCGGCGCGGCGTGCGCTTTC
The DNA here is from genome assembly GCA_003132865.1 of Bryobacterales bacterium. Next base: position 2,852 of record PKYZ01000615.1, read on the forward strand.
CCTGGCTATCGGCCTCGGCCGGAACGATCCAGAGGCTGTGGTTCTTGGGGTTTTCGTCGATCACGCGGAAGTCGCGCTTCTCTTTCTTCTCCTTCTCCTCGTCGGCCCGCGGCTCCATGCCCGCAAATGCGATCCACTTGCCGTCCGGCGAGACACGATACGCGCCGATCTCGCCCTTCCAATCGGTGAGCATCTCAGCCTCGCCGCCATCCACCGGGATGCGCCACAGGTTCGGCTTGCCGCTGCGCTCCGAGGAGAAGTACACGTAGCGGCCATCGGGGGAAAACTCCGGCGCGGAAGCGCTCTTCTCGCCGCGCGTCAATTGCGTGCGGTGCGAACCGTCGGCCGCGGCGAGAAAGATCTGCGTATCCACTTCGCTTTTTTCCGCTTCGATGACGGCATGGCTTTGGGTATAGGCCACCAGTTTGCCGTCGGGAGAAGGCACCACATCGCCGACGGGCTGCACCTGCATGGAGATTTCGGGAGTCCATCCTGTGGGCAATGCCGTGGGCGCCTGGCCCCAGGCCGCGGCCGCCAGCAGAATGGGAAACAGCTTTATTAGCATGGCTTTCATTTCATCGTCCTCCGCAACGCATCCAGTATCTTGCCGACATTTTCTTCGGTCGATGAGTAGCCCATCAAACCGATACGGAATACCTTGCCGGCCAGCGGTCCGAAGCCGCCGGCGATCTCGATGCCGTATTCGCTCAGCAGCCGCTGGCGCACCTGGGCATCGTCCACACCCTGCGGCACGCGCGGCGTGTTCAGGGTCCACAGCCGATGTCCCGCGGCGACATGCATGCGCAGCCCCATGGCTTCGATGCCTGCGACGAATGCCTCATGATTGCGGCGATGGCGCTCCCAACGATTCTCGATGCCCTCTTCGCGGACGATCGCCAGGGCCTCGCGCAGCGCATAAAACATGGTTGCCGACGCCGTGTGGTGATACTTGCGGTCGCGGAAGTAGCTTTCGAGCAGCCGCAGATCCAGGTAGAATGAATCCACCGGCGCGGTGCGCTTGCGCAGGCGCTCCCAGGCGCGCGGCGAGACCGTCAGCGGCGCCAGTCCCGGGGGACAGCTCAGCCCCTTCTGCGTGCAACTGTAGGCGATGTCGATGCCGGTTTCATCCACGCGCACGGGCATGCCGCCCAGAGAGGTGACGCAGTCCGCGATCGCCAGCGCGTCCACTTCGTGGGCCGCTTCGCAAATCGCCTGGCCTTGCTGGAATGCGCCGGTGGAGGTCTCCGCTTGCACATAGGCCACCACGCGCGGCTGTTCGCGCCGGATGAAATCGCGGGCTTCCCGATCGTCGAACACCTCGCCCCACGGCTTCTCCAGTCGCGCGACGACGGCGCCGTGCCGGCGCGCCACGTCCGCGAGGCGATCGCAGAAGTATCCGTTGGCCAGGACCGCGAACCTGTCGCCCGGCTCGACGAAATTGGCGACCGCGGTTTCCATGCCGCTAGTGCCCGTTCCGGAGATGGCGATATTGAATTCGTTGGCGGTGGAGAAGGCGTAGCCGAGCAGCCTGCGAATGTCTTCCACGACCTCGAAGAAATAGGGGTCCAGGTGCCCGACGATGGGCTGCCGCAGCGCTTCGTACACGCGCGGCGCCACCATGCTGGGTCCCGGTCCCAGCAGCAGGCGCGCCGGCGGGCGCAACGGGGAGAGCGGTTCGGGGGTCACCAAAACAGTGTATCAACGGTCGCGTGATGGGTCTCGTGGTGTCACGAACTTGATGCGCGCTGGTGTGGCGGGCGGCACGGCCTTCGTCACTTTGCAGACCAGTTGCAGCGATTCGACCGCGGCAATCACGCGCGTCACCGACTTGTCCTTGTCAATGCCGATGTCAATGCCGGTGAGCACGGCCACCTGCCAGGATGGGAAGTACAACTCCAGCACGCGCACCGACTCGCCGCCCGCGTGAAACAAGACGATCAACTCCTCGTCATCTTTGAGCGCCTTCTGCATGGCCTGCACTTGCGCGAGCATGGCCACGCCCGGATTGTCCGGCCGCGGTGGGGCGGCGGGCGGGTTGACGGCGTTGCGTATCGCCTGTTCGGCAATTTGTTTGGTGAGATCGCCTAAGGCCATCAGGCTGATGCTATCACTCGTGAATTCTTAGCGCCAGAATGCCTTCTCGATTTCCGGCGGCAGCGGGGCATTGAAGTCGTCGGGGGTGCGGAACTCGCCGGCAGCGGATCCCAGTCGCCGCGCTCCGGACTTGCGTTCCATGGGGGTTAACCGGGCGACCAGTGTTCCGGCGCGCGAGATTATGATCTCCTCGCCCAACTCAACGCGCGCCAGCAGCCGCGAAAGATCGGCCTTGGCTCGTTGAATATTAACCCGCATTTCTTTAGCATAGACCAACCACAGGCCGGCCGCTCTTGCTGAAGAGCAGCGCACCGGGCCGATCCACTTAGTCGCTTGCCGAGATGGCAACTACGCGCGAGGGACTAAACCGTCAAAAAGTCTGCGTCGGATTCGACTCTTCCGGATGAAGATCCCGCTCGATTGTCCACGAGTGGTCTGGGGCTGGGACCGGTTCCGAATAGATCTCCGCGCCATCTAACGACTCTGCCTGAATGGTATCCAGAGAGAGCACCTCCGGGAGCTTCCAGACGACCTTCTGCCTAATGCCCCTCGTTTTTCCATTTTGAGCAANNTTGGAAAAACGAGTGGCATTAACCTTCTGCCCGTCCCCGTTCAGGTACTCTTTCTGGTTCTTCCTGCCCGTTTCGAGAGCTCGCTGGAACGCGGCCTCGAAATCCGTCGACCGAAGCAGATACACCGAATCGTCATAGCGGACTGGACCCAATGTCTCGATAATAATGGCGAAGCGAAGTCGTGAGCTGAACCAAGTGTCTCCGGTCATTCGGAGGCGCTTACATTAGGATGACGCGCCAGCTCCGCCACGGCCTCCGCGAACGCGTCGTAAGCCTTGCGGTCGAACAGCACGAAGATCGCTTCCTCGACGGCGCCTTCCGCGCGTTCCAGTTGGCGCGCCACCTCGCCCACGGCGATGGCCGCCGCCTCGCGNNAGACGCCCGTGCTGATCGCCGGAAAGCTGACCGAGCGCGCGCCGTGTTCCTCCGCCAGTTCGAAGCACTTCCGGTAGCAGGAAGCGAGCAGTTCCGGCTCTCCATGTTGGCCGCCCCGGTAGACCGGGCCCACCGCGTGAAACACATGGCGGGCCGGCAGCGCTCCCGCCGCTGTAGCCACCGCGCCGCCTGTGGGACACCGCCCGATGCGCGCCCGGATCTGGTCCAGTTCCGCCATAATGGAAGGCCCGCCGGCGCGGTGGATGGGNNGCCGTCCACGCCGCCGCCGCCCGCCAGCGCGGAGTTCGCGGCGTTTACGATGGCATCCGCCGCCACGCGCGTGATGTCGCCGGCGGTCAGCCTCAGCGTTTTTCCGGTGCGCGCGGTCCACTGCATGGCATGCAATCTCCTGTCCTGCTGCTATTATCTTCCTATATGGCCGGGTATGAGCCAGGCGATCATCCTACGATCCTGAGCAAGCAATTCCTGCTGACCTTCGGCATCGGATTGGTCGTAATCCTGATCGCCGTCGCCGGCATTCTCTATCTGCAGCGCGGCGCGCACGTCGAGCTGAAGGGCGCCATCCTGAAGGTGCGCACCATGGGGGTAGACGACAACAGCTCCCTGGCGGTGGTCGATTTCCGCTTCGCGAACTCATCGGATGTTCCCTTTGTCGTGCGCAGCGTGGATGTATCCGCCACGGGAGCCGATGGGCAGAACTACACCAGCACGCCGGTGCCCGAGGTGGATGCCAAGCGGATCTTCGAGTATTACCCCATTCTCGGGCAGAAGTTCAACGCTTCGCTGCTCACGCGCGATAGGATTCCGGGGCGGCACTCCGAAGACCGCATGATCGTGGCGCGCTTCGAAATGCCCGTCGCCAAGCTGGACGCACGCACCAACCTGAAGATCCGTATTGAGGACGTAGATGGGCCCGTATCCGAACTGGTTGAGAAATAGCTTGCTGACGGGCTGCGCGCTGGCGTTGCCGGCGCTGGCGGCCGTGGTCCCCGCCGGCACTCAACTCCAGGTTCGCTTGAAGACCAAGATCGCCTCCAACACTTCCAAGCCGGACGACCCGGTTGAGACCACCGTAATCGCGCCGGTGATGGTGAACGGCGCGCTCGCCATCCCCGCCGGCGTCACGCTGCGAGGCTTGGTGACTGGGGCCAGCGCCGCCACCGATCCGGCGGTGCGCGCCACGCTCGCGCTGGATTTCCGGGAACTCGAGATGGGCGGCCAGCGCGTAGGGGTGCATACGCTGTTGACCGTCGTCGAGAACGCGCGCGAAAGCGTCAACGACAAAGGCGAAATCCAAGGCATACTCGCGAATGAAACGCTTTCGTCGCGCATGGACTCGGGGATCGGCAAGGTGGCGGAGAAGTATTCCGGCTTCGGCGGCTTCTTGAGCGCCGCCAAGAACGCCGTGTTTAAAGAGACGGAGGGCGATATCAGCTACGATTCCGGCGTCGAGATGGACCTGAAGCTCACTGCCGCGCTGACGCTGACGGGCGCGCAGCCGTCCGGACCCGATGCCGCGCTACCGCCAGTCGCCGATCGGCAGGCGTTGATCGATATGGTCAACCGGCAGCCCTTCCAAAGCCGCGCGCAGAACCCGCCCAAGCCATCCGACATCACTACTTTGATGTTTATCGGCAGCCAGGAGCAGTTGCAGGGCGCATTCGCCGACGCTGGCTGGAGCCAGGCATCCAAACTCGGCGAGAAATCCAAGTTCGAAACCTTGCGCGCCATCGCAGAGGACAGAGGATACAGCGAGGCGCCCGTCTCGATTCTGTACCTGGATGGGCATCCGCCGGAGATGGTCTTCGAGAAGCTGAACAACACCTTCTCCAAGCGCCATCACCTGCGCATCTGGCTGCGGCCCGATCGGTACCAGGGCCGGCCGGCGTGGGTCTGCGCCGCCACGCACGACACTGGTATCGACTTTTCGGCCAAGGACCGCACCTTCATCCACAAGATCGATTCGCAGATCGATATGGAACGGTCAAAGGTGGTCAACGACCTGCTGCTGACCGGCAAGGTGCAATCGCTATTGCTGGTCGACCGCCCCAACGTGCCGCAGCACGGCCAGAATGCTACGGGGGATGGTTCGGATACGGACGCTAAGATGGCGGTGGTGATTTTGAAATGAAGTGGGGCAGACCTCCAG
>PKYZ01000082.1 GCA_003132865.1 Bryobacterales bacterium
TCCTGAGGTTGAATTGGTTCTTGGCGGAACCCAATCCAGCGTATCAAGGGCTCAACCTCTCACCGGCAGCGACGCCCTCCGCTTCGGCCAGCAGTTAGCCCGCTAATTTGGACAGCAGTGATATCTATGTAAACAAGTGCGGTGAAGAACTCGGCAACGTATTATTAGATGAAGAGCTTGAAGCATCCCTGACGGGATTAGGGCGGTGTAAGACTTCTGGCGGGTTTTACTTCGTTGTTCTCGATAAGTTTCGCGATTGGGGCGAGCAGGAAACACTGGTCGAGATCTATCGCGCATCCGAAGCGTTGGAGTACATAAGAGCCTTGCTCATGCGCACGCAAGATGCGGTTGCTCCGGTCATCGACGGCAACGTGTCTCTGGCCGAAGCTGAAAAGATCAAGTAGATCCGAGCCAATGTGGCCCTTCGAGGGCGGTGGGGTCAGATGCTCGATCGTAAGGACTCGATCCTTCGCGCGAAGGACCGAGTCAAGAATAGGCGCGCTTTCAAGAGCCCTGGTTTCATGAAGCGCTATTATAGCAATCCCCAGGTGAAGAAACAGGATCGGACCGAAGAACTACTCGAAGCGGACGAGGGGTACGCGGAACTCGATAGCACTTTGACGTCGGCGACATTAACGATGTAGTACAGACGCTCAAGAAGATCGCCACCGACGTTCACGGAAGGATCATACAGTCTGACGGCGTCCGTGCCGGATATGCAGGATAGAAACCGTATCGCCCTTGATGGTAAACAGAATTCGGTATACATGGGGCTTGCGGCCATAGAGCAGGTGTCGCACCTCAAAAGGGGAATCGGCATTTTCAGGAGCAAGCGGACAACGGGCCGGCGCGATGGCCAGCGATGCAATCGCGTCTTCCAGTGCCAGAAACCAGCGAATGCCGGTATCGCCTGCATGTTGGGAATACAACCATTCAAGGATGGCTTCCGCGTCGCGTTCGGATTCCGGTGTTGTCTCAACCAGGAATGCCATATTTTCGGCGCACCTCGGCGAGGAACTCGGCGGCCGGGCGAGTGCGCCCCGCTTTCACGTCTTCATAGCCCTGCCGGATGCCATTAACGGCTTCCTGATAATCGGTGCGTTCCCATTCGAGATACGCGGCCAGAGCCTCATCAAGCGCGTCGGCAACGCTCTGTCCGTACCGCTGGGCATAGTCGTCTAGTTGCGCCTTACGTTCCGGTTTGATGGGTATTACATCCATGCCCCAAGGGTAAGGGCATAGCCGCCCTGTGTCAAGCGCGGCTGCGCTGCCGGCGGGACACTTCGCGGTCGTGAGCGCGTCGACATCGCAGTTCTCCTGCGCGTCGCCATTTCCCGCAACGTGTCCAAACCCAAAAAAAGGGCCGCCTTGATTTCCGGCAGCGGCGATCTATCAAACCGCACTGGCTGTCGCGTTGCGCGGTTGGAGCACTCGGACGTAAAATTAAGGTACCGATGCTTGCGTTGAGAGCGTCCGATAATGGTTAAGGAGGCTAGTGGTTAAGGGCGCGCGAGCCTGCGACGCCTCGGGGCGAGGGGAACGACATGTCAGACCCAGACGTGAACGAGCGGACTACCGCGGCCACGCCGCATGAAGTCGTCCAGATCCAGGCTCCGAAGCAGGTCACTGGATACGAAGAAGGCAACGACCACATCGCGGCGCGGATTGACGCTGCGATTGCCGATGACGACATGTACGAGCTGGGTGACCCCCGACCGAGTCCAGAAGCCGCAGCCAAGGCAAAGGATCTGGTCAAATCGGCGGGACGGGCAGGTCGCGGGCTACCATGCCCCGAGGTATCGGTTTACTTTGGCGAGAGCGACGTTACTTGGAGGGTTCGGAATCGGCTCCTCAGAATGATCGTCTTCTCCGATCCAGCCCGGCCCGCTGTTCTTTACTTTCAAACCGACAAAGGCGAAGCCCTGACGCACGGTGAATCCGTAGACGTCAGGGGCGCGGACGATTTGCCGCAGAAACTCGTCTGGCTCCTTGGCTAACGACTCGCCTTCGCAGGCTCCTCAGCAGCGGCTCTTTCTCGATCCCGAGACCGAACTCTACAGGGCGCTGACGAGTGGTAAATGCATCCAAGGGGAGCGCGTCACGGATGCCGCATTTCGCCTTCGACCAGCGAATGCAGACTTCCCTGCGGAGACCACCCTCTCAGTCGCTTTGACGCCGGCGAAGGCGGTGGGGAACTCGACTGTGCAAAGGCTACACTTACATTCTTGTCGCAGACGTCGAGCGAATCGAGGGGCTGAAGATTCAGCAAAAGGAATCCAGCGATTCAGACCTCTATGAGATTGCCGGTATCCCCTTGGGCAACTTCACTGCCCAGACTGACTACGCAATCGCCCTGGCAAAGATTTCCGGAACGGTTGTTTAGGTTCCGAAAAAGGGCGAAGAGGTAGTTCTGTTAGTTCTATGAGCCACCAACCCATTCCCAAATTTGCCAGCGAGGAAGAGGAAGCCGCCCGTCGCCTGAGCCAAACCAACTTGCCCGGCGCCTCTGAAACCGTCACCATTCGCATTCCCCCGGAGGAACTGGCGCGGGCGCGCACGCTGGCCGCCAAGCGCGGGATCCCCTATCAGACGTATCTCAAGATGCTCTTGCATGAAGCCCTGGACGCCGAAGAAAAAAAACTCGCCAGTTGATTCCGCCGTTCATCCTGACCGCCGCCGGTGCGTCTCCGCCCCTCGACCCCAGCCTCATGATCACCCGCCGACGCCTGCCAGGATCTTATTGAAAACAGGCCTGAACTGCCAATTCTTCGGCCAAGACTGCCGAACAGCCGTGGTAGTGTTTGTCGGGGGGAAGACGGGGGCCTGACGCATCCAGTGCAGCCAGGTGGTCCTATGTGGCTTCTCCACAAAAAATTCCCATTACCCGATTCGGATATGCGTAGAAAGAAAGGTTTCTGCCTCGGATTCATCCGCTAATCGATCTGTGTAATGCGATCTCAATTGCCTTCGCAATTCCGGTGGCCGTGTTCGACGTTTCCCGGATTGCGGAGTACGTCGAAGTCCGATATGCGGGCGGCGCGGAAGTTTATTTGGCCTTCTCCGGTGAAACAGAGAATCCCGAAGCTCATGAAGTCGTTTTCGCGGACCGCGCCGGGAGAGCGCACGCCCGGCGATGGACCAATCGGCAGAGCGGCTATTCGGCCGTTCGGGATGAAACCACTGCCGCCTTGATCGTCGCGGAAGCGTTGCATGGTTCGGTGCCCGCGGATGTTCAGAGGCTTACGGCCGCGATTGCGGACGAGCTCAACGTCATTTGGTCCGTCACTCCAAAGACCAAGATACTGAACCCGTCCTCGTCGCGATTCGACTTTTGAGAAGGAGGCTGAGTACTCATGATCCGCCGCTGCGACGACCGCGATTTTGAGGTGACTTGGGCCATTGTCAACGATGGCGTGCAGGCTTATAAAGGGATCATCCCCGCAGATCGCTGGACCGAACCGTATATGTCCAGGCAGAAACTGCGGCACGAAATCGATGAGGGTGTTGTGTTCTGGGGCTTCGAGGAGAACGGGATGCTGGTAGGCGTAATGGACCTTCAACAAGTCCAGGACGTGACGCTCATTCGCCACGCCTATGTTCGCACCAGCAGCCAGAAGCGAGGGGTTGGAACGCACTTGCTGTCTCATTTGCGGAAGCTGGCGAACACGCCGGCGTTGATCGGCACGTGGGCCGATGCGGTCTGGGCGATTCGCTTTTACGAAACGCACGGCTTTCAAATAGTTGGTCTCCAGGAGAAGAGCCGCCTGCTAAAAAAGTACTGGACCGTGCCCGAACGCCAGATTGAAACGTCCGTAGTTCTGGCGGATCCGAAGTGGCGGGGAACTCAGCGTTGAAGGGGAACGCTTCCTTGACCCGTTCTAAGCCAAGGGTATGAGTTTCACTTCTGCTCGCCAGCCACCAGCGAGGTACCCTCCGGGTCCCGCCAGCCATCGGCGTGCTACCGTAGGACTAAGCAAGACAGGCCTCGGCCTGTCACTTGAGGCCATCGAAATGCGCGCCAGGATGCTTCTATTCTACGCCCCGGTCCTGTGCGTGTTCGCGCTAGGCGGAACGGACACGGAAATCAAGATCGGCAACATCATGCCCTATACCGGTGCGTTCTCGGAGTATGGCGCAACCGGGCGCGCCGAAGCGGCTTACTTTCAGATGATCAACGACCAAGGCGGCGTCAACGGCCGTAAGATCAAGTTCATCAGCCTCGATTCCGGCTCCGATACCGGCAAAGCAGTGGCGCTGGCGCATCAGCTCGTGGAACACGATCAGGTCCTGCTCACCGTCGGCATCTGGGGCACTCCAGCCAACATGGCGATGCGCCCGTACATGAACGAGCAGAAGGTGCCGCAGCTTTTCGTCGCAGCTACCGAATCCGCCTTTGACGATCCGTCGCATTTTCCATGGACGATGGCGTTTCAGGCCAGCAAGAGGACCGAAGGACTGGTCTATGCAAAGTACATCCTGCGGAACAAGCCGGGCGCAAAAATTGCGATACTCTACTCGCACGATCTGTCTGGTCGGGAGTGGCTCCTTGGCATACGTGACGGTCTCGGGGAAAAGGCGCCGGCCATGATCGTAAAGGAGGCTTCCTTCGAGTATTCCGATCCGGAAGCGCTCGATGCGCAGATCGTGGCGCTCAAGAACTCCGGCGCCGACGTCTTCATGAATCTGGCGGTGGGAAGGTTGGCGACGCGCGCGATTCGCAAAGCCTACGACATCGACTGGCATCCGCTGCAGTTCATCCCCAACGCATCCCTCTCCATCGCCGCTTTCCTGGAGCCGGCGGGCCTGAAGAAGGCCGCCGGAATCGTCACCAATGCCCGCTCCAAAGCCTGGCTCAAGCCGCAGTCGAAACAAGATCCCGCAGTGCGTGCGTTTCTCGAATGGATGGAAAAATACAATCCCGGTGCAAGCATTCGGGATGCCAACAATGTGTATGGTTATGAGGTCGCGCAGACACTGGTGGAAGTGCTGAAGAAGTGCGGCGACGATCTGAAGCGCACTAACGTGATGAAGCAGGCCGCCAGCTTCAGCCGATCAAGCAGTTGTTCCTGATCCAGTTTGACGGTCAGGACTGGGTTTCGCTCGGCAAGGCGATCGGCAACTGAGCTGGTAAAGTGCGGATCTACAGTTTCGCCATATTCACCAGCGCCCGCCGGCTGGCCCACTCCGCGCCGACTTCGGTGATGACGATGCGGTCCCGGTCGTCCATGAGTTGGCGGAAGATCTCCTTCAACTCGGACGCAGTGTAGGTGCTGCGCAACGCCCACTGATTGTCGAGCACCTGCTTCGCATCCAGCGTGCGCAGGCGCTCCTTAAGCGACCGGTAGTCGCCGGACTGGAGAAAATTACACGTCACCAGGTAAAGCTTGAGAGCCATCGAAAGCATTGTACTCCAATAGCGAAGAAAAAGCGAATCTAAAATGGCCGAGATCCACCAACGCCGGTGGAGAACGGCCACCAAATGGCTCGATACCCCTTTATTTTCATGTTTTTCCGAAGTGGCGAACCGTTTGCACTATTGACGGTCGGAGGAGTTATGAAAACCAAATTGCTCGCCGTTCTATTATTGGCCGGAAGCTCGCTGTTCGCCGCGCCGCGCGTGCTCGTTGGAGTTGGGGTGGGCGGATATGTGGGTCCCGCGCCGGTGGTGGCCTATGCACCGCCAGCGCCCGGTCCCGGATACGCCTGGGTTGGTGGTTACCGGTACCCGGTTGGCGCGCGCTACGCCTGGCACGCCGGCTATTGGACTCGCCCGCCGTATGCCCACGCCTACTGGGTAGGGCCGCGTTACTTCGGCCATCGGTATCACCGCGGCTACTGGCGCCGATAGTGCCTGCTACTCAACCACAATGGTAACGGTGTTCGACTGGATGCCGCCGGATGTAGCCACCACGGGCCGGTTACCCGGCGCCAGCCCGGAGGGCACCGTTACGGCCATCTGATACAGGCCCGCCACATATGGGGGGGCCGCGATGGAATAGATCACGTTGGCGCTGGCTCCTCCGATGGTTACTGTCACTGGTACGGTGTCGTAGTACGGTGGGCCAATCGGCACGATCTGGCCGGTGAGCAGTGTGGGGGTGGTTTGTCCCATACCGGTGGCATAGAGCACCAGTGTGTCGCCCCCAGCGGCCGGGCTCGATTGACTCACTAGGGTGAAGCCCACGTTCTCGAAGGCGAAGTTATAGAGTGCCGGGGCAACTGCTACTACGTTCAACGAGACAGGCGCGCTGGTTCCTATCGCGTTAGTGAGAGTCAGCGGTTGAGACCCCAACGGAGTCCCGAAGGGTAACAAGACATCCACCTGACCGGGCGACACATAAAGGATGCGCCCGCCATGGCCCCCCAGGTTAGCTGAGACGCCGTTGAGGGGACTGGGCAGCGAACTGCCCGGCCACCCGCTCAGATCGGTAGTCACTGGCGACAGATTAGTTCCGTAAATCTCCACTAGCTCGCCGGGGGCGAAGGTGGTCAGATCAGTCACCTCTACAATGGGAATCACAGCGGCGATGACCGGCAGGACGCTGGTCGCGGCGGCCAACGGCCGGTAGTCGCGCGAGCGTAGCGAGGATGCGCGTCTTCGGTCGCCGTAGGGCGGCGCCTCTCAGCCTTGGGAATCCGGCATGATCCGATCGGTGTCAATGTGTTCCGTCCGTATGGCGCGCGCCGCACTCTGGCTGCCGCTCGTGATGGCGAGCGTGGTCAGTTGCCACAAATCGGGGGCCACGTCGCCGACGGTCGCCGCCGAGACGAGTGGCACCCTGATCGTGACAGTCACGCCGCCCACGTCAACGCTCGTGAACATCACGGTCCTCGGACCGGCCGCCCTCAACATTCTGCTCGCCGGCACAGATACGCTGATCGACCTCGGCGCCGGGACGTACACGGTGAGTTCCGCGAGTGCGGCCTCGCGAGACGAAGTCGTCAGCACGGTCTACACGGGTGTGGTGACCGGCAGCCCAGTCGCGGTCACGATCGGCGACACGTCCAGGACTTCGGTCGCGTACACCCCTCGCCCGGGTACCGGAGGATTGTGGGTCGCGANNGAGCGGCAATGGCGGCTCGCCAATCGCCGCGCAATTCACGAGCGGCGAGCTGCGAGCCGGGCAATCGGCCGGGGTGACGCTCTCGGTGGCGGACGCCTACGAGGTCTTTGACGCGAATGGCGATCTCTGGATTGCCAACCACGCTGGTAACACGCTGACGGAGTATCTGAGCACGCAACTCGCTGCCAGCGGTACGCCGGCCGCGGCCGTGACGATCAGCGGCAGCGGGCTGGCCGGACCCGATGGGATGGCATTCGACCCATCNNCCCGGTGCCGGCGGTGACCATCTTCGCGGAGTCCGGGGCGCTCGCCAACCCCTTCGGCATGGCTTTTGACCCATCGGGCAACCTCTGGGTATCGAACTCGACCGGCAACACGGTGGTCGAGTACACCGCGCAACAGCTGGCCTCCTCCGGGAGTCCCACCCCCAACGTCACGATCAGCGGCGGCGGGCTCAGCGCACCGGCCCGTCTCAGCCTCGATGTCTACGGAAATCTATGGGTCCCGAATGCGGGGTCCAGCACCGTGGCACAGTACAGCGCGGCCCAGCTTCTGGTGGGCGGCAATCTTACCCCGGCCATCAGCTTCACGGCCGAGAGTGGCTCGTTGGACGCGCCGCAAGCGTTGGCGTTCGATACCGAGGGGAATCTGTGGGTGGCGAATCTGTCGAATGGCACCATCGTGGAGTACGGTCCGGGCCAACTCCTGTCTGGCGGAGCGGCGACACCGGTCGCGACGCTGACCGTCGTTGCGGGCGGCGTGTCGTTTTCAGCGCTGGCGTTCGACAACTCCGGCGATTTGTGGACGACGAGCGTCTCGAGCGCACAGCTACTTGAGTTCACCGCCGATCAAGTGGTCGCGGCCGGGACCCAAGCTCCTGGCGTCACGCTCGCAGTCGGCGCGACCCCCAACAGCGTGGCATTCAACCCGGCGCCCGATGGATTGCCGATCGTGAGTCCAAGCGCGTCGCGAATTGCCCGCGCTAGAGGGCACGTCCACCGGCGCTGACGATCGGCCCATGGACGCTACCGCGCGACCCGCCGTGCATCGGTCATCCTGCGCCCGTCGCCTGCTGATGGATACGGCATGGAGTACACGCATCCGACGTGCCGCATGAGGCCCGTTCTGATCGGTGTCGCGACTGCCGTGCTGACCGCGGGAGCGGTTACGGCGCGCGCTCAGCGCGAATCCCCTCAGTCGTTCACGCACGCCGATACCCTCCGTGGCTCGATCTCCCCCGAGCGCTCACTGTGGGATGTCACCTTCTATGATCTCCACGTCGCGGTGTCCCCGGCCGACAGCGCGATCCATGGGTGGAACGGCATTACGTACCGCGTGGTGAGCGCCCCGCGGACGGAGATGCAAATCGACCTGCAAGTGCCGCTCGTGATGGACAGCGTCGTCCAGGATGGCCGGCGGATGACGTACCGGCGCGACGGCAACGCGTTTTTCGTGACCGCCGCGCTCCCTCAAGT
>PKYZ01000023.1 GCA_003132865.1 Bryobacterales bacterium
GTCGCCGAAGCCATTCCCCATCTGAAACGTGCGCTCGAGATCTCTCCCGGCCTGGTGGAGGCGCGCTACCACATGGGCACGGCGCTAATGATGAATGGCCAGAGAGCGCAAGCGCTGGTGGAGTGGCGGCAGGCGTTGCGCCAAGCTCCGGACAATCTTCCGGTGCTCAACGACACCGCCTGGCTGCTGGCTACCTGCGCCGACGCCTCCCTGCGAAACGGGACCGAGGCCGTCGCCCTCGGCGAACATGCCGTCGAGCTCACCGCGGGACGCGAACCGGCGCCGCTCGCCACCCTGGCCGCTGCCTACGCCGAAACCGGTCGTTTCGACAAGGCGGTGGAATTGGAGAATCGGGCAACCGAACTCGCCATTCAACAGGGAAACGCGCCCTTAGCCGCCACCCTGCGGAGCAGGTTGACACAGCTACTCGCGAAGACCCCGATCCGGCAGTAAAACCAGTAGCATTCGCGAATCAATTCCGGCAGCAATCTACCATATTCGGGAGATTCGCTCGGAAAACCTCTCCGCATTTCCGGAGATTCGCGCGGCAAGCCTTTCCAAACCGGTTGCGACCCGGAAAACGCAAAAGTAACCGTTACCGGCCCGAATATTCGCCGTGACCCTGCCTAGTCGAATTGGGTGTCGCGTCAACACATAAGCGCTTGTAAACAAGCGGCAAACATCTCAGTCGGCTGAAGTGCGCTAAGCCCATTTCCGGACACTGGTAGTGTAAATCGAACCGCTTTACACGTACGGTGCCAGGAGTTATACTCACTCCGAAACTCCGAATCCGCGTTCGGCAGAGTCCTCGGGTCGCCGTGGCGGTTCGGGTATTTTACGGGAGTTTTAGGGGAGATTGATGAAAGTGAAAAATTATACTTGTGTTGTACTCGCGCTGCTGTTCTGCTGCGCGACCATGTTAGGGCAGACCGTCACGAGTTCCATGGTGGGTTCGGTGGTCGATCCGGCGGACGCCGTGGTCAGCGGCGCACCCGTGACGCTGACCAGTGCCGACACCGGCGCGGTTCGCACTGCGACCACGGACAGCCTCGGCTCATACCGCTTCGTCGAGCTCGAGCCAGGCACCTACAATGTGACGGTGAAAGCGGCCGGGTTCAAGACGTTAACGCAGATGGGCATCCTGGTAGTTGCCCAGGAAGTTCACAACGCCGGCAAGATGGTTCTCGCAATCGGCAACTTAACCGACTCGGTAACCGTCTCGGCCGAAGCTGCGCAAGTGCAATTGAATAGCGGCGAGAAGTCGCAACTGGTGGACTCCAAGGACCTGGAAGATCTCACCTTGAAGGGCCGCGATCTGTTCGGCTACATGCGGCTGGTTCCCGGAGTGATTGACACCGCCTCCAGCCGTGACGTAACCAGCCACGGCGCCATCAGCGGCATCAATATCAACGGAGCCACGTCGGCGCTCAACTTCACAGTGGACGGCGTCACCGACATGGATACCGGGTCGAACACTTCGCTTCAATACGAGCCGAACCTCGACGCGATTCAGGAGATGCAGGTTCTGACTTCGAACTATGCCGCCGAATTCGGGCGCAACTCGGGCGGAACGATCACCGTGGTGACCAAGAGCGGAACCCAAGACTTCCACGGCTCGGCCGCGTGGAACCACCGGCACGAGGAATTCAACGCCAATACCTGGGCTGATAACCACACAATCAAGAACGGCGCCGCTACTCCGCGCGTGCCGTACCGGTACAACATTTTTACCTACAGCTTCGGCGGTCCCGTGTATATTCCGAAGCATTTCAACACGGACAAGAAGAAACTCTTCTTCTTCGTATCCCAGGAGTGGGTCAAGCAATTCGTAACCGGCGGCCAGGAGTTTCAGTACACCCCCACGGCGCTCGAGCGGACGGGCGATTTCTCGCAGAGTTTGAACAACAACGGCAGCCTGATCAAGATCCTCGATCCGGCCAACAACAACGTACAGTTCCCAGGCAACGTAATCCCCGCGTCGCGGATCAATCCGGTGGGCCTGAATGTGCTCAACTTCTACCCGTTGCCCAACTATAGTCCGAGCTTGGCCGCGCAGTTGAACGTGGTGAACTACACCGAGCAGGGCAGCGCCACTCACCCGCGGCGCAACGACGTGATTCGCGCCGATTACAACTTCACCTCGAAACTCAGCGGCTTCTTCCGCTACATCAACGATTACGACACCTCGAACATCCTGTACGATGGGGTCCAGTTCAGTTCGGATGTCGGGGGCGTTCTCGGCCAACAGGGCATCGGTCTGACCCAACGCGTAAGCCGCCGCGCTCNNGGGAATTTCGCCCATCGTCCATCCCAACGGGGGACATGGCTACGCGACGACCCTTACTTACACCATCTCGCCGACCATGGTCAACGAATTCACCTACGCCTCGGATTGGGATCAGTACACCTACACATCGCTCGATAACTATAAGAGCGAAGACCGCTCGCTGATTCCGGGCCTGCCCGTGCTGTTTCCTCCGCCCACGGCGAACACCCAGGGTCAGGTCGCATCGCCGCTCAATGGTTACCAGAACCTGCTGCCGACCATCAGCTTTGGCGGCACGCCCAGCAACGCGATGTCCTATTCGCGTGTCGGCTCGTTGGCGGGAGCGGACTATACCATTAACCCAACCTGGTACTGGCAGGACAACTTCAGCAAGGTGGTGGACCGTCACTCGTTCAAGGCGGGNNCGGCCCAGAGAAACTACTCGGGGGCCTTCAGTTTTGCCTCCTCCACTTCAAACCCGTTGCTCAACACCAATGACGGCGAGGTGAATGCCCTGCTCGGCAATGTCAGCAGCTATAGCCAGTACAACAACAGCACGACGTTTAACGTCACCTACTGGAACGCGGAATTTTATCTGCAGGACAACTGGAAAGTGAACCGCAGGCTGACGCTCGATATCGGGGTGCGATTCTATCACCAGACGCCTCAGGAAGACCACAACAACACATTTGTCAACTTCAATCCGTCACTCTATTCCAAGGCGGCCATGCCGCGGATTTACGTTCCGGCCTGCACCAATGGGGTCACATGTACTTCCAGCACGGGTCTGGTGGCGAAGGATCCCGCTACCGGCGCGACCGCGAGCAGCGGATTCATCGGCGACTTTGTTCCGAACACGGNNGGCCCCGCTGGCGGTAGGACCGCGTCTGGGCTTTGCCTACGACTTATTTGGCAATGGCAGCACGGCGCTCCGCGGCGGCGCGGGAATGTTCTACAACCGGCTGGACGGAAATCAATACTACGGCCTCTCCGGACAGGCGCCGACCACCTATCAGCAGACGGTCAATAATGTCACCTTCGCGCAAATCGCGACCTTGGACGGGGGCGCGGCGCCGAGC
>PKYZ01000002.1 GCA_003132865.1 Bryobacterales bacterium
CGGAGCTCCGGGCATTCCCCCCCGCAGACCAGCAAAGCCTCTTTTCCAAATTTCACGGACGCGCTGCGGCATGTTGCACTCAACAATGGGTCGCAGTTCCCAGGGATGACCAGCCGGCAAGTACCGGATATGCACTTGCATTCCCGGCATAACGCGAGACGGTCTCGTGCTCGTGGTTGCAAGGTGCGCTTCAGGCCGGAGCGTCTTTTAGGATAGCCTGTCGCAAAAACACACCGAGCGCGCCTGGGGTATTCTAGGAGGCGTGGGTGCGCCGCGCCGTATTCTTGTTGCGTCGAACAGTTGCCGGTGGTAAAAAGAGACCGGGTAATCCGACTTTCGGATGAAATTGAGCGGCGAGCGGCAGCGCCAAGGAGCGTCTTGGATGACAACGAATATCGCGGATCGAAGTGCAGAATATTTCCGCGGTGCTGTACACAGCTACAATCCTGCGTCTGGCTTTGGTTTCATTCAAGCGGATCCTGACCAAGGGCTCGACAAAGTGCTGCTTCTTCACTCGAAATCTCTCCGCCGGCCGGGGGACTCTCTAGAATCAGGCGACCGCGTACTTTTTTCGACCTGCAGGATCGCGGCCGGAGTCCTAGCAACAGAAGTGCACCCTGAAACTGTAGACGAAGGGATCGTCGAGACGCCGGCTGAGATTGTGGACGGCTACGTGAAGGACTTCATTCCCACACGTGGTTTTGGCTTCATCACACTAAACGATGGAAGAGAAGCTTTCTTCCACGTTACATGTTTGACCTTTCCCGAAACCGCTCTTCAACCTGGCCTCCCGGTCTCGTGCTCTCTCGTTCGGGCCGAAAAAGGCCTCCAAGCACAGAGTATTGAGCGCCGAACACAGACGCCCATTTCCAGCCACACGCTTGATCACCTGGCGCTCGCCACCGTAGCTCGTGACGCGAGGAAATACGAAGAAGCGGCAAGGCTATATGAGCTTGGGATGCGTATGTCTCCCAGCATTCAACTGATTCTCAGTTATGCGGCGATGGAGAAAAATCGCCACCGAAAGTCGGAGGCCCGTCGCATTTACGACGAGGGCATTCGTTTGTTTCCGGGCAACGCGAAACTACGTGAAGATGCTGGAGTTCTCGCTGCCTCTCAACGCGATTATCGAAGCGCGATCGCGCGCCTCACAGAATCCCTTGACATTTGTCGCCGTACTGACCAGGGAGGTGAGAAAGGAGTCTTGGTTTGGCTTGCACGCACACATTATGAGCTAGGCAGCGCCAACTCGTTGAAGGAATGTATCCGACTGTACCAAGAGGCGCAGAGTTTATTTGGCAAAGGTGTCACCAGACTACAAGATCCTGATCTCCTTAAGCTGAACCTTGCGAAAGTACGGACACAACATTATAGAGGCTCCCTAACCTTTAACTTTTTGACTTCGGCAGGGTTCGAGATCGTTAAGGCGCGATTATTAGATCGGGTCACTGAGGGTGCCGACTTGACCGTAGACGTCAAGAATCCTGAACTGCAAGAGAGCTACGGGATCGGCCGATACCTCCTAATTCGATGTTTTTTTAAGTCGGACGTGGCGCTTGCAGATTTAGAGGATTTAGACCGGGAAATATCAATATGGTCGCGGCGAGGCCTTGCCGACGAGCAGCTCGCACTCCTAATTGTCGCATCGCTCTCACCAGAACTGCAAAGACTCATTTCACAACGAATCGACGACCGGCGCAGGCTATCGCCAGCCCTCGTTCCCCTCCAGCAGACCGATATCGAAACCGGCGCAAGTCCCATGGCGGCCCTACGGGCTACATTGGATAGGTGGCTGTACCGCCGGGAGCCGGGCGTCTCTGGATTTACACTCGGCCCTGCCTGTGCGTTGCTTTCGAGGATTGCCAGCAAATCCACGCACCGCACACGACACCTGTCGAGTTCGTGTTCGGGTACGGCCCGGAAATGGGCTCCGTCATTTCGAACTGGCATGATATCGCGAAGCATATCTTGAAGCTCACGCATATCACGGAAGAGGCCCTGGAACAGGTGCCACGACTTCTTCCAAGTCATCAGAATACCGAGTTGCCCCAAGTATGTGAAATTGAGAATTTCTGCCGCATCCAGCAGCGGGCCGCTTAACGCATAGCTCTTCGCGTACTTGTCTCTATTCTCGATAATCTTTTCCCATGATTCTCCGCCTAGCGCCCTCTCGATCATCTGATCGGCGCTGTTTCCCCACTTCAGTGAAAACTGCTGCCGTACGAGTTTCCGAAGTCCTATTTCTGTTTCCTCAATGAGATTCCACACCGACCTCTCGGAATCCGAGCACGTTTCCTCACCTGAGTAAAGAGTTGCTTGGTCACGGTAGAGTTTGTTGTTTGCCACCAACCACCCGCCCTCCAGTTTCGCGATGCCGACGTACTGCAACTCGTCCACAATTCGGTCGAGCCGGTGCACTGGCAGATCGGACTTGCGAAGCAAATCACCAATCTCGCTGCGATCAAGCCGCTCATGGCGGAGGAGGCTATCGTGCACTGGGCGAGCTTCCCTGGTTAGACTGTTCGACCACAGATGAAACAGCTCGGAACGCTCGGTTCGAAACTGCGCTGCGGCAGTCGTCACAGTGGCACCAGGGGTCTGCGTACCGTCGGAAAGCAATCGCAACAGTCCGGAACTCAAACCAGCGTGACCACCAGTCCATCCATACACCTCATCGGCGATTCTATCTCTATCGGAACTGTCGTGTCTGCTCAACGCGATCGATGCCATCTCCCTGATGGCCGGAGACATTAAGCTGGTAAGGCAATGCTTTGCAGCGCGACTGCCGATGGGCGATGTGTCATCCTCGCACAGACGGTATAGTTCCTGTGCGCCGGCAAACACTATGCTGCAGAGGCCTGCGAGCCTTGATTCTCCGTAGAGAAGATGAAATAGGTTGTCGTGAAACCTGCCTCAGGCGAAGAGCGGGCGAATATCCTCCTGCTCGCCTGCTTCAATTCGGCTTTCCAGGACT
>PKYZ01000347.1 GCA_003132865.1 Bryobacterales bacterium
CCAAATTCTGGGGACCATTATACTCGTATGGTGCGCCTCTGCGATGTGCTCGCGTAGCGACTGCGCCAGGTCCGGGATGCGGCTCTTGAATTCATCCATGGCGCGTTCAAACTCGCGCTCGTCGGATTCGTCGTGCGAAAAGAATCGATTGAGCAGCGCAGCGATTTTCACCGAATCGCCTAGGGCGTATTCGCCCGCCTCCGCGCGGTCCTGGTAGAGCACGGCCACCTTGTGTATCTTCGAAAATGGTGTTTCGCGTTGGGTATCCGGCCCGGAGCTTCTTTTGAATCTCAGCGGCCAGTTGATCGGCGGTGTCCTTAGCCTCCCACCAACCGCGGGCTAGGCGGTACTCATCGCGGACCGTGCCGTCGGGCACGACCCGTTTGCCCCCCGAGTATGTGGACAGTTCGGGCACGAGCATCCAACCGCGCCTTTTGGCGGCCTTGTCAAGCAGATTTTGGAATGGGCCTTTCAGTCCGAGTTCATGGGAGACGAACTGGTTCTTTAGGCGCTGAATGTCGCCTAAATAAGCCTTGATGATCGGGTAGCCTGAAGCCAATTCGAGCATGTGCGAATTGTATGTATCGTAACAGGAGTGCTACCAAGGTTTTCAAGCGCGAAAGCGGCCCCGCAAGGGAACCGCAGACTGCCGATTGCGGCCCGCCATGTCACCCCATGTCATCCCATGCAAGTACACGACGAAACGGGGCGGCATTTCAACGACCAGAGAATCAGCTACGTAGCACTGGGCAGCATAGGGCCCCCAGGTACCAAGCGTTCTCCACGCCCGGAAGAACCACGGAAGAGGAACTGCTGCGAGTCCTAAGGCAGGAAGGACAGGGAAAGGAACGAGGCCGTTTAGTGGTATGGTAGTTGGTATGGCGACCCAAAAGATCACCGTCACCCTTGACGACGATCAGGTTGAGGAAATTCGCGCTCTGGTAGCGGCAGGGCAGGCGGCGAACGTTTCTGCTTTCGTGCAGCACGCTGTGGGTGTTGCTCTGCACGATGCGGCAGGATGGAAAGAGATGCTGGAGGACGGACTGCAGCAAACTGGTGGCGCCTTAACCAAAAACGAACGCGCATGGGCTGACGCGTTTCTCTCTCCGCGGGAGCGGAAGGGGGGCCCAAAGAAAGGGAAGGCTGCATGAGCGGCGTCACCTTCGACGCTGGTGGTCTGATTGCATTGGATCGGAACGATCGGCGGGTGCTTGCATTGGTCGCGCGCGCGGCGGAACGTGGGATGCGGATCACGATCCCAGCGACGGCGCTAGCACAGGCCATTCGCAACCCTGCCCGCCAGGCGCGGTTGTCACGGCTCATTCGACAAGCCGGTACGGACCTCGTTGCGCTCAACGGACCGGATGCCACGGCTGTCGGCCTGCTATTGGCGCGAACCGCAACGGCCGACGTCGTCGATGCCCACGTCGTTGTCTGTGCGCGCAGGGCTGAACAGGTCGTCGTCACCAGCGACGCAGCCGATCTCAGGCGGATCGCTCCCGACTTACAGTTGCTAGTCGTATAGCGCCCCAGCAATGGTTGCCGGTGTCTTGCCCGCATCGCACGTTGCACTTCGACGGTTTGCCGGCTTAAAACGGGGAGACTCCTGCACGTACGTGGTTTCCGGGCAGGGGCTGAGGTGCAGCCGGACTCCAGGCCCCGGCAAAAAAATTCCCCGCCAACGTGAAAAATCAATTTACATCGAAAATGTTTTGGTGTATATTGATATTGCTCTGGCCAAGAATCCGCGCGAGGAATGTACGCTGCCGTTACGGTTACATTGAATCGCGATGAAATGGAACGCAGGCGCCTGGAAGCTGCCGAGGACCTGCTGAAGGGAATCACCCAAGCCCGGGTCGCCCGCAAGTTCGGGGTGAGCCGGACCACGGCCTCCCGCTGGTACCGCACTCTGGAGGGGCAAGGGATGGAGCGTTTGCGCAAGCGCAAAGCGCCCGGACGCCCCAGCCGGCTGTCATTCAGCCAACTGGCGGAGGTGCGCGAGATGTTCGCCGCCGGCCCCATGGCTTTCGGTTTCGAGAGGGACCGCTGGACCACTGCCCGCCTGGCGCAGGCGATTGAGGGGCGCTTCGGCATCCGCTACGATCCGGATCACGTGGGCCGCCTGATGCACCGCCTGGGTCTGCGCCCAAAGCCCGCTCCGCCCGCGGAGCCGGTGCCCGATGTTTACGTGGTCCCCAGCGCTGGCATTGGAATGCACGTGTAACGGCTGGGCCGGTCCGGCCGCCGTCACGAGCGTGAGATTCTGCGTGCCCGGAGGAACGAGGAGATGCCGTATCCGCCCAGCAGGCACACCCCGATGGCCAGCATGGCCAACCGCAGGATCGCTCCGGCACTGCCGTCGAATTGGCGAACGGCCCGGAAACCGGAGAAAACAAAGGCGATGGCCATCGAGACGAACACGAACCCGAGGATTTCGTGCCACAGCGTCCGGGCCGGCTTCAGTACCGCCGGGACTACAAATCCCAGGAAGCGGCGGCCCTCTTTGTAAACTCGCGCTCCGTCTCGATAAATGTTACGCTTAGGCACAACATCTCGATGTTATCAGAAGTAATAGTACCTGTTGGTTTCGGCTTGGGATGCCGATAAAAAAAATGGGTGGAGATCTTGTGAAGCCGTACAACCTCCACTACAATCTAAACGGGTACGGCGGTTGCGACCTTGAAATTGCAACGAGATGTAATGCGGTCGCATCCCACAATATAGGGGAGGTCGTTGTGGACGAGCCATTGAAAAACCTGATGCAGGAACTGGGGAACGCGATCAACGACTCGCTCTCAGAATCCGACCGGATTGCCGAAGCCATTGGCGAAATCAAGCGCGCCGGGTACGACGTCTTCCTGGTGCTGGAAGCTACCATTGGTTTCAATAAGCGCGACGATGACGGCGAGGAGAGCTCCGAAGACGAGTCGGCGGCCGAGCCGGAACGGAAACGCGGCTTCGAAAGCGCGGGAAAGATCAAGTTCACCACCCAGGATCACCGTTTTCTGAAAGCCCTCAAGATCGCTGTGGACGACGAGTCCCGCTAGTCCGGCCTGCCATCGGCCAACTCGCGATAAACCTGCCACGTTTTTTCGACTGCTTCAGCCCAGGTAAACCTCGCGGCTCGCTCGAGCCCGCGGCGGGAGAGGTCCGCGCGCCGCTCCGGATCCCGCGTCAGCGCCACCAGCGCGCCCGTCAGTTCTTCGGTGTCCTCCGGATCCACCAGCCACGCCGCATCCCCCGCCACCTCCGGCACTGCCGAGCGATCGGACGCGATCACCGGTGCCCCGGAGGCCATCGCCTCCAGCACTGGCATCCCAAAGCCCTCGTCCAGTGAGGGGAACGCGAAGATCATGGCGCGCGCATACCAATTGGCCAGCTCGGCCGGCGGAACATAGCCGAGCATGCGAATCCGTTCCCGGCTGCGCGCCGCGCCAATCTTGGCGACGATCTCCGCCGCGCCATATCCGGCGGATCCCGCCAGTACGAGCTGCCAGTCGCGATCCACTCTTTCAAAGGCGTCCACCAGGCGCGAGATGTTCTTTCGGTACTGAATCGCACCCACGTGCAGAATGATCTTCTGGCGCGTGACGGCCGTTCCTCCTGGCGGCCTGACCCCGTGATGCACCACCCGCACCCTGGCCTGGTCCACGCCCAGCACATCGATCACCTGCCGTGCCGTGAATTGAGAGACCGCGATGATGCGGTCGCTGCGGCCGGCCGCATCCCGCGCCTGTTCCGCGAACCGCCGCCGGAACTCCGGCGTCGAGTATTCGCCCGTCAGCACGAACAGATCGTGGAAAGTAGTTACGGCGCGGCGCAGGCGCGCGTGGGGCAGCCGTTGGTTCAGGCCGTGAAAGACATCCGCCGATCGCGGCGCGCGCGTCTCGCCCAGCAGGAAGCGCCCGGCGTTGGCCGGCAAGCGCTCGCCGAACGAGCGCAAGAACCGGTGCGGCCGGTAACAGAATGCGAACCGGTCGGCGGGATGCGTGCGCGCGAGGCCATCCAGCATCTCCCGCGAATATACCCCTACACCGGACAGGTCCGCGCCTACGCTATACGTCGAATCCAACGCGATCTTCAATTCTCGATTTTATATTCCTTGAGCTTGCGATAGAGGGTGGTGCGGCCGATGCCCAGCAACTGGGCCGCCTTGGCACGGTCGCCGTGCGTGGCTTCCAGCGCCTTCAGGATGGTCTCCTTTTCCACCGTGGCCAGGAACAATCCCGTCGGCCGCGGCGGCGCATACAGCAACGGCAGCGGCGCGGTCTCCGAACCCGCGGCCACCGCCGAAGCCAGAGGCGGCTCGGCCGCCCGCTGGTTCTGCAACGCGGAAGGCAGGTCCGCGACGTGCAGCCAAGGGCCGGTATTCAGCGCCACCATGCGCTCGATCGAGTTCTGCAGCTCGCGCACGTTCCCCGGCCAATCGTAGTTCATCATGGCCTCCAGCGTTTCCGAGGTCAGCCGGTGATTCGCGCCGAACCGCCGCAGGAAGTGATCGGTCAGCTCCGGAATGTCCACCTTGCGGTCCCGCAGCGCCGGCAGCCGCAAGCTGACGATGTTCAGACGGTAGTAAAGGTCCTGCCGGAACGTTCCCCGCGCGGCGTCGCGCGCCAGATCGTGATGCGTGGCGGCGATCACCCGGATATTCACCTTGTGCTGCTTCAACGAGCCCACCGGACGGAACTCGCGCTCCTGCAGCAGGCGCAGCAGCTTCACCTGCATGTCCAGCGGCAGATCGCCGATCTCGTCGAAGAAGGCCGTGCCGCCGTCCGCCACTTCGATAAGGCCCCGCTTGGCCTCCGCCGCTCCGGTGAAAGCGCCCTTGGTGTGGCCGAATAGCTCGCTTTCGACCAGCGGTCCCACCAGCGCGCCGCAATCGATGGGCACGAATTCGCCGGCCGGATTGGCGTCGTGGATGGCGCGCGCCACCACCTCCTTGCCCGTGCCGCTCTCCCCCAGCAGCAACACAGGCGCGTGGGAATGTCCGAGTTTCTCGATGAGCCGGCGGATCTCGCAGATCTGCGGCGACTGACCCACCAGACCGTGGGACCAGCCGATAGCACCACGCTCCATTGGCTGCTTCGATTATACAGAATCCAGGCGAACCACGAAGGCTGTGGTCACCGAACTATCCTCGCCGCGGATGCGATCCGCCAAAGCGGACGCGCCCTCCTCCGCGGATTCCATCCCCACCACCACGTGCCACCAGCCTGGAGTATCCGCGCGCTGCACCAATCGCGCCCGGCCGTATTTCGCCTCCATGGCGCGGCGCAAGCGCTCGGCGTTCTCCCTATTCCGGAACGCCCCCACCTGCACGCCGAAATGCGGTTGACCCACCGCGGCGGGCGCGGTCAGAATCTCCAGCCGCACACGCGCCGTTCCCGGACCGATCATCTCGACGACCCGCGCGGCGGCGTGCGACAGGTCGATGATCCGCCCATCCACGAACGGACCGCGGTCGTTGATCCGCACGTCCACCGACTTCTCATTATCCAGATCGTGGACGCGCACCGTTGTGCCGAACGGCAGGGTACGATGCGCCGCCGTCATCTGCTCCATGTCGTAAATCTCGCCGCTGGCCGATGCGCGCCCGTGATAAGGGTGGCCATACCAGCTCGCCAGACCCGTTTCGCCGGTTTCGGATATGGGCGCCGCCGCTGCCGGCAGCGGTGCTTGCGCGACCCTCTTCCGATGGCAGCCGGTCAGCAGCAACATCACCGCTGCCGCGAGCAACAGCGCCTTGCGCATCCGGCAATACTGTGGCGCACGCTTCAGCGTGCCGCGGCGAACTTCAGTTCGCCGTCTGGCCGTAGGCTGAAGCGCCGTAGGCTGAAGCCCACGGCAGCACGCTGAAGCGTGCGCCACGACCGCGGTCCCGCTGTCACTGTTCAAAGCATGCCCTTACTTATATACGTCGCGCTTCAAATCGTCCGGCATTTCGCTCAAGCGCCCCAGCATCTCGTACACCTTCGCCACCGCGTTGTCCACCATTCGCTCGCCAGCGCCCGGCTCCACCCACGTGCTGGCACTGGCCGCGCCGTAGCCTCCGCGCGAGGCCGCCGCGATCGTCGGAAAGTAACCGTTGTACCCGTTCGTGTACCCCAGCAGCAGCGCGTGCGGTACGGGGCAGCGGTCGCGCCAGTTCATCTGGAAATCCACGAACGGCTCGCCGGGCATAGTCATCAGCGCAATGTCCCTGTTAATCAGCACCGTCGTGACCGGCAACTGTATCTCCGGCACAATGCGCGCGCCGTAAATCTCCATCCCATCCGGTCCCAGAAACTTCAACAACGCGGCGCGAAACTTCTCGACGTTCCACCGCAGCCGCACGGTGAGGGTCGATTCCGCGAAGTCGATGCTGGACGCATCCACTGCACGGTTGTGAATCTCCTTCGCGACCCTGGCCGCCTCCTGCCCCAGGCGCTCTCCCGTCCAATCGCGCCGGCCGATGGCGTCCTGTTCGAGCGGCGTGACAGCGTAGTACGGATTGATATCGCCGGGCGCGCCTTGCAGAAAAAAGCTCTGCACATGGCCGCCGAGTTCCTGTTCCACCACGCGATTCATCACGCCCGGAAAGTCCGCCGAGTAGCGCAGGTTGTCGGCGCCGAAAACCACCGGGTGGCAGGCGTAGTTCGTGAGCACCGCAAGCGGCGTCCCGTCGGCCCGATCGATCCTCAGCACCGTTACCGTCGGGTCCACCGGCGCGGTGGGGATACGCGTCAGATTGCGTTCGAACCAGCTCACCGTGCCATCGGGATTCACACGCAGGCGGTTGTGTCCGATGTAGACGGCGCCCATCCCCACGCCGATGCGCGCCGGCTGCAACGCACCCGCTGCCTCCGCAATGGCGCGCCCGATCTTGTCCAACGCGGCCCGCTCCCAGGCCGGGGGCGCGTCGCGGTATTCGTCCCGGATCACCGGCGCGCTGTGGGTGTGCGACGCGGCAACCAGCAGACACGAGATTCCGCTCGATTGTTTAGCCGCCTCGCGCAGCCGGGCCAGCGATCCCGGTCCGAAGCTGCGGCCCAGATCGAGCGTCACCAGCGCGAGCCGGCGGGGCGCGCTCTCCGGGCCTGCCTCCAACACCAGCACCCGCGCGTACAGCGGATCGAGCGTGCCGGTGGCGGGTTGACGCCGATCCTCATAGCCCCACATTTGCTCGCCCGCCGGAGGTGTGATGTCCGCCCGCGCCACGCCCGCCCGCAGCGCGGCACCGCACGTCCCCCGCGATGCGACTGCCAGGATCAAGGTCAGTCCGAGTCTCGCGATCCGCATAATGGACTCCAGTCTATCTCAAGCCAGTTCCGGCAGTTCTTCCCTGGGCACCAGCAGTTGAATCGACCGGGGCGTCCATGGAATCCGGCTGATCAGGCCGCGCGCTTCCAAAGTCAAGATCATCTGGTGCACACTGGGAGGCGTCACCTGGAAGTGCTGCTGCAGGTCCGTTTCCGCGGGCGGCCGCCTGTACATCTTGGTATACGAATAGATGAAGGCGAGGTACTGTCCCTGTTTGTAGGTATACTTGGCGGGCAAGGCGCTCCTCCGGTATAAGCTTATATCATGGCGGCCGATTTTGCAGATCCCGGCGAACCAATCCGTATTCCCATCACCGATGTCTTCGACCTGCACAGCGTGCCGCCGCGCGACGTCCAGGGTGTGGTCGAGGCCTACCTGGAGGAGGCGCACCAGATGGGCCTCCGCGCCATCCGCATCATTCACGGCCGCGGCATCGGAGTGCAGCGCGAAATCGTGCGCGCGGTCCTGGCCCGCACCGGTTTTGTGGCATCGTACGGCGACGCGCCGCCGGAAGCCGGCGGATGGGGCGCGACTATTGCCACACTCGGCGCCACGCTCAATTAGTGGCGCGCTTCGATCCCAGGTTCGCCAACTTATTCAGCCCGTCGATATAAGCCTTGGCGCTGGCTTCGATCACATCGGTGGAAGCGCCTCTCCCCACCACCTTCCAGCCGCCCTCCTCAAGCTGCGCCGTAACCTCGCCCAGCGCCTCCGTCCCGCTGGTTACAGCCCGGATCTCATAACGCACCAGCTTGGCGGCGCTTTTCGTGACGCCGGAAATCGCCTTGCACACGGCGTCCACCGGACCGTCGCCAATCGCCGCGCCTTCGCGCACTTCGCCGCGGACGCGCAGCCTGACGGTCGCCGTCGGAATAGCCGACGTCCCGCTGTAGATATGCAGATAGTCAAGCTGGTAAGTCTCCGCGGCGGGATGGATCTCATCGTGTAAGATGGCGATCAGGTCCTCGTCGAATACTTCCTGCTTCTTGTCCGCCACAGTCAGGAACCTCTGGTAAGCCTGGTTCAATTCCTCCTGCGACAGTGAGTAACCCAGCTTCTCCAAGCGGTCGCGCAAGCCATGGCGTCCGGTGCGCGCGGTGAGCACCACGCGGCTTTCGGCAAGTCCCACATCCTCCGGACGCATGATCTCATACGTCTCGCGCTCCTTCAGGAACCCATCGACGTGAATGCCCGAGCTATGCGAGAACGCATTCCCACCCACCACAGCCTTATTGGGCGGCACGGGCATTCCGAGCATGTCCCCTACCAGCCGGCTGGTCCTGTGAAACTCGCGCGCATCGATGCCGGTATCCACGCCGAAGTAGTCGCGGCGCGTGCGGAGGGCCATCACCACTTCCTCCAGCGCGGCATTGCCGGCCCTCTCGCCGATACCGTTGATGGTGCCTTCCACCTGGCGCGCGCCGTTCATCACGCCGCTCAGGGTATTGGCGACCGCGAGGCCGAGGTCGTCGTGACAGTGCACGCTGATGACCGCCCGTGCGATATTAGGGACGTTCTCACGAACCGCGCGGATGAGCGCGCCGTATTGCTCCGGCACCGTGTAGCCGGTAGTGTCGGGAATATTGACCACGGTGGCGCCGGCCTCGATGGCCGCCTGCAGCATCTCGAAAAGATAGCTGGGATCGGCGCGGCCGGCGTCTTCCGCGTAGAATTCCACGTCACTCACATAGCTCCTGGCCAGCTTAACTGCCTCGACGGCCATGGCGAGCATGGTGACTTTCTTTTCCGCCAGGTTTTTGCCGTAGCGTTCGTCCCGGAACTTTCCAACCACATGGATATCCGAAACGCCGATCCCGGTATGAATGCGGGGCCGCCTGCCTTTGGCGAGCGCCTTCCCGCAAGCCTCGATATCGGACGGCACCGCGCGCGACAAGGCGCAGATCACCGGTCCTTCGATTTCCTGCGCGAGCAGTTGCACGGCTTCGAAGTCTTCCGGCGACGACGCGGGATAGCCGGCTTCGATGATGTCCACGTTCAACCGCGCCAACTGCCGGGCGATCATGAGCTTCTCCCGGCTGCCCAGCCGCGTGCCAGCGGCCTGCTCACCATCCCGCAGGGTAGTGTCGAATACAGCGACTTTTTCGAGCATAGCTGTAGTCATTCACTATAGCGCCGCGCGTGGGGGTCGTCGAGCGCGCAGATATTGTGGGGCAGACCTCCAGGTCTGCGCGGGTCCTCCAGGACCCGCGCTTTGCGCGACGGAGTCAGCCATATCCGAGACACCAATCGGCCGANNAGTCCTGCCCCACGATGGTACTAGAGCTTTTCCCGCGACCTCTCCGGCAACGCGCGCCGGTGATTCTTCACATTTCTCCCGTGAGTGGCGGCAGGCGCGGCTGCGGGCCTTCTTAGCCGGGCAGGGCGCCGGCTGGGAGTGGTCTGCGCGGCCGCCAGCGCGAATCCCGACAGTCTGATTGTCGACATCTCTGTAAGTGCCTCGGCAGTGTCAAAGGAAACGTAGACATCGCCGTTTGCCAAAAGGCCCGCCGCCGGCAAAGTGAAATTGACCTGATATAACCCGGCAAATCCGGNNTCCGGGCGCCAGACCGGCGAACGTGACGTTGGCCTGCGCCGGGGTATCCACTCCGTCGTCTAGATACACGGAGATGTTCGCAGCATTGTATTCGTCGCTGTAGCTCAACGGGTTACTAGAGGCGGCCGCGCCATCGGCCACCTGCGGCGTTACGGTTCCGAGACCATTCATGAACAGGAGGACCGTCTCGCCGGGCACGGCAGGGCTGCTGTCGTTTACCTCGGTGTAATTGGCATGGAGGATTGCCCCCGGCCCAATCCCGTTTTCCGTAAGCGTGTAAATCCCCGGTGACGAGTTATCGAGGTACACTGTTATATTGTTGGACTTCGACCCGTTCACCACCACCTGGAACGTAGCAAAATACACTGCAAGGCCGGTCGACGTAGTCGAAGCCTCATAAGGAATCCAAGCGCTGATCTGGTTCGGGCTCACCAGAAGGATCGGAGCCGCCTGCCCATTAACGAAGACCTGCACGCCGCCTAGCGTCGTGGGAATCGGCAGCACCTGGGCGCTTTGAGCGGATACGCCAAAGGTTCCATACAGGCTCACTAGCTCACCCGGAGCGTAAGCGTTGGTGATCGGCGTGTAGTTGGCCGCATTGGTAATATAGGTCGGATAAATCCACACCGTGGAAGTCGGCGTAACCGACGGGGCGAGAACACCGATGTTGAGTGAGAACTGTGGGCCGGACCCAATCAGCATCACAGCTTTTCCATTCGCGCCGGCGAGATAAAAGTAAGTGCCGTCGAAATACGAGCCATCTGCCCCGATGGTTACGGGCGTGTTGAACGTGTTGTCGTAGGTTTGCACCGCGACAACATCGTCAAACCGTTCGTGCCAGATGAGATTTCCATCTCCATTGGTGTTGATCGAACCATAAAAGGCATCCAGAACATTACTGGATAGATTGGCATCCGTTCCCGCCATAAAGTAGGTCCCGTTCAGGAGCGAATTTGAACTCGTCCCGGAGGGCGCGCGAAACCCGAAGAACATGTCCGATCCGCTTGCCGAGGNNCGGCCGACACATACAGAACCTTCGAGCCGGCGACGATCTGCGTTTGATCGCTCGAGCTACCGGGAAAGGTCAGGGTTCCGCCCGCCGTGCCGGAGAGCGCATAGGTGGAGCCCGAAACGTTCTCGGTTACGTCGCCGGAGATCAAATTCGAGCCAGTCACAGTGAATGCCGCGATATGCCCATTGCCATCGGCGTTCAGAGTGAAGTAGCCCTGCCGCGCCAGCGCGTTGGAAGCATCGAGGAAGTCCAGGGTGCCCACGGTGAAGGACCCCGAGAGGCTGCTATTCGAAGACGAGGTCAGCGGCGCTTCGACCGCGATAAAGAGATCGAAGTAGTCGTCCTCCGTCGAACTTGCGATGACCACGGGTTGGCTGAAGCTGCCGAAAAGAGTCGCCGCGTAGAGAGGATTGTCCAGTTGGGCCATGCCGTTCGATTGCACTCCGTACGTTCCCCCGCCCAGCACGGAGCAATCGCCCGCGCCGCCGGTACCGAGAGAGTCGAACAGTTGCGTATTCGAGGTCGTGTACTTTCCCGCGCCGTCGAACGTGATTACGCCAGTAAGGGTGCAGGACTCCGTCAGGTTGCCCGAAGAGTCGTTGAAGAAATTGACGTACCGGAAAAGATATTGTCCGCTGAGACTCGCCGTCCCGCTGGTATCGAAACTCTGAGCCTCGACCCGCGCCGGTGCTGCCGCCATCAGAAGGGCGCCACTAAGCAGCAGAATCGTTTTGTACAT
Source organism: Bryobacterales bacterium (assembly GCA_003132865.1). Next base: position 11,605 of record PKYZ01000347.1, read on the forward strand.
GAGTGTCATCCTTACTGGCCTTTGCTCCAATTCAAGATCAGGTTGTAGGCATCCACGCTGCCAAGCCCGGTAGCGAAGCTCCAACCGCTGGCGGCCGCAAAGGCCGGAGTATACGTTTGGCTGGTCGTCGATAGCGCGCCATTTCCGGCGAACAAGGTAGTCGGCGTCGCGCGGCCTCTTCCCACAAATCCAGTTCCGAAGCAGTTTATTTCGCCCGCGCAGTTGACCGCGATATCCCCCGTCGTGATGCTATGGAACACCGATGCGGCCACGGAACTGGCCGCGAGTTTGTAGTAAACCGGATTCGGGTTACCCTGGGCGCCTCCCATCTTTTGGTTTACCAGTGCCTGAATCCCAGCCAATATAGGGGCGCCAAACGAAGTTCCGCCCGCGCCGGCCCAGGTAATCGGTGCGCCGTCGCAGAGCGCGCCGAAATTCGCAACATCGGAAAAGCAGCCCACGTAGTAGTGGTACCAGACTCCGGTACCGGCGAAGAGCGATACGTCGGGAATGTCCCGGACGCCATCGTTCGGGATCCCGGGCACCCCCGTTTGCCACGCAGGTTTGGCGTATCCCTGGCAACTGCCGCCGACCACCAGATTTGCCGCCGGAGCGCCGGTCGCGCACCCGCTTGGTCCCCCGCTGCCCGCGCCCACTGTAACGTTCCCGTATTGTTGCGCCAGGTTGCTTCCACAAAAACCGCCGGGGCCATAACCAACCGAATAGCCTTCAAAAACCGCCAGAAGCGAACCCGCGCACGAGTCGTTCCACGGGATCTCCGGAATGTACGAGAGGGCCGAACCGTAGGTTGAGCTATTGGACGAACTCCAATATGTATCGGTCGTGCCCTGATACGCATCGGCGAAATCGGTTCCCCCAACGGCAACGTTGTAGGGTGTAGAGGCATAGGCGCTGACGCCGATGCCATGAGTCGCGGCGCTAGATCCCGCATCGCAGCCCGCCGCGCCTTCGTCTCCCGCCGAAACAAACACCGACACGCCTTCTGCCACTGCCTGCTGATAGACCGAGTTGTAGGCTGCATTCGCGGTTGCTCCGTTCCCCGCTTCGCAGAAGCCGTAGCTCACGCTGACGATCTGGGGCGGACCGCCGCCGTTGAGCAAATTCTGCGCTGCGATCAGGCCTCCAAATGTCGTAGTTCCATCCGAGCAAGCAGCCACATCGATGGTTGCGTTCGGCGCTGCGGCACTGGCCCATTCGGCGTCATATGTAGCTTCGCCGTCGTCTCCGAAGACTGTGTCGGCTCCCGGATCGGAACAATTGGAAGATCCGCTCGGTGGCGCGGGATGGATTGTGTTTAACGATCCCGAAGTGTAACTGGATAATCCCAATACGCTCCGGAAAGTGCCCCAATCCGATGTGTCGTAAAGATCGCTATCCTCCAGCACCGCAATCCTCTGTCCTTGACCGGTGTATCCCGCTGAAAAGGCCGCATTCAAATTGTAAATCGTGGCCAGATCGGCTGGCGCAATGAGCTGAAACGTAAAGCCGCCTGACGCGGCCGTATATTGGGCGCGAGGCCTCCTCATCGGGTGGGGCCGAAAATCGTGCAACGACACGATCCCCGCCACCACCGGCGCAAGCGCTTCCGGAATCTGAGGATCGCTCATATTCGCAATGTGATCCTTCCCGTTTACGGAGAGCCGGTGAATCTCCGTACGGAATGCCGTCAACACATGGCCTGCCGTTCCGGAAAAATCGATCGACATGCCGCTCGGATACACCGTGTTCACCGTGAAGCCGCTGGAGCGCAGCCACTCGGAAACTCTCTCGATATCCCGCGGCGCCGGTCCGTACATTCGGCCGAATTCAGCCGCGGTCAGCCATACGTGGAAATTGGGCGAGGTGGAATCGTGTTGTCGATCGATAAAATTCTTCAACGCCAGTTCCCGCTCCGGACTGCGCTGCAATTGCAGAAGCATGTGATCCATCGCGAACGTATCCGCCACCTTCCCGCGGTCGTTCTGCGCGTTCGCTTCACCGCGTGTGTTCCCGGCGAGCGTGTGCAGCCTGTTTGGATCGATAGGTTGCGTAATGAGAACCCGGGCCGGCGCCGCGGTCCTGGCGCTCTGCGCCACTAGGGCGGGCGTCAAGCCGAGAGTGACTGCGCAGCAGCACAACAGACACACCAAAAAAGATTTAGCTCGAAAACTCTTCGACATCAGGCATCCTCGCAAAATTAGGTTGATTGGAATACACTCGATTTTCTCACCTGTTGGCCTTCGACGCGGAAGGCTGCCATTTGGTTACGTCCTATAGCGGCAATCGTACCACCAATCAGTCAACGGCTTTTGGGAAGCGCTATTTGCCAGCCGCCAAAGGCTCCGCTCCGGAGTTTCGCCAAAAGCATTCAGCTCATAGGCAGAGGGGTCACACGGGCCGCCGCAGCTCGTATCCAGGGGGCCACTGGTGGACAAGCCACCGCTCTTCCCGGCCATGACCGAGGCTACTCCAGTACCGTGACCCACGATCCCGCGCTGTGTAATCGTCCGGGCGCGATTGAGCGTCCGGGTTACTCGTGTCAGTCTCGTCAGAGACGGCGTCGTAACTGACGTAACTGCGGGCGACGATCGCCTTGTTCCTCGTGAAAGGCTGGCCGGCTGCCACGTCGTGGTTGGGATAGCCGGTCGGCGGCGTCAGGGATTGATTCAGCGAGGGGTCCGTCAGATCGATGCCGGTCTCAAGGAATGCCGATCGTCGGCCCCGCGCCCGCATTGGTCGCGCCGTCAATGCCGGAAGCGCTCCAAGCCGTCGCGACATTGCCTGGAGTGAGCCGGTCTTTTCTGTGATACCGCCTCAGCGGGGCCACGGACTTTACGCCCGGAAGACCCCGCAGGGCCGCGGCCTGCGCGGGCGATGCAAGCACGAACAGGCCATTCACCAGGTGCTGGACGCCGCCCGTGACGCGAATATGTCTACCTTCGATCTGCGCGCGCGCCGGCTTGCACGTCGCTCAAGTGCTGCCAGCGCCGGGCCGTCCGGGACTTCCCGAGATAGGGACCAATTGGCAGCGTTCGCCAACGCAAAGCTCGCTGCGAATAGAATACAGACATGCGGAGCGTGAAGTATGTTAAGCGCACGTTAAGCAATCCCTCAGCCAGTTATAGAGATCCTACCAAAAATCTAAGAGACGCGAGAGACGCCGCAAACCGGCGCATAACTGCGGAAGTTTGCGGAAGTATGAGATCGGGCCGAGTGAGATTCCGTCTTCACGCCGTCAAATCCCGCGCCAGAGCCGCGAGAAACTCCTGGCGGTAAGTCCGCAGGTAGAAGTGACCGCCGGGAAATACCCGCACTGCGAACACCGCCGTGGTCTCGACCGCCCATCCTTCCAGGTGCTCGCGGCGCACGTTCGGATCTTCCGCTCCGCCATAGGCGCGAATCGGACAATCGAGCGGAGGTTCCTCGGCGTAGATGTAATTGCGGTAGATCGCGGCGTCCTCCCGCAGAGCCGGCAGAATCAGTTGCATGAGATTGGGATTGTCGAGCACTTCGCGCGGCGTTCCTTCCAAGCGCCGCAACGCCTCCACGAATTGCGCTTCGCTGGGTTCGGGCGGCGGCACATGTCCACGCCGGAATTGGGGCGCGCGTGCGCCCGAAGCCACCAGCATGCGGGGCGCCGGCTGATTTCGCCGCCGCAGCAAGCGCGCCAGCTCGAACGCCACTACCGCGCCCATGCTGTGTCCGAAGAATGCGAATGGCTCGTCCAGATGGGCCTCGATGGAGTCGCACAGCGCCGCTACGAGTTCGGCCATGGTATTCCGCCGCGGCGTGCGCATTGGTACCACCGCAACCGATCGGGGCAGGGACTCCGCCCAAGCTCTGTACGCCGCGCCTCCGCCGCCGGCGTGCGGGAAGCAAAAGAGCCGCAGCGCGCCTGCCGCAACGTGCCCGGCGCCGGAGATCCTGCGCAGCCGCAGCGCCAGCAGTTTGCGGCGATCCGGGGAGAGGCGATCCATCGGATCGCCGTGGCTGGTGGTTGGTGGCTGGTGACTGGTGGTTGTGCCACCTCCATTGGCCAGCACCTGCTCCAGCAGCGCCTCGAACGGTCTCACGCTCAAGCTTGCCACATCGGCCAGCGCCGCCTGGCGCGATGCCCGCGAAAGGTCGTCGTAATGCGCGCGATCCGAAAGCAGCCGATCGAGCGCCGCTTGCCACGGCCCAATATCCTGCGGCGGCACGTCCGCCAGCGGCACCATCTGCTCATCGAGCTGCGACCCGTACCTTTCGATCGGCCGCACGGGCAGCAGGTAATCCACGCCCAGCTTGGCCTCCGGGATGCCGCCGATATTGCTGGCAATCACAGGCACGCCCCGCAGCATGGCCTCCACCACAATTCGCGACCGCGCCTCGGCCCACAACGAAGGGACCAACAGCACGCGCGTGCGGCGCAGGATGTCGTCCACGTTATCCACGGGATCGAGCAGCGTTACGTTCGCACGGCTGGCCAGCGCCGCGCGGTCCGCCTGGGTGGTGCCCCAGGTGGGCACGCCCGCAAACCGCGCCTGGGGCATGCGGTCCGCCAACTCCAGAAAAATCGAAATGCCCTTCACCGCGCACGGATTCACCAGCGTGACGAATTCGTTTTCGAAGCGGCCCAGGTCCGGATAAGGCGGCGGATCCAGCAACGAGATCGGCACATGCACGGCCGGGATGCCGCTCCACTTGCGGATGTAATCGACGACGTACCGGCTCACTCCCACTACCGCATCGGCCTGACGCAGCACTTCCGTTTTGGCCGCGCTTGGGAAGGCGCAGTCCGGACCGAACGGCACCGCCAGCGTGGCGCGTGCCAGGTAGACGGTGCGCGCGTCCGCCCGCACGGAAACTTCCAGCAGCAGTTGCGCGGGATCGTCGGTGGAAGTCAGGATCGCGTCCGGCGCGAACGCCGCAATCTGCGCCGAGAAGTAGGCCCGCAGATTGGGATGATGCGTGACCACGTGCGCCTCCACGCCTGCGCGGCGAAACACCACCACGCCGTCTTCCGAGGACACCGGCGAAACCGCGCGCGCGGCCAGTTCGCGCAGATATTGCGCGTGCCCGCCGGCGCCAAAGCGGGCGATGCGCGCCACCACGCGGCATTCGTGACCACGTTCGGCCAGCGCTTCCAGCAGCAAACGGTTGGAGCGGTCGCCGCCGCCAAACGCCGGATAGTAGAGCGCGTTTTGCGCCAGCAGGATGCGCATTCAGAGCTTCCGGCCGCGAGCCATCTGCAACAGCAGGGTCCGCTTCTGGGGAGACAGGTTCGCCAGCGAGGGACGCTCCCGCACAGCCTCGCCCGGCTTGAGCGATTGCAGAAACGCCTGCATGCGCCCGGCATCCAGGCTGCCGGCGAAACGGAGCGCGGCTTCCCGCGAAGCCGCCGAAACCCGCTCGTATAGCGCGCGATCGGTCAGCAGCGCGCGCAACGCGTCCTCCCACGGCCGCAAGTCCACCCGCCCGATCACCGGCTTCGGCAGCGAGTGCTCATCGAAGACCGGCGCATACCGCTCGATGGCGGGCGCGTGCACCACGAACGGCGTTCCCATCTTGGCCTCCACCAGGCCGCCGGCGTCGCTCGAAATCACCGGGATGCCGTGCAGCATGGCTTCCATTACGGTCAGGCCGAATCCTTCGTACCAGAGCGAGGGCATCAGCAGGATGCGTGTGCGGCCCAGAAACTCAACGATGTGGCGGCAGTTCGGCAGCCTCGCGATGTTGGCGAGCGCGGCCATCTGCGCGCGGTCGGCCGCAGTGGTGCCCCATCCCGGCAAGACGCCGAAGCCGCACGCGGGGAAGCGCTCCGCCAGCGCCAGAAA
>PKYZ01000235.1:0-19953 GCA_003132865.1 Bryobacterales bacterium
AGGTCCGCATCGCCGCCGACGTGATCTATCATTATTTGTTCCACGAGCTGGTTGACGCCCCGCCGCAGAAACATTCCTCATCGCGCTAAAATCTAGTGAGGAGCCGCACGGCTCTCGACCCCAAGATCATGAGCACCCCGGCAGTCCGCCGTCCCGCCACCGCGCGGGATATCATTCTGGAAGTCGTCCGGAACATGCGCGAGGGCCTGGAGCCCCTGCATTACACGACGCTGCCACCGGCCATCTACCACGTCTACCTGCATCCCGAAGATTTCGAGCGGTTGCGCGGCATCTTTCCGCGCATGCAGGAGGAGACCCGCCAGGCGCTGGATGCCGAGATGGCGGAGCTGAATCGCGCATCGCTGGGCGAGCGCCTGAAGCTGGCGCGCAAGCCCGCGTCCAAAGTGGTGGCTCCCGATGGCGGCTGGCGCATCGAGTTCTTCGAGAACACCGANNTGGCCGGCGAGTTGACCGCTTCGCAGAAATACGAAGAACGACTGCCCGAAACCCTGGCTGAAACTAAGGAAATGGAGGCGTACGCCACCATCGAATATGAAGACCAGGCCGGCCGCCAGACTTACCGCATGGCCAAGAATCAGATCGTGATCGGGCGCGGCGGCCGGGACTACTGGACCGACCTGAAGCTGACCACGCTCCCGGATGTTTCGCGCGAACACGTGCGCCTGCGCCGCGACGCCCAATCCGGCGAGTTCTTCATCAAAGATTTGAGCCGCCTGGGAACCAGCGTCAACGGCGAGCAGATTCCCACCAGCGTCGAATACGTGGATGGCGAGAAGCGCGACAAGAACGTGGAAGTGAAGTTGCCCGCGACGGCGCGCATCGGCCTGGCGGACGTCGTCTTTCTTGACTTCAAGGCGGATTCCCAGGCCGCAACCGATCGCGGCGGCCGCTGAGATGCCGGTCAATACCAAACTCCGATGCGCGGGCGAGAGCCATGTGGGCATGGTGCGGCAGAACAATGAAGACCGCGTGCACCTCGACCCGGACCGCGGCATCTTCCTGGTGNNACGAAAAGGCCGCGGAGATCGCCATCAACCTCGTGCGCGCGCGGCTGGAGCGCCAAACCGGCACGGCCGAAGAGCGCATCCGCGAAGCCATCACGGTGGCCAACAACGAGATCCTGCACGCGGCCGCGACGAATCCCGAGTGGCACGGAATGGCTTGCGTGCTGACGATAGCGGTGGCCGAGAACGGCCGGGCCATCATCGGCCATGTCGGCGATTCGCGCTTATATAAGGTTCGGCAAGGAGAGATCCGCAAGATCACGCACGATCATTCGCCGGTGGGCGAGCGTGAAGACAGCCGCCAGATCTCCGAGGCGGATGCCATGCGGCACCCGCGCCGCAATGAAGTTTACCGCGATGTGGGATCGCAGGAGCACTCGCCGGACGATCCCAATTTCATCGAACTGCTGAACATCCCGTTTGAGCCGGATAGCGCGCTGTTGTTGTGCAGCGATGGATTGAGCGACCAGGTGACCTCGGCCGAAATCCTGCGCACGGTGCTGGCCAACGCCGGACATCCGGGCGGCGCCGTGCATGAGCTGATCGAGGCGGCTAATCGCGCGGGCGGCAAGGACAACGTCAGCGTTCTGATTGTGGAGGGCAAGCAGTTCGCCGCCGCGCGGGAGGCATCGCCGGGAATCGCACCGCCTGCCAGAAATGTGTTCGCCGGCAAGACGGCGATGTTCGCCTATGGCCTCGTGTTCGCATCTCTCGTCTTTGCCGCCCTGCGCTATTTTGGCTTGGCGGATCGGCAGCCTGCGGTCCCGCCCGCGCAGACGCTCACGGTAGGCGCCGGCGGCTTCGCCAGTATCAACGAAGCGCTGGCGAAGGCCCGCCCCGGCGACACCGTGGAAGTCTCAGCCGGCGAATATCCGGAACAGCTCCGGCTCAAGGACGGAGTCACGGTGAGAGGCCGCAGGCCCGATGTGCCGATCCTGCGGGCCGCCTCCATCGAAACCCGGCCGGCCGTCGCCATTGTGGCGGAGGGCGTCCGCGGCGCGCGCGTCTTCGGCTTCCGCATCCGGGCGGATGAGAAAGCGCCATGGGCCGTCGGCGTCGAGATCTCGGATTCCGATCTCGAATTACAGGACACTGAAATCCTGGGCGCAGCCACGGGTGTAGAGATCCGCGGAAAGTCCACGGCGGTATTGCGCGCCAACTCGATCCAGGATTGCCGCGACACCGGAATCCGGATATCCGGCGATTCCGCGCCATGGCTTTTGTACAATGCCATCCTGCGCAATGGCCGCCGCGCCCATTATCCGGGGACGCCTGCGGGGACGCCTCCGGGGACGCCCCCGGGGCCCGGCGTGCTCATAGAAAAGCCCGCGCATCCAGTGCTTATAGGCAATACCTTTGGAGACAACGGCAGCGAGCCGGTGCGCATACCGGAAGGCATGGATAAAGACCCGATTACAAAGTTCAACTTTTTCCTGCCAGCCAAGCCGCCCGCCCGCAATCGGGGAGGAGCGCCACATTAATGGTGATCCCCGAGAGGCGCAAGGTCGGCAAATACGAAATCCTGCGCAAGCTGGGACGCGGCGGCATGGCGGACGTGTACCTGGCGCAGGATACCGAACACCAGCGCACGGTGGCGCTAAAGGTGATCGAGCACGGGCCGGATGCCGACTCGCGCGAAACCATCGAAGCCGAACGGCGCGGCTCCGAGTTGCAGGCGAAACTCGCGGAAATCGACGCGCGCGTGGTGAGGATTTTCGACGCGGGCGACATGGATGGCTACTTCGTGGTGGCCATGGAATACGTCGAGGGGCAAGATCTGTCCGATCTGATGCGCCACGGGCCGGCCGCCCCCGACGATGCCGTCGATATCGCGCTGGCCATCTGCCAGACGCTGGAACACGCGCACACGCTCGAAGTCACCATCGACGGCAAGGAGTGCCGGGGCATCGTGCACGGCGACATCAAGCCGAAGAACATCCGCATCGATCACGAAAACCGCGTGCGCGTGCTGGATTTCGGCATCGCCAAGGCACTGTCGCTTTCGCGCAAGCTGACGCGCAACGAGTTCGGCAGCGTGCCCTATGCTTCGCCCGAGCGGCTGGATTCGGGCGACGTGAATTCCATGTCGGACCTCTGGTCGCTGGGCGTGCTGTTGTACGAACTGGTGACCGGAGCGCAGCCCTATCAGGCGGAGTCGACCGAGCGCCTGGAGCGCATGATTCGCTCGCACATTCCAGCGCCGCCCGCGCCGGACCCCTGTCCGGAGCCACTGCGCCGCATCCTGCTGAAGAGCATGGATCCCGAACCGGAGCGGCGCTATCAGTCGGCCGCCGATCTGGCCGCGGACTTGGCGGCGTTTCGGGCTGGGGCGCCGGTGCGCGCGGAAACGGAGGAAGACGCCAACGCCACGCGCCGCACATTCCGTTCCGCGCCCGCTGTGGACGAAGGCACCCGCCGTACGACGAAGCCCGCCACGTCCACGGCCCCGGCGCGAGATCCACGCGCCGTCAAACCCGCCGGCCGCTTCGGGTATCAGGCGCGGCGCGTCCTGGTGATGCTGGCCGGACTGGTGCTCGCCTACATTGTATATGCCGTGACGTCGGGGGTGGTCCTCTGGCGGCATGGCCAGGAACTCGACCGGGATATCCACGCCGAGGTGCTGACGGATCCGGAGGCCATTTGGAGCCGATGGGCGGATATCTCGAAGGGCAACGCGCAGGCGCTGGCATTATTTACGCCGCGCCGTTCGGTGAAGAAGAAGCTGGTGGCCGCGGCGGAGCGGGTGATCGGGACCTATCGCAATAGCGACAGCCAGCCGGTCTACGAGAATGACTGGAAGCGCGCCAAGCTGTACCTCGCCAGGGCGCTGGAGATGGATCCGGCGGACGAGACCGTGCGCGGCGAGCTGCGGCTTTGCGAAGGGCAGATCGATCGCATCAATGGCGTCAGCCATCACAACGCGGCGGTGCTGAACGAAGCTGTGCAGAAGTTCGAAGAGGCGCAGCAGGCTCTGCCCGGCTCGCCCGATCCGGAGTTGGGCCTGGCGGGGGTCTATGTTTACGGCTTGAAGGACATAGACAAAGCCTATGCCGCATTGCAAGAGGCCGAGCGGCACGGGTACAAGCTCGGCAATCGCCAAAAGGCGCAACTGGCCGACGGCTACCGCGACCGCGGCGACCGCCTATGGTGGGACTCGCGCAACGTGCGTGGTCTGCCGCAAGAGAAGGACCAGATCCAGAAGGCCGCCGACGATTATCGCCGCGCGCTGGAACTGTACCAGGGCATCGTCCCCTATAGCAGCGCCAACGTCAACATCGTGCGCGTGCAAGGCAGCCTCAGCGCTATCGAGTACCGGCTGGCGGAACTGCAAGCCGAGCCGGCCCGGTAAGCGTCGCGCGCGCCAGATCTTCCTCCGCGAAATTCGCCCACTGGCCTTGCTTGTTCTTGCTCTCCAGAACAAATTGCCGAGTCTGTGTTTCGGGCTTCCAGGTGAAGGTATTGCGGAGAGGACCGTCCGGGTATTCAAAAACGAAACGGATAGAGTTGCCGGGTGCGGGTTCCGTAGCCCAGCGTCTCCGAGAACCGGCCGCCATAACCGTCCAGCCAGTGCGCCACGTAGCGCTCGCTGGTGTTGTCGTAGCCCACGAAGACGATAGCCTCATAGTCGGGCGGCCCGCTCTGGCGCATGCGCAGGAATTGATGATTCAGTCGTCGTGGAACGGCCGGTGCGGTCCGTCGAGCGCGGGCGGTTCCTGGCAGACCGCGACGGCGGTCAGGGCTAAAAGGAGAAGAATAGAGCGAGCCAACGTAGACACGGTTCTTAGTGCCGGGGCGTGGTAGGTGGCGGCACGGGCGGTGGAACTGGCTTCTGGCGGTCGCAGTTCACATTACCTGCCGGGACCGGGCAAACTCCCGGGGGGACCGTGCCCGGCAACGGCGTGCGGTACACAATTTCATACATGGCTTGCTCGGCCCTTTGCAGAACCTCGCGGAATACCGAATTCTTATCGACCGCGGCCATTGCCAGCGGCTGGTTCCGGAAGACGCGAATCGATTCGCCCTCGTTCAAGATGCGTTCCGGACCGGGTTTGAGCAGGTGTTGCACTCCAACCTGCCCCTCCTCGACGCTGATCAGCGTGGTATCGTCCTCGTCTTCCACGGCCACGTCGAAGACCGTGCCGCGCACCGAGATCACCGCGGTCGGCGTGCGCACGCGGTTGTAATTCGGCTGCCCACCCAGCTTCTGAATATGGACCTTCACGCGCCCCAGCAGGACATCCAGCAGGTCCATCCAGGAGCCGGCATTCTCGCGGAAAACGACGCGCGCGTTGGGGAAAACTTCGAAAGTACTGCCGTCGGAAACCTGAAAGACCGCGAAACCGTCTGGTCCGGTTATGACGATCTGGCGCGGCTGCACTGAGTCGCCTACATTCAGCACCCAGGGAGAGTCGTCGCGCAGTACGGAAACCTGCCCATTTAGGGTGATCACCTTAGCCGCGCCGCTTTCGGCGTGGATTGGGACAATGTAGATGCACGCCGCCGCCCACAGCAGCCAGTGTGCCGTCCTGAACAATCTACGCGAAAACATGAAACAACCTTCGTACTATTGGCACCATCTTTTCTGGATGGTACGTTTTGAAACCCTAGTCTAGCACCAAAGATGCAAAGCAAATCGCGGGCCGCATGAAAAGTGTTTCACAAATTCCATCGATTCAACCCTTTGGAGTATACGGGCGGCCCCGGATAGGTTAAAATAGGACTCGGTTGTGTGTCACAAAGGAACAGTTTCGGGGTGGCGTTATCTTTTGGGAGCGATATTGTCTGCGGGGGCGGCCGGCATTCTGGCAGCGCAGACCGCTCCGGTAGAGTGGCGCCGGGTGGGCAACCCGGCGATGGAGGTGGGGTTAGCCTCGCCAGCTACCGGATCGGTCGAGACCGTCTGGTATTCGCCGGACGGCGCCCGGCTCTATGCCCGGACCCGCGCCGGACGTATATTCGAAACCACTGATTTCGAAAGCTGGACACCAGCCCAGGGAGCCTCCGAACCAGTCGAAACGCCGGCGCCCGCCGTGGATCGCTTGCCCGAACCCGGCGCGAAGCTGACCCTTGCCGCCGCCGCTCCAGGGCGCATCTACGGCCTCGGGACGCAACTCTACCGCTCCGACGATGGCGGCCGTTCCTGGTCGAACCTGACTGCTTTCCACAGCCAATCGATTATTGGCCCGGGCCAGCGCAGTGTGGCAGTTTCTCCCGGCGACCCGGACCAATTAGCCGTGGCCAACGACTTCGGCGTGTGGCGCTCGATGGATGGAGGGCTGTCCTGGTCGGGGTTGAATCTGCACCTACCGAACCTGCCGGTCAGCCGTATTTTGGCCACCCCCGTGGGCATGCACGGTACGCGCATTCTCGCGCGGGACTTGGGCGCCCTGGATCTCGCCCCCGGCGCGGAAGCCTGGCAACCAACTTCCGATGCGCAGGCTGAAGCCGAAGATAAGACTTTGCGCCGCGCCTCTCAGGCGCTGCGAACGCGCATCACCGCAGTGGCGGCATCCGATCAGACGATTTACGCGGGCGCGGCGGATGGCCGCATATGGGTTTCGCTGGATAAGGGCGTAAGCTGGACTGCCTCGCCGCGGCTGGGCGCGAACGGGCCCATCGAGCGAATTTTTGCCGATCCCAGCGAGCCGCGCGTGGCTCTGGCGGCGGTAGGCGGCACTGGCGCCCACTTGTTGCGCACGACCAACAGCGGCGGATTCTGGGACGATCTGACTTCCAACCTGCCGGATGCTCCGGCCCACGGCGTAACCGCCGTGCGGAGCGCCGGTGTGGTCTACGTGGCTACCGATAAAGGCGTCTTCTTCGCCACCGCCGACCTGGAGAATGCAGGCCCGGCTGCGGTGACCTGGACACCGATCTCCGGGCGTCTTCCGGCGGCTCCGGCGACTGACGTGAAGCTGGATGCCAACGGCGATCAACTTTATGCCGCTTTGGATGGCTACGGAGTTTACGCCACGGCCGCCCCACACCGCTTGCGCAATTTACGGCTGGTGAACGCGGCGGACTTCAGCACGCGCGCCGCCGCGCCGGGGTCGCTGATCAGCGTAGTGGGCGGGCGCGTCAACGCGGCCAATGCCGGCACCCTGAGCTTTCCGGTGCTGGCAGCTTCGGAAGCGGAGTCGCAGATTCAGGTGCCGTTTGAAACCTCGGCCGCTAATCTCTCGCTGGCCTTGGAGACCGGCAGGGGACGCTTCACGCTGGGATTGCCCGTGCAAGCCGTGTCGCCGGCCATATTCGTGAACCGCGACGGCTCGCCGATGATCCTGGATGGAGATAGCGGTTTCGTGCTGGATGGCCGCAACGCCGCGCGCTCCGGCTCACGCCTGCAGATCCTGGCGACCGGACTTGGCAAGGTGCGGCCGGATTGGCCCACGGGGATGGCCGCGCCGCTGGAGAATCCGCCGGTGGTTGCCGCCACGGTTAAGGCTTATATGGACCGCGTCCCGGTGCAGGTCACGCGCGCCGCGCTGGCGCCAGGTTACATCGGGTTCTATCTGATCGAGGTGCAATTGCCGGTCCTCGTCAATGCAGGGCCTGCGGAGTTCTACATCACCGCGGACGGGCAGGAAAGCAATCGAATACAGGTGGTCTTGGAACCGTAAGCGCACCCAGGAAATGAAAAGGGCCCCGCAAACGGGGCCCTTGCTTCGCCGAAACTTGGGCAATCTGGAATTTAGACCCTGGCGACGTTCTCGGCCTGCAGTCCCTTGGGCCCCTGCTTCACCTCGAACTCTACCTCCGCGCCTTCGTCCAGGGAACGATAGCCGTTTGCCTGGATAGCCGAAAAGTGTACGAACACGTCATCGCCGCTGCTGCGCTGGATGAAACCATAGCCTTTGGCGGCGTTAAACCATTTCACGGTGCCTTTTTCTCTCACTACTTCTTCTCCTGATTCATTGTTCGCCCTGGCTCCAAAAAGAGCTCCAAAAAGAAAAAGCTACGAGCCGAAGCTCGTAGCTCTCTGGACTTTCGGTGGCGCGGGACAAACAACCATTTCGAAACTTGCACTTGGAATTATCGCAGATGGCAATCGTGCGGTCAAGCCCGATCTATTATAAAATCTTGCGGAGGAATCAGATGCGCAACAGGGGGGTATGTCCCTAACCGGCGGCGAGATCGAAATCCTGGAAGCCATCCGCCGCCGGGCCCATTTGCCAGTGGGACGCGGCCTGGCGCTGGGCATCGGCGACGATTGCGCCATTTACCGCCCGCGCGGCGCGCGGGAAGATCTGCTGTTCACCACCGATCTGCTGGTGGAAGACGTGCATTTCCGCCACGAAACGCATCCTCCCGAGGCGCTGGGCCACAAGGCGCTGGCGCGCGGATTAAGCGATATCGCCGCCATGGGAGGCGTGCCGCGTTTCTGCCTGCTTTCGCTCGCCGCCGGCCGACGCGCGGACCGGAGCTGGATCGATCGTTTCTATGACGGATTGTTGCGTCTGGCGCGCATCAGTGGGGCGCCGCTGGCGGGCGGCGATCTGGCGCGCGCGGCCAAAACGGCCTGCGATATCGTGGTTTGCGGGGCGGTTCCGCGGTCGAGCGCGCTGCGGCGCGATAGCGCCCGCGCTGGCGATGCGATCTACGTTTCCGGGCGGCTCGGCGGGTCCGCTCTGGGTCTCGAAAGGAAAGCGGGCAAAGCGTGGTTGCGGCATCTGCGCCCGCAGCCCCGGCTCGCACTGGGCGTCTTCCTGCGGGAGCGCATCGGCGCATCGGCCGCGATGGATTTAAGCGACGGAATTTCGTTGGACTTGCGCCGCATGGCGCTGGCTTCTGGCCTTGAGGCCGCCATCGAGCCGCCGCCCCGATTTCCAGGCGCCAGTGCGGAGCAGGCTCTTCACGGCGGGGAAGATTACGAGCTGCTATTCACCGTGCGGCCGCGCGTTAAGGTGCCCGCGCGCTTTGGAAGCATTCCGCTGACCCGCATCGGCGTCATGCGCCGCGGCCAGGCGGGCGCTGTATATCTATCCGGCAAACCGCTGCCGGCGCTGGGCTACGACCACTTCCGAGGTTCCCGATGAACGTTCCCGATCCGGCCCCCAATCCAGCCCCCGATCCAGCCCCCATAATGGAATTGATCGACGCCTTCCGCCGCTCGAAGACCATGTTCGCGGCTGTCTCGATGGGCGTGTTCGAGGCGCTCGACGAAGGCCCCGCGGACGCGTCCAGCCTGGCCGCGCGCCTGCTGGGACCCGCCGCCGGCGCCGGCCCGCTCGAGCGCCTGCTGGATGCGTGCGTGGGAATGGGGCTGCTCGACAAGCGGGACGGAGCTTACGCCAACCAGCCTGTCGCCGAAACTTACCTGTGCGACCATAGCCCGCTCTCGCTAACCGGCTACGTGCTCTATTCCAATGAGGCGCTGTTCCCCATGTGGACGCACTTGGAGGATGCCATCCGCGAAGGCACGCATCGCTGGACGCAAACCTTCGGCTGGCACGGATCCCTGTTCGACCACTTCTTCAAGACCGACGAGCGGCGGCGCAGTTTTCTGCGCGGGATGCACGGTTTTGGACAGTTGAGCTCCGCGCCGGTGGCGGCGGCTTTCGATCTCGCGCGGTTCCGGCGCATGGCGGACCTGGGTGGCGCGACGGGGCATCTGGCCATTGCCGCCTGCGAAAGGTATCCGCAACTGCGCGCGGCGGTCTTCGACCTTCCCCTGGTAATCGCGATGGCGCGGGATTACGTGGCCGCCTCTACGGCGCGGGACCGTATCGAGCCGATCGCCGGAGATTTCTTCCGCGACGATCTGCCGGCGGCCGATCTGTATTCTCTCGGCCGCATCCTGCACGATTGGCCGGAGGACCGCATCCGGCTGCTGCTATCGAAGATCTACGAAGCGCTGCCGGCGGGAGGCGCGCTACTGGTCGCCGAGAAGTTGTTGGACGAGGACAAATCGGGACCCACGTCCGTGCACATGCAATCGCTCAACATGCTGGTCTGCACGGAGGGCCGGGAGCGCACGCTGACCGAATATGCAGCGCTGCTGCGCGAGGCCGGCTTCGCCTCCGTGGAGGGCCGCCGCACCGGCGCGGTGCTGGATGCGGTGCTGGCCACTAAGGCGGGTCCCTGAGGCCGATTCTTCGCCGTATGTTCGCCACGACGACGGTACTGGTAACCATCCGGCGGCCAATCGCATCACATTAAGTAGCTCTGGTGCAGTACGTCCGGATTTCGATCAGGAACTTCTTTCATGCCATTATGCTTCCGCCTTCCAAGGCGTCTCGTGACCGGTTTCTGTGTTTTGGCCCTGGCAGCGCTGATGCCCGCGTGTGCGCAGTCCCAGGATGGCTCCAGCACCAGTACGCCGGCCGGCTCCGGCGGCGCCCCGCCGATACTCCCCGCCCCGAATCCGCCGGGTGCTGCCAATAGCCCCCAACCGGAGAAGCAAGACAAGCGCGTCTTCGGAGTCTTTCCAAACTACCGGACCACTGACGGCAACGTGCCGTTTCAGCCGATTACCAGCAGGCAGAAGCTCGCCATCGGCTTGAAGGACTCGTTCGATTGGCCCGTTTATCCGGTGTCGGGAGCCTTCGCGCTCCTCTACCAACTCGAAAACCAAAACCCGTCGTTCGGGCAGGGCATGAAGGGTTACGCGCGGCGATACGGCACGGCTCTGGGCGACCAGGTCATCGGCAACATGATGACGGAGAGCATCATGCCGAGCCTGTTCCACCAGGATCCGCGCTATTTCCGGATCGGCAGCCGCCGTGGCGGCGTGCTGTACCGGGCGGGATACGCGGCGTCGCGTATTTTCATCAGCCGCACCGATAGCGGCGGCGAGCAATTCAATTACTCGGAATGGCTGGGGAATGCCTCGGCCGTCGCTATATCGAACGCCTACTATCCGGACACGCGCACCGCGTCCGACAACATCGAAAGGCTGGGGATTGCCTGCGCCACGGACGCCTTCTCGCAAGTCATGAAGGAATTCTGGCCGGATGTGAAACGCAAACTCTTCCACCGGCACGAGACCGATACGCAGCCCCTACTCAGCGAATCGCACCCTGTCACTCGCTAAGCGGGGACGCGACGGGCCGCCGCATGGCCTCTTTTGAGTCCCGGGCACCGCTCTTGTAGCCTTCGGGAGAACGGTTAGCCCACGCGCGCCAGTCCGTTGGGGCGCGAGAAGGCATAGATGCCGTACCAGACAGTCTGATCCTCAGGCTGCATTTCCACTGTAAACCGCTCCTCGCCGGTTTCTGCATGTTCCGTCAAGGCCCCGTATGCGAAGCCGTAGCGCAACGGCGCGCCGCGATCGTCCACGACGTAGGCCACGCGGGACGCATTCAATGACCAGAATCCGTAGTGCTGGGCAACGACGGCAACGGTCGATCCCACTCGAATCGGCGTGTCCGGCCAGCAGAGGTGAATCCAGCCAGTGTCGAACATTTTCCACTGCCGCAGGGCTTCCACCGCCCGCGCAAAGACCGCCGCTCCCCGCCCTAATTGGATGCGATTGCGATCGACCGTATAGCCGTGCGGCGCCCGCTCCCTGGTAGCCCCTTGCTCCGGATAAGAAAATGGCTGGCCGCGCTGAGACTCGATGAATGCGTAAATCCGGTCTCGAGACGGCTTGGTCAACAGAAGCACGTTACGATTCTTGCACGGCGTTCAGGGGGATTCTCGTATAGGCGGGATGGTGGCGATAACGTCGATGCGCTCGGCGGTCAGTCCGGGCGGTGCCAGACCGTTCGAGGATGTCCGTGATTCGTTCCCGACCCCGCCCCACAGCCATGGAATATCCGCGCGGCAAGATTTTGGGTACGGGAAGATACAAGCCTTCGAGATCGCGCCGTTCGGTCTGGCTGGCGTGAGCATCACACCTTGCCCGCCAGTGCTGTCCCAGGGCGCACACACCCATCGTCTACGCCTTCCTCCGGAACCTGTCCGAGTTGTAGGTCATGGATGGCTGGCGGTGGGGTGCGAGCCACAACCAGATTGTGTTAGACAGCCCGGCAAATCCTTTTGTTGTAATTGTTTACCTGTATAGAAAGAAGTTAGCCTTCCATCCATTGACAATTAGTAACTATTAGACGGAAGATCTCTGTATTTGGTGAGGAGTCTTTTCAATGCTTGGCGGTCTTTTCACACTTGTTTCACTTTCGCAGCTAGTGTTGTTTGTCACACTCGCTACGATGATCAGCGTGAATTCTTTCGGACAGGCTATGTGGCGGCACGCACGGCCACAGCATCCGCCCTCGAAGGGTCTGCTTAATCCCGATTGTCGGACCCCTCTGGCGGCGTACTACCAAGATTGGAATGGCAGACTTGTAGGTATTCTTTGCAAATCATTGCTAACGAACGGACAGGCCGGCCGTCCAAGATGGTTACTCAGGTGCTTCGATATCGCTGCTTAGGAGGGGGAAATGTCTTGCTCTTACAACTCTAATAACTGTTAATATGTCCCCTTTCTTCATGTGTGCTGCACTACTAAAATTCGTTCAGAGGAGACTTCCGAGGAGAGAAAATATGAAGCTAACGACAAGACTGCTCGCAGTTGCTTTGGCCGCTTTGCTGGGCATTGCGTGCCTGCCGGGATTCGCGCAGTTGGTCAGCGGCAACCTTACGGGCACGGTTTACGACGCCAGTGGAGCCACCGTGCCGAACGCGACAGTGGTCGCGCACAACGATGCCACCGGCGTCGATACCACAACCACCTCGCTGTCCGCGGGGGAATACCGCATCGTTAACCTGCCCGCTGGGATGTACACCATCGTGGTGATGGCCGGGGGCTTTTCGAAGGCAGAGATCAAGGGCGTGCAGATCGAACTGAACGTCACGGCTACTGCCAACGTTACCTTGCAGGTTGGCAAGAGCGTGGAGACGGTGGAAGTCAGCGCCAATGCGGTGGCCATCGATACGACCACGGCGCAGCTTCAAAACACTTTCGAGTCCCAGCAGATGATGGATCTCCCCAACGCGTCCAGTGGTTCGGGCGTGATTAATCTGTCGCTGCTGGCGCCGGGAGTGGCGACCAGCGGTGGCGTCGGCGTAGGCACCGGTCCGAGCGTCGGCGGCCAGCGCCCGCGCAACAACAACTTCACGATCGAGGGCATCGACAACAACAACGGCGGCGTCACGGGTCCCTTGGTGGGCGTTCCCAACGATGCCGTAGCGGAATTCACCTTTCTGCAGAATCAGTTCAGCGCGGACTTCGGCCACTCCTCGGGCGGCCAGTTCAACCAAGTGGTGAAGAGCGGCACCAACCAGTTTCACGGCTCGGCTTACGAATATCTTTTTAACCGGAACCTGAACGCCGCGGATAATCTGAATTTCGTGCAGGGCATCCCGCTGCATCCGCGGTTCGACGACAACCGCTTCGGGGGCACCTTCGGCGGCCCGATCAAGAAAAACAAGCTATTCTTTTTTGTCAACTACGAGTACAACCCGATTGGCACCATAGGCGCCAGCGGAACGGTTTGCGCTCCAACCGCCAGCGGCTACGGCACTCTGGCTGGAATCTCCGGGATCAACCAGACCAACCTGAGCGAGTTGAAGAAGTATCTGGGCACGGCTTCGGCGGCATCTTCGCCCGCAGCCTGCGGCGACAGCGCCTATCCCTCCGTGGGGTCTGGAAATGAGAGCCTCGGAAATCAGACGGCAAGCGCCGTACCTGTGGAAGTCGGATTGGTCCCGGTAACGGCGCCCGCCTACACCAACACCGACGCCGCCGTGGCCTCCGTGGACTACAACATTTCGGACAAGGACTCTCTCCGGGGCCGCTTCATTCTGAACCGCACGGGCCTCATCGACTCGACCGGCTTTCCCGCGGTCTTCTATCAAATCAGGCCCGTCAACACCTACCTCGCGACTTTCTCGGAGTTTCACACTTTTACTCCCGCTCTGGTGAACGAGTTCCGGCTAGGCTACAACCGCCTGTCCAGCAACACTCCGGCCGGCAACGTTCAATTCCCGGGACTGGATGCGTTCCCGAACATCGATATCTTCGAACTCGGCGGCGTGAATAACACATTCGGTCCCGATCCGAACGCGCCGCAAAGCACCGTTCAGAACCAATACCAGTTGACCGACAACGTCTCCTGGACCAAGGGCGCACACACCCTGAAATTCGGCTTCGACGGCTGGAAGCAGATCTCGCCGCAAACCTTCACACAGCGGTCCCGGGGCGACTACGAATGGAGCTATCTCTCGGACTACCTGTTCGACTACAATCCCGATTTCCTCGCGCAGCGCTCGCTGGGTGGGTCGAAGTATTACGGCGACCGGGTTTTTACAGGCTTTTTCGCCAACGATAGCTGGAAGCTGGAGCCGAATTTCACGGTCAATATTGGCCTGCGGTACGAATACCAGACGGTCCCCTACGGCGAACGGCAGCAGACCAGAAACGCGATTTCCGACGTTCCCGGTTTGATCACCTTCGGCGAACCGCAACCGCAGAAGAACGCGATTATGCCGCGCATCGGCATCGCGTACTCTCCAGGCACCAGCGGCAGGACCTCCATTCGCGCCGGTTTTGGGCTGTTTTACGATGTGCTTTACGACAACCAAGGGCTGCTCACTCTTCCGCCGCAGGCCACCACCACAGTGGACGTAACCGGGCTGGATCAGGGCAACTTCCTGGCCAACGGCGGCATTGCACCGACCGCACAGGGTGCGACCCTCACCCAAGCCGAGGCTCGTGCTGGTACTGGTGGCTACGTCTCAAACCAGATCCGGCCAGAGACGGCCTCTTGGAATATTGGCATCCAGCATGTATTTCACGGAGACTACACCTTTGAGAGCCGCTATGTGGGCACCCACAGCGTACACCTGTCGGTGCAAGACCAGTTGAACCGCCAGGCGGTTGTCAATTCCTCCAACGCTCTGCCGCTGTACATGACCGCGCCCAGCCAAGCCACCTTGGACGGCCTGACCAACACGCTTTCCGCTTTGACAACCGCTTACAATGCCCAGGGCGACATCGTTCCCGGCTACCTGGCCGCCGGCTTCACCGGTATCATCACCTCCTACCAGCCCTGGGGCAATTCCATTTATCACGGCTGGGCGAACTCCTTGACTCGCCGTTTCTCCAATGGCTTGCAGTTCATCGGAGCCTACACCTGGAGCCACGCGATCGACGATTCCACGGCCGACGTGTTCAGCACCTATCTGACGCCCCGCCGTCCGGAAGATTCACGCAACCTCGCGTTGGACCGCTCTTCTTCCGCGCTCGATCATCGCCAGCGCGTCACGTTCGAGACGCTTTATGATCTGCCGTTCTTCAAGCACTCGAGTTGGTTCATGAAGAACATCGTGGGCAACTGGGAATTTGCTCCTATTTACACCTACCAGAGCGGTACCTTGGTGGATGTCCAGAGTGGAGTCGACTCCAATCTCAATGGCGATTCCGCGGGCGACCGCGCGTACATCAACCCGAGCGGAACGGAGAACGTGGGGTCTGGGGTGACGGCCCTAAAGAACAGCGCTGGTGACACAGTGGCTTACCTGGCCAACAACTCGAACGCCCGCTACATCGAGGCTCCCAAGGGCGTGTTGGGCAACGGTGGCCGGAACACCGCGCAACTTCCCCCCATCGACGATGTGGACATGACGATGGCCAAGAGCTTCAACTTCACCGAAGGTAAGAAGCTTCAGTTTTCGGCCCGGTTCTTCAACATTTTCAACCATCCGCAGTATGTTGGGGGCAACGTCAGCGACGTAGCGCCGTTCCCGCAGACCGCCGGCGCGGTGCATACGTTCCTGGAGCCGCAGTCGGGAATCTTCCTGCAGCCGTCGCAGGCGTTCTCAAGCAACCCGCGCACCATACAACTCGCGCTCAAGTTCATCTTCTGACGAAGCTGCGCGCAGAGTGGCTTGCATTTCAGGGGGGAGCCTTGGGGCTTCCCTTTTTTGTTTGGGCAGGGTGACTATCCACCCACCGTCATTTCCCGATGCCGGCGATCAACTTCGACTTCCGTTCCTCCAACTGGGCAATCTGGATCTTCAGCCGCTTCAGTTCGCGATTGACGCGCGCCAGTTCCGTTTTCGCCTGCCGATCCTTCAGATGGCTGTTCCCGTACTTCTTAATGACCAGCGCTTCCACTTCACGCCGAAGAAGCCGCAGCCAAGGGTTCCCGTGCATCGAGGCAACCCGGTATTGCAGCGTGCCAGCCTGCGCCGCAGCGTGGATCTCTTCCTGCGTCAGCCCAAACTCCTCCCGCGCCGACTTGTCGCTGAGGGGCGCTCCCTTGCACGTCCATTCTGAATCTTGGTCGTCCATACGTCCGATTCTATACCGTCTCTTCCGCTCCCCGTCTTCCGCCTTTCAGATGCTGTAGCCAATAGCTACAATGAGGTTTGATGGCCAATGGACTGGTCGCTCTCGCGATCTATGCCACCGCGGGCGGCAGGAAACCATTCCAGGAGTGGGTCGAGTCGCTCAAGGACTACGAAGCTAAGGCCCGCGTGTTCGTCCGGCTGGGCGCGTCCGATTGGGCAATCCTGGCGATTGCAAGCCGGTGGGCGATGGCGTTTCCGAGCTTCGCGTCAAAGTCCAGGCTACCAGGTGTACTTTGGACAGGAGGGCAGAATGTTGGTCATCCTTTTGTGTGGCGGCAACAAGGCCACTCAACGCAAAGACATCGCGGACGCGAAGAGATATTGGCGGGACTACAGGAGCAGGAAACATGCCGCGAAGCGTGCCGTATGACGATTATCTCATCGAGTCTCTCAAGGACCGCCGCCGAGCGGAGGCATACCTCAACGCGGCGTTGGAGGAGGACGATCCGCGCGTGTTTCTGCTCGCTTTGCGGAACGTCGCACAGGCCCGAGGAATGAGTAAGCTGGCCGCGAAGAGCAGCCTGAATCGGGAAAGCCTCTATAAGATGTTATCCAAGCGAGGTAACCCCAGCCTGCAGAGTCTCGGCGCCCTCTTGAACGGCCTTGGCTTTCGGCTGGCCGTGGAATCCAAGGACGCCGCGTGAAAGTCTTGCTCCGACCCGGTTTCAATAGCTCTGCCGGCTTCGCAGCCGCCCGGCCAACTCCGCCGCCCGCAGAAACTCCTCCCGCGCGCCGTGCGTGCGCAGGTTCTCGCGAAGGTGCTCCAACTCGTTGATATACGCCGTGAGCGCCTGCTCGATGGATTCCGTGTTGGTGGCCAGGATGTCCCGCCACAACTCATACGCGCTCAGCGCCAGGCGCGTGCTGTCGATCAACCCCGGTCCGGCCACCTGCAAATCTTCCGGCGCGGTCAGGTTTTCCGCCACCGTGGCCGCCAGCGCGGTCGAAGCAAGCTGCGGCAAGTGCGACGTAAACGAGACCAGCCGGTCGTGCTCGGCCGCGCCCAGCACCACGGTCTTCGCCCCGATGCGGCCCAGCCACTCCACGAACGCGCGCGCCGCGGGCGTCTGCAGTTCTTCGGGCGCCGCGGGCGTCAGCACATACGTGCGGCCGCGGAACAGATCCGCATCCGCTTCCGCCGCGCCGCGTTTCTCCTTCCCGGCGAGCGGATGCCCTCCCAGGAACTGGCAACGCCGCACCAGCTTGCGCGCCTCGGTGACGATGGCGTGCTTGGTGCTGCCCGCGTCGGTAATGAGCGCGCCGGGCCGCACCAGCGGGTCAAGCTGGTGCAGCGTGTCCAGAATGCGTCCGATGGGCTGCGCCAGATACAGCAGGTCCGCCGAACGGGCGGCCTGATCGAGCGTTGCGCCGCGGTCGACCGCGCCCCGCTCCAGCCCCGCGCGCAACGCCGCTTCCGAGCTGACGCCCAGGATCGTGCCGCGGAAGCCCGCATTCTTCAGCGCCAGGCCGAACGATCCCCCGATCAGCCCTACTCCAACAATCGCGACCGTTTCCATCTGCGCGCCCGCCTCAGATCGTCCGGCCCACCGCCGGCGCGATCATGCGCAATTGCCCCATGAGCTCTTCAAACTGCTCCGGCCGCAGCGATTGCGCGCCATCGCTCAACGCGCGGTCGGGATCGGGATGCACTTCGATCAGCAGTCCATCGGCGCCGGCGGCCACCGCGGCGCGCGCCATGGGCGCCACTTTGTCGCGCCGTCCAGTGCCGTGCGAGGGGTCGGCCACCATGGGCAGATGCGAAAGCTTCTTCACCACCGGAATGGCCGAGATATCCATGGTGTTGCGCGTGTAAGTCTCAAACGTGCGTATGCCGCGCTCGCACAGGATCACATCATAGTTGCCGCCCGCCATAATATACTCCGCGGAAAGCAGCAGCTCTTCAATGGTCGCCGCGATCCCGCGTTTCAGCAACACCGGCTTGCGCAGCTTGCCAAGCTCGCGCAGCAGGTTGAAGTTCTGCATGTTGCGCGCGCCCACTTGCAGAATATCGGAATACTCGGCCACCAGCGGAATCTGGGTCTGATCCATCACCTCGCTCACCACTATCAGGCCGTTGCGGTCGGCCGCCGCGCGCAGCATTTGCAAACCTTCGCCGCCCAAGCCTTGGAAGCTGTAGGGCGAAGATCGCGGTTTGAATGCGCCGCCGCGAATCACGCGGGCCCCCGCGCGCGCCACCTGCGCCGCCACGCAATCGATCTGCTCGCGGCTCTCCACGCTGCACGGCCCGGCCATTACTACCACCTGCTCACCGCCGATGGACACCCCGCCGGCCTTCACCACCGTTCCGCCGGGATTGAAATTCCGGCTGGCCAGCTTGTAGGGCGAGGCAATGCGATGCGCCTCCTTCACGCCCTCCATCACCTCGAAAACCTCGAGGTCTACATCCACCTTGCCGCCCACGCCGCCGAGCACCGTATGCATCACGCCCGTCGAGCGATGCACGTCGTAGCCCTCGCCCACCATGCGATCGATCACCGCCTGAATCTGGGCCTCAGCGGCCCCCTGTTGCATGACGACTAACATTTATGAATCTCCGTCCGTGCTGGTTTCCATGCGAATTCTTTGGATGGTGCGCATCTCGTCGATGATGCGNNACCTGATCTTCGCGGCGCGGCTCGTAGATGGGCAGCTTGGCGGCGCGCTTGACGCGGCCAATTTGCTCCACCACGCGCGTGCGTTCGTTCAGCAGTTCGAGCAGGCGCAGATCCAGGGCGTCGATTGATACGCGATACTCTTCCAGGGCCTGCAGCGCGTCTTCACGCGTCACAACGCCTCCGCGGCCCGCACATCGAAGCCATGCTTCAACTCGCGCACGAAAGATTCCAATTGAATTTCGAGGGACGTATTATCCCGATTGCGCTCAATCACGTTCACAATGGCGCTGCCCACCACCACGGCTTCCACCTGCCGTCCCAATTCCGTCACGTGCTCTGGGCGCGAGATGCCGAATCCCACCGCCAGCGGCAGATCCGTCACCGCGCGCACGGCGGCGACCAGCGGCCCGACGGCATCGGAAACCGATTCGCACGCGCCGGTCACTCCGGTGCGCGAAACCAGATAGACAAAGCCCGTGGAGTATTGCGCCACCAGCCGCAGCCGCCGCTCGGTCGAGGTGGGCGCGGCCAGGAACACGGTGTCCAGGTTGTGGCGCCGCATGGCGTCCACGTAATCGCCCGCTTCTTCCACGCTGGCATCCGTCAGCAGGCAGCCATCGATGCCGCAGGCCGCGGCATCGCACGCCAGCGCATCCAGGCCATAGCGCACCACCGGGTTCAGATACGTAAACAGCAGCAGGGGAATCTCAGACCGCCGGCGGATCTGCGCGGCGATATCCAGCACTTTGCGCAACGTCGTGCCGGCTTGGAGCGCCCGCTGGCCCGCGCGTTGGATGACGGGACCATCCGCGATGGGGTCCGAAAAAGGCACGCCCAGCTCGATCAGGTCCGCGCCGCCGTACTCCAGCGCTTCCACCAGCGCGGGCGTGCGCTCGGGCGATGGGTCGCCGGCGGTGAGGTACGCAATCAGGCCTTTGCGCCCGTTCCGCTTCAGGTTTTCGAACAGGAGAGCAATGCGGGTGTTCATGTCAATACGGGCCGGCGTGGACGCCGGCCGC
>PKYZ01000235.1:20081-30415 GCA_003132865.1 Bryobacterales bacterium
CGCCTCGCCGTCGCTGGCGGCCACATACTCCGCGCGGTTCCGATCGTGCAACCAGGCGTGCTCGGGTCCGATCAGCGCGTAGTCCAGGCCCGCCGAAACGGAATGAGTCAGCGAGACCTGGCCATCCTCGTCCTGCAGCAGATAGCTGCGCGCGCCGTGCAGCACTCCCGGCGACCCGCCCCGGAAGCGCGCCGCATGCTCGCCTAAATTCGATCCCCGGCCGCCGGCTTCCACGCCGATCAGCCGCACCGCTTCATCCGGCACAAACGCATGAAAAATGCCGATGGCATTGCTGCCTCCGCCCACGCACGCGAAGATAGCGTCCGGCAAGCGCTTCTCGCTCTCCAAAATCTGGCGGCGGGCTTCCACGCCGATCACCTTTTGAAAATCGCGCACCATCACCGGATAAGGATGCGGTCCCAGCGCCGACCCCAGCAGATAATAGGTGGTGCCGACGTTTGTCACCCAGTCGCGCATGGCTTNNTGGTGACCCAGTCGCGCATGGCTTCGTTGATGGCGTCCTTCAGCGTGCGGCTGCCGGTGGTCACCGGGACCACCTGCGCGCCCAGCAGGCGCATGCGGAAGACGTTGAGCCGCTGCCGGCGCATGTCCTCCTCGCCCATGTAGACCACGCAATCGAGGCCCAGCCGCGCGCAAACCGTAGCCGTGGCGACGCCGTGCTGTCCGGCGCCGGTTTCGGCGATGATGCGCCGCTTGCCCATGCGCCGCGCCAGCAGTCCCTGCCCCAGCGTGTTGTTGATCTTGTGCGCGCCTGTGTGCAGCAGGTCTTCGCGCTTGATGTAGATCCGCGCGCCGCCCAAGTGTTCCGTGAGCCGCCGCGCGAAGTACAGCGGCGTGGGGCGGCCGGCGTAATTCCGCAACAGATCGCCCAATTCCGCCTGGAACGCCGGATCGCTGCGCGCTTCCAGATACGCCTTCTCCAATTCTTCGAGCGGCGCCATCAGGACTTCCGGCACGAAACGGCCGCCGTAGGGCCCGAAATGGCCGCCCGCGTCTGGTTGGGCAGTCATCATCGCGATGCCGCCAGCGCGGCTTTCAGAAACGCCGCCATCTTGAAACGATCCTTGCGTCCCGGCGAACTTTCAATTTGCGAACACGCATCCACGCCCCATGGATGCACTTGCTCGATCGCCGCCCGCACGTTGCCCGCATCCAGTCCCCCCGCCAGGATCAGCTTAGCGATGCCGTGCGGAACGCGCGCCCAATCGAAGACCTGTCCCGATGCCGGGCCATCCAACAGCACGGCTTCAGCCCCTACGGTGGGGCAGGCGGTTTCGCCTGCCTTGCTGAGCACCCGAATCGCCTTCCACACGCGGATGCCCTGCGGATACTGCTCGGGCGGCTCGCTACCGTGCAATTGGGCGATATCCAAACCCACCTGCCCCGCGGTCCGCAGCACGGCCTCCGGGGACTCGTCCACAAAGACGCCCACCTTCCAAACACCTGACGGCAGTCCAGCCGCGATGGCCGCCGCTTCGTCCGGTGCGATATAACGCGGGCTTGGCGGGTAAAAGTTGAAGCCCAGCGCCGCCGCCCCTCCATCGATGGCCGCCAGCGCATCCTCGCGATTGGTGATGCCGCAGATCTTCACCAGCGTCACCAACATGGCGTCACCAACGCACGCACGGCCTCCGCCGGATCGGCCGATTTCATCAGGTGCTCGCCCACCAGGAAAGCTTGATAGCCCGCCGCGCGCAGCCGCTCGATATCCCGCGCGGAGCGTATGCCGCTTTCGCTCACCTTCAGCACCCCTGGCGGGATGCGCGGCGCTAAACGCAGCGACGTTTCGAGCGTCACCTCGAACGTGGTCAGATCCCGGTTGTTGACCCCGACGATTCCAGCGCCCGCGTCGATTGCCTTCGCCAGTTCCCGTTCGTCGTGCACCTCGACCAGCGCCGCCATCCCATAGCCGGCGGCCGCCATCTCCGCCAACCTGCGAATCTCGCCCGCGGCCAGGATGGCCGCAATCAGCAGGATGGCGTCCGCGCCGCCAGCCGCCGCTTCCGTCACGTCATTTTCGTCGAGCGTGAAATCCTTCCGCAGCACCGGCAATGCGCAGACGCCGCGCGCCGCCGCCAGGTCCGCCAGGCTGCCCTGAAAAAACGCTTCGTCGGTCAGCACGGAAAGCGCCGCCGCCCCTCCAGCTTCATATTGCTGGGCCAGCCGCGTAGGATCGAAATCCGGCGCCAGCAATCCTTTACTGGGAGAGGCTTTCTTGATCTCGGCAATGATGGCCGGTGCCCGCGTGGCCAGCGCCCGCCGAAAATCCCGCCGCCCAGCGCGCGCCTGTTCCGCCTGCCGCTCCCATTGTTTACGCACACTTGGAGCCGGCGAGGGACGCTCCCGCTTGTGAGCGACAATACGGGCCAGTACGTCTGGAACGGTTTCGGTCAATTTGATTTATGGTAGCAGACCTAGGCGGCGGGACGGCGAGAAACAATCGTGAACGCGCTGCGAGCTGCGTGTTTCCGAGGCAGCTACGGAGTGGGGAGAAACCATTGCTTGCTTAAGGGAGCGCAACTCGCAACGGGCGTCCACATTGGGTAGTGAAGTGAGCGAGCAAAACGTTTCATGCGCCGGGCGGTTTTTTTAGTTAATTGTGATGTCAGCTAAAATTGGGCTGGCGGATGACATACGAATTTGGACCCTTCCGTTACGACGCGGGACAGCGGTTGTTGTTCCGTGGGGGCGATCTGGTGCCTCTGGTACCCAAGGCGATCGAAACCCTCCATGTCCTGCTGGAGCGGCGGGGTTCCGTTGTGGAGAAGTCCGAGCTGATGGTATGGCCGGACACAAACGTGGAAGATGTCGGGCTGGCACGGAACATTTCCTTGCTGCGGAAGGCCTTGGAAGACGAATCTGAAGAGAATCCATACATCGAAACGATCCCCCGTCGCGGATACCGGTTCGCCGCACAGGTTTCTACGGCTGAGCCGGCGAACGTGCCACCCCCGGAAACAGAGCCGCGACAGCCATCGCGCAGGCGCTGGCGTTGGTTCATCTTGCCAGTTTGCGCCCTGGCCGCCGGCGCCTTCGTGTACTACCAGTTTTACGTGCCCTCCCGGTATTTGCCAAAAGGCAACAGGTCCGCCAGCGTGGCCGTGGTTCCGTTCGAGTGCCTTTGTCCCGGTATGGACGGAGAGAGTTTTTCGCAAGGGTTCAATGAAGTCCTTGTGGCCGATTTGTCGAAACTGAGCGGTGTGCAAGTGATCGCTCCGAGCACGGTCCGGCGGCACCAGCGGATGGGCGTCTCGATGGGACTGATGGGGCGTCTGCTAGGTTTGCAGGTCCTTATTGAGGGGACGGTCCAGAAGCTGGACGAACGACTCAGGATTACGGCGCGATTGGTGGATGTGCATACCGGCAGGGTGATATGGGCGGAGACCTACGATGAGCGCGCGGACGATCCCGGCGGCGCCCAGGACGCGGTGGGACGTGCGGTGGCGGCAGAGGTCGGGAAACGCCTCAGTGCCCCTTCGAATCGCTGATTCCACAGCGGTTCAAGATTCGCGAAGAATTTCCGAATAGATTCCGAAGCTTCTTTCGCCGCGGCGTCAGCGTATGCTGAGATTGCCATGAATACATTCGCAAGACTCACCTGGCAAGCTGCCGTGGCCGGACGTTGGACGGCCCGGATCATGGGGACGCTGATGGTCCTCTTTCTTCTCGCCTTCGTCTTCGGGGAAGGCCCTCCGCCTCTCGCACGCATGACCGGCCGGGAACTAGGCTATGCCCTGGGCGTGGGCGGCCTCTTCCTGGGGCTGATCATAGCCTGGTTCTGGGAAGGATGGGGCGGTCTGCTGTCGGTGTTGGGCTGGGGATTCCTGGCGGTTGTCGCCAAGAGGCCACCCTGGGATTTGCCGTTTTCGATTCCGGCAGCCATCGGTTTGCTCCATCTTGTGTGTTGGTGGGGGCTCCGCGGTCCGGCCCCGCCAGCGGCGCCCATGAATTCGGCGGCGACGGGCCGCCTCAGAATGCTTTTCGCCTTTCTGTGGGTGTCTTTGGCGGCTTTCATATTGCTGTGCGCAAATGAGATCTTCGGCCAGCCGCCCCTGATGACACGAACCGGCCGTCCGCCGGCGACGATGGTGGGAAGCTGGCACGCCAATCTCACCACGGTATCCCGGCAAGCTCTTCCCGATGAAATTCCGGTCGTGTTCACAATCGGTCCTGATGGATCGGTATCGGGCGCGGTTGGCAACGCAGCGCTGACCAATGGCCAACTCGCGGCTAACCGAAGCTGGTTTGGCCGGCTGATGAACTGGCGGACCGATTACGTGATTCGAGGCACGTTGTCGCGGGTGGTCGAATCGTATGGCGGGACTGCCGGCGACCGTTTTTCGGCGCCGCTGAACCCCAGGGGATCGGACCTGGATGGGGCATTGTTCCTGTCCCATCCCGGCGCACCGAAGCCGCTCGGGCTGAACCTCAAGAAGCGGTGAGCTATGAACTACGCTCATGAAAATCCGTAAGACGGTGATCCCGCCGGACCCAGCCAGGGGAACCTGCCGCTCGAAACCCTGGTCGACCGCGATGGCGTCGAAAAGCCCGTCCTGCGCATCATCGTCGAAGGAGCCTTGCGCTTCGGTGTCGAAGAAATCGCCATCGTGGTTTTCACCCGGCGACGAAATACGCTACGCGCGGGTAGCGGGCAATCATGCCGACCGCCTCCGCTTCGTCGCGCAGCCCGAACCTTTGGACTATGGCGACGCCGTTCTGTGCGCCCGTGACTTCGTCGGCCAGGACCCGTTCCTGCACCTGGTCGGCGATCGTCTTTATATCAGCCGTACCGAAAAGGGCTGCGCGCAGCAATTAGTTGAAGTGGCCGAAGCCCAGGCGTGCGCCGTCTCGGCCGTGCAGGCCACCCGTTGTTGGTCGCTATCACGGTACGGGAAGGACTACGCGGAACGGCTCCCAATTCCCGAACGGAAACGCTTTAGTGCGCGGGCTTTGGCCGTACCCGACCATGACGGTGCCGTCCGCCGAGACACCGTCCAGTTCGACCAGAGCGACCCACTTGTCGGCCGTGTGGACACCGGCTGCCTGCAACAATATCTTGAGATCCTGCATTCCCGTTTTAGCCGTCCAAACGAAGCAGTGACTGGACCCGGTCGAGCCAGTGGTGAGCGACGTACCCACGATCACCGTGCCGTCCGCATTGGCCGCGAATGCGGCGCTCTCCGGGCCGCCGAGGCTGCCGATATCCTGCATGCCGGTGGAGGCGGTCCAGCGAAACGCCCGCCAAAAGCCACTCGCGTCCCGGGCCTCCCCCACGATCACCAGGCTATTGGCGGAGATGGCCGTCGCCATGCTTTCCGCGCCTGTGGTGAGTCCCAGGTCCTGCAAGTCGCCGGCGGGCGTCCACTGGAATGCATGGAAGGTCGCCCCGTTGGCGTCGGAACCCTTGATAGCTGCACCCACTGCCACCGGCGCCTGCCCGGTCCCAGAGAGGCCGAACGCCTGGGTTTGATCTTGCTCGCCTGGAAAGGGGCCGAAGATTCCGGCCTGCCCTGATGTCTTCCACCAGTTGTCGCCGCCGGCGACCATCATTCCGTCGGCGGTGATCGCGCTTGCGATGTTTATCGGGATCTGCATCATTCCGTGTGCGGCCGTCCAGCGGAAGGCTTCAAATGTATTTGGTAGCGCGTGCTCCCCGGCGATGACCGAACCGTCGTACGAGACGGCGCCCGCGCCAAAAAAGTCGCTGTTTCCCCTGCTTCCGAGAATTTGGTATTTGCCGGCTACTGTCCAGCGGTACGCCAGCACGGTATCCGAAGAGTTGCACTTACTTTGCCCAGCAGCGCAGACCCACCCGTAGCCCATGATCGTTGAACCGTCGCCGGAGATGCCGCTGGCGTAGGTGCCAAACGTAGCGCCGGGCATCTGGCCCAGCCCTTGAAAACTTGGCGTTTGCACCGCTGCGGCCAAAGTGAGGGTTGCTGTCAGGGTGGTTACCAAGAAACACCCCGATAGCTTGTTGATGGCGCCGTTCCAGGCGCATGAGACAGAAAGCGTCTCTAAGGCTCGTCGTATCTTCATATGGCCTGTTTCCTTTCTGCAATTACTTTCTGCAACTAAGGTGCGTAGAGTTCGGCGTGGCAGTAGGGAGAGACCAGCCACTGTGTATCATGCTCCCTCCGGCAAGAAGAACCTCTCCTGTTCCCAGCAGCGTCAAAGGGCCAGAGCTAATCCCATTGCCACATTGACGTTTTATGACGTTTTATCTTCATCTGTTTATCACACACCGCGTAACTATGGTACGCCTGGCCGTCGAGAGGTAGCTGTAAACTCTTCGTAAATTCTCGAAGCATTCAGGAGAGGAGTGTGCTGGTTCCTACTTGAGTGAGATCTCGGAAAACGCCGCTTGCGGACGCCCGGTGACTCGGAAAACTCGCACGGTGTGTGGATCAAAAGGGGTCCCTGTGACGGATCTGCGAAAGACGATGCTGGAGGAACTCCAGCGTCGGAATCTATCCAAGCGTACCAGGAAGGCTACGTGCCCGCCCGTGGAGGATCTCGCCTTGCACCAGCACGAGGCCGGGATCGTTCTTGCCACCCGGGTTCTCATCCATAGATCCTTCGATGCACAATCCGGGTCATATTTTTGCCTTCGAGTTTCGGCTCATAATATCTAAGGAACCACTACACACATGAAAATCCGTAAGGCGGTGATCACAGCCGCCGGACCCAGCCAGCGGAGCCTGCCGCTGCAAACCCTCATCGACCGCGATGGCGTCGAAAAGCCGGTCCTCCGCATCATAGTCGAAGAAGCCCTGCGCGCCGGTGTCGACGAAATCGCTATCGTCGTCTCACCAGGCGACGAAGCACCCTACGCGCGGGTAGCGGGCGATCATGCCGGCCGCCTCCGCTTCGTCCCGCAGCCCGAACCTCTGGGCTACGGCCACGCCGTTCTGTGCGCCCGCGACTTCGTCCGGCAGGACCCCTTCCTGCACCTGGTCGGCGATCATCTTTATATCAGCCGTACCGAAAAAGGCTGCGCGCAGCAATTAGTTGAAGTGGCCGAAGCCCAGGCGTGCGCCGTCTCGGCCGTGCAGGCCACCCGCGAAAACCTGTTGCCGCATTACGGCGCGGCCGGCGGACAGCGCGTCGCCGGCAGCCAGGATCTCTACCGCATCGACACCGTGATCGAAAAGCCCACGCCCACCGAAGCCGAACAGCGCCTGGTAGTCCCCGGCCTGCGCGCCGGACATTATCTTTGCTTCTTCGGCATGCACGTCCTCACGCCCACGGTGATGGACTTCCTGGCGCCCCGCGTCAGCCTTTCCGCCGCGCTCGCCGAACTCGCCCGACGCGAGCAATACCTGGCGCTCGAGCGCGCCAACCGCCGCTACGATATCGGCGTGCGCTACGGCCTGCTCACCGCGCAACTGGCGCTCGCGCTCAGCGGGCGCGATCGCGACGAAGTTTTGTCCCAATTGGTCGAGTTGCTCGCCATGCGCGAGATGCCGGCGGCTGGGAGATAGCCGGCGCAATGAGCCAACTCACCGGCATCGTCACCGCGGCCGACCCGACGGTTCGCAACCGCTCGCTCGACGCCTTTTGCCGCGCCGCCACCCTCGCAGAGTTGCAGAGCGAATCCGCCGCCCTCGACCGTTTCCGCCGCGCCAGCGACAATCTCTACGAACGTGTCCGCGCTCTCTTCTTCCTTTACGCGATCCACCGCTTCCACCTGCCCTTCAAACCTGGCGTCCGCGCCCAGGCGCCGATTCCATTCAGCGGCTACGATCACCTCCTCAGTCGCCGCTTTGAAGAAGCCATCGAAATCTTCCTGGCGGCGCAATCCGCAAACGGCGACAGCGCGGCCATCTCCAGCGCGCTGGCCGCGGCCTATCATGGCCTCGGCTTCCAAACGCTCGCCGGACAGGTCCGCCGCAGTGTGCGCACCGTGCGCGGCAATCAGTGGATGTTCCGCACAGGCCACCCCGCCGATTATCCGCTGCGCCTGCGCCCCGAGCTTCTCAACCAAACCGGCGGCCTCTTCCCCATCCTGCGCGAGACCACGCCCGTCCGCATGGACCTCACCCACAGCGGCTGGAGCGACATCTTTTTCCTGGGCATGGATTTTCCCGAAGGCGCGCGCGTGCTGAACGTTTCCATCGACCTCAGCGTGCGCGGCGCCGGTTCGCCCAAGCCGCCCGTGGAAGCCTGGTTCCGCGTGATCGACGAGCCGGTCCTGCGCCTCGCCAGCGTCGATCTCGAAGCCTCCGCCGAAATCACCACGCTCGCCGAAGTTTTCGATTTCGCGCGCGACTATCTCGGCCTGCTCAAAGCCGCCATAATCGCCTCCGGCATCGTGCCGCCCGGGATGGAAGGCGCAGGCCAGCCGCTGGCCGACATCCTGGCGGTGCTCACGGGCCGGCGCGGCCACGGCATCGAAATCGTCAGCCGCGTGAACGATATTCCCAAAGGCTCGCGCCTGGCCGTCTCCACCAACCTGCTCGCCTCGTTGATTTCCGTTTGCATGCGCGCCACCGGACAAGCCCACTCGCTCACCGGCGCGTTGGCCGAGACCGACCGCCGCCTGGTAGCCGCGCGCGCAATTCTCGGCGAATGGCTGGGTGGCTCCGGCGGCGGCTGGCAGGATTCCGGCGGATTGTGGCCGGCCATCAAGCTGATCGAGGGCGTCCCGGCCGGGCCGGGCGATTCGGAATTCGGCATCAGCCGCGGCTGCCTGCTGCCCAGCCATCGCATCCTAGGTACGGACGAAGTCTCCGCCGAAACGCGCCACAGTCTGCAATCCAGCCTGGTGCTGGTGCACGGCGGCATGGCGCAGGACGTCGGACCCATCCTTGAGATGGTCACCGAGAAGTACCTGCTGCGCTCGGAAGCCGAATGGCAGGGCCGCCAGCAGGCCATCCGCACGCTCGACGAGATTCTGGGACACCTGCGGGCCGGCGACGTGGCCGCCATCGGCGCATCCACTCAGCGCAACTTCGAAGGCCCCATCCAGACCATCATTCCCTGGGCTTCCAACCTCTACACCGAGACGCTGATTCGCCGCGCGCGCGAGGAGATGGGCGCGGGTTTCTGGGGCTTCTGGATGCTCGGCGGCATGTCCGGCGGCGGCATGGGTTTCATCTTCGACCCCGCCGTGAAGCCGCGTGCCGAGGATCGCCTGGAAGCCATCATGCGCGAGACCAAGCGCCGCCTGGAGCGCGCCATGCCCTTCGCCATGGAGCCGGTAGTCTACGACTTCGCCATCAACGAACGCGGCACCCACGCCGACTTGGCGAGCGGACCCGCCGCGTTGATGCCGCCCGGCTACTACACGCTCGCCGTACCCGCCTTGCTGCGCACCCAGACGCGACTGCTTTCCGCGGCCCGCCGCGCGGAGTTGGATCGCTTCGCCGCCGCCTGCCGCACCGCCCCGGAGCTATCCGGCATGGTGCAGAACCTGTTCGATCACATGCTGCCGCGCGNNGCTGCTCGACCGCAACGGGTTCGACCGCGAGCAGCACGAGCAGATCCAGGCCGATTTGCGCAGCGGCCGCATCGGTCTGGCGCAGAACCGTCTCCCCGCCACCAGCCGCATCGAGGACGTCGCGCCGGACGACATAACAGATGCCACCGCCCGGTTACCGGCGCGCTATCGCGAATCCGGCATGCAGGCACTGGCCGACGGCATGGTCGCGGTGGTCACGCTC
Organism: Bryobacterales bacterium; assembly: GCA_003132865.1. The sequence goes on from PKYZ01000235.1 coordinate 29,768, forward strand.
GCGGGCGGCGCCGGCAGCCGCTGGACCAAGGGCGCAGGCGTGGTGAAAGCGCTGCACCCGTTCTCGAAACTTGCCGGCCGCCACCGCAACTTCATCGAAGCGCATCTGGCGAAAAGCCGCCGCACCAGCCGGATCGGCGGCATACCGCTGCCGCACGTTATCACCACCAGCTATCTCACGCACGATGCCGTGGCCGACTGGCTGGCCGCCGCCGGCAACTACGGCTATCCCGGTCCGCTTCTGCTCTCGCCGGGACGCAACATCGGCCTGCGCCTTGTCCCCGTGGTGCGCGACCTGCGCTTCGCCTGGGAGGAAATGCCGCAGCAGCTTCTCGACGAGCAGGCCCAGAAAGTGCGCGAAAGCCTGCACGCCAGCCTCATCGCCTGGGCGCACCAAGCCGGCGAGGCGAGCAATTACACCGACAACCTCCCTATGCAGTGCCTGCATCCTGTCGGCCACTGGTACGAGCTGCCGAACCTGTTCCGCAACGGCGTGCTGGCGCGCTTGCTGGAGGAGCGTCCGCACCTGCGTTATCTGATGTTGCACAACATCGACACGCTCGGCGCGGACCTCGCCCCGGATTTGCTTGGGCTGCACATCGAATCCGGCGCGGCCCTCACCACCGAGGTGATCGCCCGCCAGATCGAC
>PKYZ01000152.1 GCA_003132865.1 Bryobacterales bacterium
CAACCTTTGGGGTCCACCTCACCGCTCGTGCGGTCATTGATTGACTGCCTTTACAACGTTACCGCTATCCTTCAGAACTGCGCCGTTCAAGGCCCGGCTTACCGTTAAAGTGGCATCAAAAGGACCCTAATCGATCTCGACGAAGATCACCGGAAATATCGCGGTCAGCCGGAATGGGAGGAGTACATTGAGGAGCGGCGCAATGCTGTGCAACTCCTGATCCGCATGAGCGGATTTACGGAAGATGAAGTCACGGGCCAGGAGATGTGGCCAACGCTTGGCCGGTACATTTCTTCTAAGGGGGCAGGCGGGATTTTGACAGAGCACCAAGAGTTTCTGAAGAATTTCACACACCTCCAATGGCGCCAATATTCAGCCCTCTCTCATGGCGCTTTCGAAGGATTCATGGGCTTCCTGGGGCCGCTGCCCGTGGGAGCGTACTACGCTAGCGATTCCTTTCCCCACGAGTATAGACCTAGGATCGAAGCAAGCTATGACATTCTCGTGTCAGCACATCTTGGGCGTGCGGCGACGGTCTTGCTCTGCCTCATTACTGAATTGCAGGCACACTGCCGTTTTGAAGGAGCCAACATAAACGAGCGTATCCACAATATTTGGAAAACCTTGCTCCCTCTCTTTGAGGCCAATGAGTTGTATGAGGAGCGATACGCGAAGCTCATGGAGGAGCGGGGTATATCCCCTCTATAGCCCCTCTATAGCGGGGTATATCCCCTTTATAATGAGCATTTCCTTTCGCGGTTCACAGTCCTCACTACCCACGATTCCATTCTGCCTTCCTCTACTCCTGACTCCCCGTGACTTCTATTTCAAGGCCTCCCGTTTCGCCACCCCCGCGCCTTCCTGAACCGTAACCAGTTGGTCCGCGGCCACCTTCGGAATGGTCTCCCGCGCGCCGTTCGGCCACCGGATCTCCAGGTCCGCCGTAGCCGCCTGTCCCAAGCCGAAATGCAAGCGCCGGTCGCTCACCGAAAGGTACGACGACTGCGCCAGCACCGCCTGCGCCTGCTTCTTGCCGCCATAGCTGGCGATCACCGTCGCGCCGATGGCGCTGCGATTGGATTTCGTGCCCACCAGCTTCACCTTCAGCCAATGACTGTTGCCGCTGATATCGTTGCGCAGCAGCGAGGGCGGCTCGTTCTGATTCATGATCAGGATATCGATATCGCCGTCGTTATCGAAGTCTCCGAAGGCCACGCCGCGGCTGGCATGCAATTCCTCGATCCCCGGTCCGCCTTCGCCGATCAGTTCCTCGAACTTGCCCCCGCCCAGATTGCGGAAGATCACCCGCGGCGTGCGATGCGGGAACTCGGGATACTTCTTTTCCACTTCCGGATACACGCTGCCCGTCACCCAGAACAGGTCCGGCAGGCCGTCGTTATCCAGGTCCACGATGCCCGCGCCCCAACTGATGAAGCGCGTCTCCACGCCCAGCCCCGCGCGCAACGTCACATCCTGGAAATTGCCCTTGCCGTCATTATGGTAGAGCGCCGGAGTGTCTTCGGTGAAGTGAGTTTTGAACACATCCAGGTAACCTTCGCAGGCGTAATCGCCGATGCCCAATCCCATGCCGGCCTGCTCCAGCCCGTCTTCGTTTAAGGCCACGCCGCGCTCCAGGCCCTCTTCGCTGAAGGTGCCGTTGTGGTTGTTGCGAAACAGCAGGCTGGGCGTGGAATCGCACGCCACGTAGATGTCGGGCCATCCGTCGTTATCGAAATCCGCGGCCACAGCGGTCAGCCCGTAGCTGCCTTTCGCCGCGGCGATGCCGGAACGTTCCGATACGTCCTTGAAAGTACCATCGCCGTTGTTGTGATACAGCAGATGCGTCTCCGGCGGCAGGCCGCGCGGTCCACAGTTCACCGGAATGCCCTTCCAGTTGCAACTGGCGATCTGCCCCGCCGGCGGCACGGTCTTGAAGTCGAACTTCAGGTAGTTGGAGACGAACAGGTCCAGGTGGCCATCGCGGTCGTAATCCACGAAGGTGCAGCCGGATCCCCATCGTACTCCCGGCGCGAGCAAGCCCGCCTCTTTGGTGACATCGGTGAACGTGCCGTTTCCATTATTGCGGTAGAGAACGTTCTGGCCCCAGTAAGTGATAAAGATGTCGTCAAAGCCATCGTTATTATAGTCGGCGATGGTGACGCCGTACGCCCAACCCGTGCGCGCGAGTCCGGCCTTCGCGGTGACATCGGTGAAGGTGCCATCCCGGTTGTTCTGGTACAGCCGGTTGGTGGCCCCCGGCGGCGAGCCTTCCAGGCGCGAGCCGCTGAGCATGAAGATATCCAGCCAGCCGTCGTTATCGTAATCGAAGAAGGCGATGCCGCTGCCCATCGGTTCGATGATGTACAGGTCGCGGTCGATGCCGCCGTAAATCACCGGTTCGCGCAGGCCCGCGTGCGCGGCCACGTCCGTAAAGCGCGCGTGAAAGGGCAGCCCGGAAGGCTTGCCGCGAGGCATGGGCTTCACGCCGCGGCTGGCCATCTGGCCGAATGCGACGGTGGGGATAAGGGCGATGAGTTCGCGGCGTGTCATAAGCGGACTGTGCCCGGGGCGGTCAGGGTCCGCGGGCCGGGGGTTGTTTTTTTGGTTCTCTCCACAGTTAACGGCATATCAGGTTCGTGGGGGACATACACAACGGTATTGCCCCGCGCCGCCCGGTTCGTCTTCCGCCGCGACCTCGTCCCCGGTCTGCCCGCTATGGAATGCGAGCACCCTCCGCGCTCTTCCCTCGTCCCAACCCTGTGGAGACTTATTTCGGCTCATTGTTTGCTTCTTCCGTTAGCAGCTTGCACATCTGTTCGTGGCCTCGCGATCGTTGGCGTCCCGCTCGATCTTTCTCCGGACCTTTCCAATGTCCCCGAACCTCCTCCGCATGCACTCGACGATTGTGAATGCGCGACAGTCCGGTTCGCTCGGCCAATATAGAATCAGACGTGCAAACACGATCCATTCTAACGCTGCCGTCCATTCCGCAAGCGTGGCCGTTTTCATCGCCGACCGGGCTCGGCAATCTTGAGTTCTTCGAGATCGCTCTCGTAATACACGCCACCGGCTCCCCCGGACGCCCTGTGCTTCTCGATGTAACTGATTAGCCTCTGGCGAATTTGCTCGGCTAGGGGGAACTTCTCGTCGGTCCAGAAGCGCTTTGCGGGGTCAAAGAACCCGATGCGGGCCAGGAACGAAATGCCCCAACTGCTGCTTTCCTCCATCGAGTCGCTGCTTCCATCGTCCGGCCTGAAGGAACCGTCCGGTTGCAGCGATTCGCGCAGACACCAGTCCAGCATTCTGTGAATCTCCGCCGCCGCGGCCTTCCTTTGCGCGTCATTCACGTATGGCCAGGCAAAACGAAACAGAGCGACTACGTCCATTTGGTTATGGTTCGAGTACCGGCCGTCCTCAAGCCAGCCGATAGGGTAGTCAAGGTCCTTCACCGCGAGCAGGTGATCCATGACGGCCGCCAGGTCCGGGACGTCTCTTCGCAAATAGGCGACTACATGGAAGGTCACACTCAAATCGTCGACGAACTCCACATGCCCGTTCCTTACGTAGGTCTCTCCCCACCAACCCGTCCGCAGGTTTCGCAAGCGGGTGAGGATTAGTTCCATAAGAGTCTCTTTCAGCCTGGGGTGCCAGGCGTAATACGCGGGTATGCCGCGCACGATCAGGCGCGTTAGGTTGGATAACGACTCGTTTAGCTCCCTGCGATGATCAATGCCGGTACGCGGGAGGTCGGAGACCGCCAGGTTTGCGAAGTACTCCTGCAGTTTGTCCGGTGAGTTCACGCGATCGAAAAGCTGTAGCCTGTAGCGCGGGGTCTCGGCGGCATTAGAGGGTTTAGTCAAGTGGTCGAAGGTTCGCGTTTACCTTGAAGAACCATTCGTCATGGCAGCTTCACCAACTGCCATCGGAAGGATCCTGTTGCGCCGCCTTGGCCTCCTCCTCGGGATGAGCAAGAACCCTCTCCAAGTCGTCCAGCCGCTTCTCAATCCTGGCGGCGTCCATTACGGATCCAGCCAGCCAGCTCACTTCAGAAAGAATCTGATGCGAGCACAACGTGTTCTGTCCGGTGGCTTCACGGGCGGCGACCCGCGCCCTCAAAGCCGGAATCCGGGCGCGCTGCCGGGAATACCTCTCCCGATTATCGGGCGTCATACGCGACAGATAGGCCACAAATTCGCGTATCTTCTTTGCCTGAGCGTCCAAGTCGCTGGCGGGCACCTCAGCAGCCGGGAGACGCATCGCGCCGGGCAACAGAAGCGCCCAGGCCGAGCACAGCAGTAGCCTTCGATAGTCGAAACTCAATTTCGCATGGGCAGACATGCCCAACTTCTTTCCGCGCGGCCAAACTGCCCGCAGTATGTCCTCTAACGGCCTATCAGGAAGTCGGCCATCCGGCGGGCCAGCGCGCCGTAGGGCGGACGCAACAATCCGAGCGTGGTGAAGCGGCTCTGCAGGAAGACGCCTTTCTTTTTCGAGAACGTCAGGAAACCGTCGAATCCGTGATACGATCCCATGCCGCTGGGTCCTACTCCGCCGAAAGGCAGATCGTTCTGCGCGATGTGGAAAATCGTATCGTTCACCGTGACGCCGCCCGATGTAGTGCGCGCCAGCACCGCTTCGACGCGCTTCGAGTTGCGATCGAAATAATACAACGCCAACGGCCGCGGCCTGGCGTTCACATACTCGATGGCTTCGTCGAGCGACCGGTAAGCGACCACCGGCAGCACCGGACCAAAGATTTCTTCCCGCATCACCGACATCTCGTCTTTCACGTTCCACAGAAAGGTGGGCGGAAACACGCGGTTCTGTTCGTTGGCCGTTTCGCGCGCCGGATTCACCTCCAGCACCTCGGCGCCTTTGAGCGCGGCATCCTCCACCAGGCCGCGTAATCGCCGATAGTGATCGCGATTGACGATGCGCGTGAAGTCCGGATTGTCCACCAGCCGCGGATACATGGTGGTGACGGCCGCCGACGCGAGGCGCACAAATTCCTCGCGCGCGCCGGCTTCCACCAGCACGTAATCCGGCGCAATGCAGGTCTGGCCGGCGTTGTACAGCTTGCCGGCCATGATGCGCGCGGCCGCCGTTTGCGCCGGAAAATCGGGATGCACCAGCGCGGGAGACTTGCCGCCCAACTCCAGCGTCACGGGCGTCAGGTGCTCGCTCGCCGAGCGCATGATCAGCTTGCCCACGCGCGTCGATCCGGTGAAAAGCAGGTGATCGAAAGGCAGAGCCGCGAAGGCCGCGCCGGTCTCCGGCCCGCCAGTCACCACTGTGATATAGTCCGCGGGAAACAGATCGGACACCAGGCGCGCCAACAGGTCCGCGGTCCGCGGCGCGAGTTCCGAAGGCTTCAACATGACGTGATTGCCGGCCGCCAACGCGCTGACCATTGGCGAGAGGCTGAGCAGCAGCGGATAGTTCCATGCGCCGATGATGCCCACCACGCCGAGCGGCTGATAAACCACGCGCGCCCGTGCCGGCAGGAATTGCCAGCCTGCCGCCGCGGCGCGCGGGCGCATCCATTGCGGAAGCTGGCGCACGGCGTGGCGGATATTATCCACTAGCGGGAAGACTTCCAGCAGGAGCGTCTCCTGGCGCGNNGCGCCCGCCGAAATCCTCGGAAATTGCCTGGACGAATTCCTCGCGCCGGGCGCGCACGGCCTTCAGCAAGGCGCGCAATGCGCGGATGCGCCGCGGCGCATCGGGCGGCCGATGCGCAAACGCCGTGCGCTGTGCGGCCAGCATGGCCGTCAACTCCGCCTGCACGATGTTGGTGCTGGTAGTGCTCGTAAGTGTGGATTATAGCGCGCCTGGGGCAGCCGTGCGATCCTGGCTAGTTAAGTTAGTTAGCGTTAGCGATGCACGCACGCCACGCCAGGCCGGAAGACGCCGCGGATATGGCCCGCATCTATAGCCAGGGTATCGCGGATCGCACGGCAACTTTCGAAACGAGGCCGCGCACCGAAAGCGACATCCGCGCATGGTTCGACGACGCGCACCNNGCTGCTGGTGGTCGAGCAGGAGGGCGCGGCGGCGGCCTTCGCGGCTACCTTCGCATACCGGCCGCGGACCTGCTACGCCGGCATCGCCGAGGTCTCCGTCTACGTGGACCGCATGTTCCGCCGGCATGGCGCGGGACGCATGGCGCTGGAGGCCCTCATCGCCGCCGCCGCCGGCTGGTCGCCGCGCTCGGCTTTCGCGAGGTGGGGATCTACGAAAAACACGGCCAACTGGACGGCGTGTGGCGCGACGTGGTGATCGTGGAGAAGTTGCTGTAGGACAGGCCTCCGGGCCTGTCCTCTGACAGGCTGAAGCCTATCCCACCATGGGTCAGATGTTGAAGCTCACCGACGCACCGTGTGCCTCAATCTCCTTGGCCTTATCCACTTCCCGAATCACGTCCGCCAGCGTAGTGCTGTCCAAAATATGCGCCACCGCGTCGCGCACCCGGCGCATGACGATGCGGGTGCCGCAGGTGTGCTCGTCCTTGCACTCGTCGCAACGCCGGTAGTTGGTCTCCCGCGCGCAAGGCAACGGCGCCAGCGGGCCTTCGATCATGCGGATGACGGACCCTACCGTAATATCCTCCGGCGGCCTGCTCAGTTCGTATCCGCCCGCGCGGCCTTTCTTGCTCATGACCACGCCGCGGTTCCGCAACTCCAACAGGATGGCCTGCAGGAACTTCAGCGGGATGGATTCTTCGGTGGCCACTGAGTGGACCAGAATCGGACCCTCGCCGTAGCGCCGGCTCAGCGAGTAGAGAGCTTGCAGGGCATACTTCGTCTTCTTGGAGATAGTACGCAATGACGATCCTCGATATTCTTAGGATACGTCGGACAGAGTGCTTTTGTATAGCCTGATACTCTGGTACATCCCCGTGCCACACTCACGCGCCACCAACTGGCTGCTGCTGATGGCTGCCGCCGTCCTGTTTTCCACCGGTGGCGCGGCCATCAAGGCCATATCGATGACGCCCTGGCAGATCGCCAGCTTCCGTTCGGCGATCGCCGCGCTCGCGCTGGCCCTCTTCGTCCCGGATGGGCGGCGGCATTGGCGCTGGGCGCTGCTGCCCGTGGCTACCGCCTACGCCGCCACGCTCGTCTCGTTCACGCTGGCCACCAAGTTGACGACTTCGGCGAACGCCATCTTTCTGCAATCCACCGCGCCTCTGTACCTGCTGCTCATCGGTCCGCTGCTGCTCAAGGAACCTCTCAGCCGCTCCGATCTGCTGTTTCTCGGGGCCGTGGCCGCGGGCATGCTGTTGTGCTTCGGCTCCGCGCAACCGGCCGTCGCGACGGCTCCCGATCCGCGCACGGGCAACCTGATGGGCGCGGTTTCCGGCTTGAGCTGGGCGCTCACGGTCTCGGGTCTGCGCTGGCTCGGACGTCGCGAAGGCGCGGGCAATGCCGCAACCGCGACTGTGGTGCTAGGGAATCTTGTGGCGTTCTTAGTGACTCTACCGAAGGCTCTTCCCCCACCGCACGCGGGCTTGCTCAATCTCGGAGTGCTGTTCTATTTAGGCGTATTTCAGATCGGGCTGGCTTACCTGTTCGTGACGCGCGCCATCCGTCATGTGCCGGCCTTCGAGGCCACCACTGTCCTGCTTCTGGAACCCGCGCTGAACCCCGTTTGGGTATGGCTGGTGCAGGGCGAGCGGCCCGCGGCAAGCTCGATCGCGGGCGGTGTGCTGATTCTGTCCGCCACGCTCGCGAACGCGTGGTGGCAGAACCGGCGGAGGTAGGCGGACGCACCACCGCGCAAACCGGATCTCACGCGTGGGATCGCGCAGCAGGTGCTTCGATGAAGAAGGGCAACGGCCCCAACTTCCGGATGCCCGACAATCCATCCGGAACTCGATCCGCCGCTTCCCAGCGCCCTGTTTCGGGGCAGTTGCGCAAATGCTGGCGATATGGGCTGAGCTCCATCCATCGTAGATATTGCGGCATAATGAAACAATCTGCGGTAACGTAGATCGGGGGCTTCGGTGACACCCGGCCAAAACATCTCGCACTACCGGGTTATCGAGAAACTTGGCGGCGGTGGCATGGGCATCGTCTATCGCGCCGAGGACTTGAAACTCGGCCGGGAAGTCGCCTTGAAATTTCTCCCGGAGGAAATGACTCGCGACCGCGTAGCGGTCGAACGCTTCGAGCGGGAAGCGCGCGCCGCGGCAGCCATCAATCATCCGAACATCTCTACCCTCCATGAGATCGGCGAGCACACTGAGCTCGAGTTCTCCAAAGATGGGAAATGGGTTGCCTACGTTTCGGTGCCGGATGGATCGCTCTGGCGCAGCGCGGTTGATGGTAGCCAGCGCCTCCGACTTACTTCACCTGCCACTTGGGCCACGCATCCTCACTGGTCTCCGGATGGGAAGCAGATTGCATTTTCCGGAGTGCGCGAGCGAAACCCGGCCCGGATCTACATGGTGCCCTTCGATGGCGGTACCCTCAAGCAGGTGACCAATGGAGAGAGCGGGAAGGCGGGTGACGGGGACCCCTCCTGGTCGCCGGACGGAGCGTCGCTGGCCTTCGGTACCGCTCCACCCCCGGCGAGCGGAGCAGCAATCCATGTGGTGGACCTGAAAACGAGTCGCGTCTCAGCCCTGCCAAAGTCGGAGAGGATGTGGTCTCCCCGCTGGTCGCCCGACGGACGCTTCATCGCGGGCCTCTCCACGTCTCGTCTCAAGATCGTGCTTTTAGATTCTCAGACGCAGAAGCAGTCCGAGCTTTCCAACGTGTGGAGCGGTTATCCAGCCTGGTCCCCGGACGGTGAATCCCTGTTCTACAGGACCTTCGGTGACGACGCGTCTTGGTGGAGGGTACGCATGCGCGACCGGAAAACGGAGCGCATCGCGCGCCTGAAGAACATGGGGGTGCATACCTGGTTCGCCCCGGCTCCTAATAATTCGCTCATCACCGCGCGCAGCGTCAGCACCGACGAGGTCTATGCACTCGACTGGGAAGCGCCGTGAGCTTCAGGACTGGCCAAGTTTCCGCACGTGAACGAATCGGTTCGCGGCGCTCATGGCCTTCTGAACGCGCTCCGAATTCTTTTGAGACAAGGTACCTCTAGAGGGCCTCATAGACCGCGAGAGAGTCAGTCGAAAATAACTGTCTTCCCCGCGTAGTGCAGAATCCTATGCTCCAAATACCAGCGCACCGCCCGCGACAACACCACGCGCTCCAGGTCGCGCCCCTTCTGGATCAGGTCCTGCACCTGGTCGCGGTGCGAAATGCGCACCACATCCTGCTCGATGATCGGACCGTCGTCCAGCACCTCGGTCACAAAATGGCTGGTTGCCCCGATCAGCTTGACGCCCCGCTGATACGCCGCGTGATAGGGACGCGCGCCGCTGAACGCCGGCAAGAACGAATGATGCACGTTGATGATGCGCTGCGGATATCGCGCCACAAATTCGGGCGACAGCACCTGCATGTAGCGCGCCAGCACGATCAGTTGCACCGCATGCTGTTCGAGCAGCGCGGTCTGTCGGGCCTCGGCCTCCGCCCTGTTTTGCGCGTCCGCCGGGATGTGATGGAACGGGATGCCGTAGAACCCGGCGAGTCCCTGGGCGTCCGTGTGGTTGCTGACGATCAGCGGAATGTCGCAGGCGAGCTCGCCGATTTCGTGACGATACAGCAGGTCCAACAGGCAATGTTGCGCGCGCGAAACAAAGATGGCTACCGCGGGGCGCGCGGCGGAGTAAGCCAGCTTCCAGCGCATGTCGAAGCTGGCCGCCAGCGGCTGGAACTCCTGGCGGAACCGGGCGTCATCCAGCGCAAAGCCGTCCAGATCCCATTCGATGCGCATGAAGAACAGCCCCAAGTCGTTGTCCTGATGTTGGTCGGCATGCAGTATGTTGGCGCCCTGCGCGTACAGGAAACTGGAGATGCCCGCCACGATTCCGCGCCGGTCGGGACAGTGGATCAAAAGGATCGCGGAGCGGGGCATCGGGCGGCTCGCTTCATGCACGGAAAGGGTTTCGCGCCGTCACAGACCCATAGCGCTGGCCGTCGGATAGATCTTCGGTCCAGAGCAGATGGCATCCCAGTTCCGCGGCGCTATTGAGAATCAGTGCGTCCCACCAGGAGACAACATATCGGCGATGCAGGCGCGCCGCCCGCAGCAAATCGGCGTGCGCCGGCCGATGTATGATCCATCCACCGAGATCTAGCAAGACCTCTTCGGCCTCCTGGCTGGTCATCCCCAGCTTCTTCGTGGCCGTAACGTAGAACTCCCCCAGCACTTGAATGCTCAGCGCCCCGCTGCCATCTTCCGTGAGGCGCCGGAGAAGTTCTACGGATCGATCGTGCTTGGCTCCGGCGCCGCCATCGTGCGCATAGACTAGGACGTTGGTGTCCACGAACTCAACGCTCATGGAGTTCGTCCCGCGTCCACCGGATCACCCCGCCAGTGCCTCGATCCGGAGCGTTCTCAATCCTCTCCATGAAACGCCGCGCGGCGCGATCCGCGTCCACATCCTGGTCAATCATTCTGCGAATGGATTCCGCCATCAGGCGCGTCATCGACTGATTGCGCGTGGCCGCGTAGATGCGAAACCGCCTGAGCAGAGGCTCCGGGAGGCTGAGCGTGACATTCTTGTGTTTGGATGTATTCACAGTTTCTAGTGTATCACGGAAATATGTGAACCGTTGCGAAGCAAGCGTGCACTTTCCATGCCAGGATGCGCCCGCGCCGTCCCAACTGCTGATATCCTTTCCTTCATGAAGATCCGCTTGCACCTGGCCTGCCTGACCCTGCTTTTAGGCGCCGCACTCGCGCCCGCCGCCGATGCTCCCGTCCTGCGCGGCTACTCGCCCGAATCGGCCCGCGCCGAGCACGACTGGGAGGTGATGTTCCGCGCCATTCCCAGCCCCCAAAATCTGCACGACTACCTGCAGCGCCTGTCCGCCCGCCCGCATCACGTCGGCTCGCCCTACGACAAGGACAACGCCGAGTGGATCCTGGCGAAGTTCAAGGAGTGGGGCCTGGACGCCCACATCGAAACGTTCGAGGTGCTCTTTCCCACGCCCAAGAGTCGCGCGCTCGAACTGGTCGCGCCTGAGCATTTCACCGCCAAGCTCGCCGAGCCCACCGTGACCGTCGATCCCACCTCCGGCCAGCACGACGAGCAACTGCCCACCTACAACGCCTACTCCATCGATGGCGACGTCACCGCGCCGCTGGTCTATGTCAACTACGGCGTGCCCGAAGACTACGAGCAGCTCGACCGCCTGGGAGTCTCCGTGAAAGGCGCCATCGTGATCGCACGTTACGGCGGTTCGTGGCGCGGCATCAAGCCCAAGGTTGCGGCCGAGCATGGCGCCATCGGCTGCCTCATCTATTCCGACCCGCGGGAAGACGGCTACTTCGCGGGCGAAGTCTTCCCGCAAGGCCCCTACCGCCCCAAGGACGGCGTGCAGCGCGGCAGCGTCATGGACATGCCCATTTATCCGGGCGACCCCTTGACGCCCGGCATCGGCGCGACCGCCAACGCCAAGCGGCTGGCCATCAAGGACGCGCAGACCCTGACCAAGATCCCCGTGCTGCCCATCTCGTATGGCGATGCCCAACCGCTGCTGGCCGCGCTCACCGGCCCCGTCGCTCCGGAGGCGTGGCGCGGCGCGTTGCCCATCACCTACCGCACCGGCCCGGGCGCCGCGCGCGTGCACCTGAAACTCGAATTCAACTGGGACATGCAGAAGATCTACGACGTGGTGGCGCGCATCCCCGGCTCGCCATATCCCGACGAGTGGATCGTGCGCGGCAATCATCACGATGCCTGGGTGAATGGCGCCGAAGATCCTCTCTCGGGGACGGTGGCCCTGATGGAAGAAGCCCGCGCTTTTGCGGAGTTGCAGAAGCAGGGTTGGAAACCGAAGCGCACGCTCATCTACTGCGTGTGGGATGGCGAGGAGGAAGGGCTGCTGGGCTCCACCGAGTGGGCCGAGGAGCATGACGAAGAATTGCGGCGTCACGCGGCCATGTACATCAACTCGGATAGCAACAGCCGCGGCTTCCTGGGCATGGCCGGCTCGCACTCGCTTGAGAAATTCATCAACGGCGTGGCGCGCGATATCGAAGATCCCGAAAAGAAGATCCCCGTGTGGAAGCGCGATCAACTCGCGCGCATCTCCCGCTCGCCGGCCGCGGAGCGCGATGAGGTGCGCAAGCGTTCCGAACTGCGCATCGGCGCGCTGGGCTCCGGTTCCGACTATACCGCTTTCATCGACCACCTGGGCATCGCCTCGCTGAACCTCGGTTTCGGCGGCGAAGACGGCGGCGGCATCTATCACTCCACCTACGACGATTTCTACTGGTACACGCATTTCTCGGACGGCGACTTCATCTACGGCCGGGCGCTGGCGCAGACCGCCGGCACGGCCATGATGCGCTTTGCCGACGCGGACCTGCTGCCGTACGATTTCACCAACTTCGCCGAAACCGTCCGCCGCTACGTGGAAGAAGTGCAGAAGCTTTGGAAGACCGAAAGCGACGAAATTCGCGAGCGCAACAAGGAGATCGAGGAAGGCGTCTTCAGCGCCACAGCCGACCCGCGCAAAACATCAGTGCCGCCGCCGGTCGTGACCCAACCGCCCTTCCTGAATTTCGCGCCGCTCGAAAACGGACTGGCTGCGCTCACCCGCAGCGCCGAACGCTACGACAAAGCCGTGCAGAAGGCCAAGCTCGACCAGCCGGGCCTCGAGCCCGTGAACGAGAAGCTCGTCCGGATCGAGCGCGGTCTGACGCTGCCGGACGGCCTGCCGGGGCGGCCCTGGTTCCAGCACCAGATCTATGCCCCAGGCTTCTACACCGGCTACGGTGTCAAAACGCTGCCCGGCGTGCGCGAAGCCATCGAGCAGAAGCGCTGGAAAGAAGCCGATGAGCAGATCGTGCGCGTGGGCAAAGTGCTGGAGAAGGAAGCCGCGCTGATCGAAGAAGCGGCCGCGGGGTTGGAATGAAAGACCATGCCGAGAACCGCCAAGCTTTTCCAGCATGGCCGGAGCCAAGCCGTCCGCTTGCCGGCCGATTTTCGATTCGAAGCAAGGAGGTCTACATCCGTCAAGATCCAGCGACCGGAGACGTCATCCTATCGCGCCGGCCGGAATCGTGGGAGAGTTTTTTCAAACTCGTCGCCGAAGCAGGCGTACCGGACGATTTCATGTCCGATAGGGATGATCGCCCGCCCCAAAAGCGCGAATTGTTCCGATGACGACGCTGTATTTGCTCGATACCAATATCGCCAGCTATGTGATCAAGGGTGTGCCAGCGGTGCAGCGCCACATCGAAAGAGTGCCTTTGGCGCAGCTCGCCATTTCCGCGGTGACCGAAGGTGAGTTGCTCTACGGAGTTGCGCGGCGCCCCGAGGCCACGCGCTTGCACGCCATCGTGAATGAGTTTCTGCTCAGGGTCTCGATCCAGCCCTGGGATTCAAACGTTGCCCGGCACTATGGGGCACTGCGGGCGGCGCTGGAACAGAACAAGGCCGCCCGATCGGGAACCTCGACATGATGATTGGCGCTCACGCCTTGGCGTTGGGAGCCGTGCTCGTCACGAACGACCAGGCGTTCAGCCGGATTAAGTGACTGAAAATCGAAAACTGGGCCTCATGAGTTCCGCACGCTTAACGTTTGGCCTACTGCTTTGCCCCGATGGCGAATAAGTGCTTGCCGCCGCGCATGTAGAGCACGCCGTCGGAAATCGCCGGCGTGGCCATCACGGTCTCGCCGATTTCGTTTTCGGCGAGCAGTTTGTATTCGGCGCCAAGCGCCAACACGTAGCTGTGGCCTTCCTCGTTCGTGATATAGAGGTGGCCGCCGGCGGCCACGGGCGAACTCGTAAAGCCGGACGTCCCGCCGCCCAGGCGCTGCTGATATTGGCGCTCTCCGGTGGCCATCTTATAAACGCTCAGCACTCCGGAGTCGAAACAGAAATAACCCAGGCCGTTGTCGAGCAACGGGGTCTGCATATAGTTGCCCCCGCGCGGTTCGGTCCAGGCGATCGCGGACTTGCTGTCCGTGATGTCGCCGGCCGCGTCGGCGCGTATCGCGTATATGGGCCGCCCCTTGCCGTGTGCGTTTGTAATGACTACCAGCCCGTCCTCGAAAACCGGCGTGGGAACCGGAATATCGCCGCCGCCCTTGAGGCTCCACAGTTCCTTGCCGGTCTTCAGATCGTATCCGGCGATGTGCCTCCATCCGTTCACTACCACCTGCCACCCTTTGGCCCCGTCCGCCGTGTAGGGCACTACGGCGGGCGAGCTGAACGTGGGCACATCGTTGCGCGGCGTGCGCCAGATTTCCTTCCCGGTTTCGATATCGAGTGCCGCTACGAACGAACCCTTCTGCACGTCGGCCTGAATGACGACCATGTTTCCGTGGATCACGGGCGAACTGGCGAATCCCCACTGCGCGCCGGACGCCATGTAGAAGCCGGCATCCAGCACGCCGAAATCTTTCTTCCAAAGCAGCTTGCCATCCAGGTCGTAAGTGAACAGGCCCTCCGAGCCGAAAAATACGATCAGATGCTTGCCGTCGGTCGCCGGCGTCGGATTGGCGTGGGACGATTTTGGATGGCGCATGATCTTGGGCGGCCCGCTCACCGCCACGCGCTCCCACAGGATCTTGCCGGATTTGCGATCCAGGCAATACACGTTGAAGCTTTGCGCGGGTTCGCCCTTGACCGGCGTGATATCGCCATACAGGCCGACTTTCAGCGACGACTCGCCGCTGGCCGGGAGCGCGCTGGTGACGAAGATGCGGTCGCCCCAAACGACCGGACTGGAGTGGCCCAAGCCGGGTATCGCGGCTTTCCAGCGGACGTTCTTGCCGGACTCGACGTTCCATTCGGTGGGAGGCGCGCCGGCGCCCACGCCGCTGGCGGAGGGTCCGCGAAACTGGGGCCAGTTTGCGTCGGAGGCGTCGGCCGCCAAAGCGGCAAAAGCCATCAGAAAAATCGTGCAGCGCTTCATGGATGTCAGTATATCGAACAAGCACCAACGCGGGCCGCCATTGCGTTACTGCTGGAAAGCTTCGAAGCGGTGGATATACCGCCACCACACCTGCCCGTTCAGCGAAAGGCCTTTTGGCGGCCAGAACGTTGAGAGTTGCGAGGGATCCGGATCGACTTCCACAACAATTTCGACCGGGACCGGCGACGGCGGGCTAAGGCAGATAAAGGAGAACTCGCCTGGGCTCACAAACCAACTCAAGGTTCCATCGGACGCGTGGGCCTGGTAGAACCAGCCATAACTGTACGCTTCAAAGCCAGGCTGCTGTTGGACCAGCGACACAGTCACCCAGGAGTTCGGATCGCCCCCCGTCCAGTTGATCGTGAGGGGTTGGCAGAGAATCGATACTACCGACCCCTCCAAAGGGGTCGTGATCTGGATGTCGGAGCCGATCTGGGTGCTGGCCTGAAACGCTCCTACATCCCCGCCGCCGCTGGCCGCCACTGTGAACTTGCCGGCCTGGATGGAGCCCGGCGCGAGTGACACCTGGTATACCGAAATCCCGCTCACTTGTCCTTGTGGCAGGGGAATCTTAGGCGCCGGAGGTGGGCTGGGGCCATAAGCGCCGGGGCCATAAAAGACGGCAGCTTGTCCCTGTTGCTGTGGCACGATCGGTACCTGCGTCGGGCCGAGCCCGGGTCCCTGCATCGTGACCGTTCCGGCATCCAGGCTGCGATAGCCTGGAACTGGACACGAAGGACCAAAGTACGTGATGGATTGGCCGAAACCCAACCCCTCCGCAAAGGCTGGCGGAGATGGTATCCGGTTGCCGGGCGATGCCTGCAACGAGAGAGTCGTCGTGTCGGTCTCCGAGACGGCGTGCTGAACCGTAGTGGTGACTGTCTTCTCCCACGTGATCTGCCCATAACCGGCCACTGGCGGATCGGTGCAAGGTCCGCCCCCATTGTGAATCGCAATCGTGACCGGCTGCGTAATGAATCCGTCGATGATCTGGAGTGGTACGGCGCAACCCTCGCGCACGTTGGCCGGGATCTGCACGTTGAACTGATCCAGCCCGACATACCCGGGCGCAAGCCCGGCCCACACATTAGTTTGGGCCGGCACGGAATCGAACAGGGCGGTCGCATACCCGCCTTCAGCCAAGGGCTTCAATGGTGTTACAACGCCGTCTGGCGCCGGACTCATGATCGGATAGATACCCGTTCCAAAGACGGTGATCCAGTCGCCCGGCGAGGCGCTGTTTTCGGGCGAGTTGAGTGAAGAACTGCCATCGGCGCCGACGTTGAGCACGGCGCCCTGCCCGCAGCCGCTGCCATCCATAGTGAAAATCCCGACCGCGCGCCATCCCGTCTCCGAATACGGATCGCTGGTGCCCGCCGCCGTGGACACCACGATCGCCGGAGCCGTACCCACGCCGGGAACTTGGTCCCCGTACGACGGCATCTGAAAATTGATCTGCGTGGGGGAAACGTAGAGGAGCGGCGCCGCAATACCGTATCTTGTCACGGTGGTTCCACCGAGTTGCCTGGGAAGTGGGAATGCGTTCGCGGCTTCGACCGACGCGGCCAGGTTCGTCCCGAATATCGTGGCGATAGCAACATCGGCGTCGGTTGTGGTTTGGTAGCTCGCGGCGTTCACCACGCTGGAGATGACCGGTTTTTGGCACCATGCCGCGACGGGTATGATCGCCAAGCTAATCAGCGCGCGCTTCATGGGAATTTCGACCTCTTGCCTATTACCTCCAAGGGTACTCCTTTTCGCGGTGGCCAGACTGTCACCACGAGCGGAAACGGTACTAACTGCTCGGAGAGCCGGGCTACCTCCCCAGGTCGTATGCCGCGATGGTCTTTCGGTCCCGCAAGTAGAGCCGCGTGCCCACCAGCGTGGGCGGCGTCCAGGAGATGCTCTGCAGCACGGATGCCTTCGAAAGCACCTCGAACTTCTGGGGAGTCGCCCGGCACAGGGCCAGCGTGCCATCCTGGTCGGCGAGTATCAGCTTGCCATCCGCCCAGAGCAGTTGCGCCTTGGCAAAACTGCGATCCTGCCACACGATTTTCCCGGTCTTCAGCTCCACGGCACTCATGAAGACGGGCCCGTCGTAGCCCCGCGATATGTACACATAACCGTCGCGCTGGATAGCGGTCCCGATGTGCAGTTGGACGTGCGGATCGTACCAAAGCTCGTCCACCTTGGTCTTCCCGCCGGACTGGCTCAGGTGCAGCACGCGCGCGCCCGTACCGTATGCTGAAGCCACGAACAGCAGATTGCCCGGCGCCCACACGGGAGTGCTCACGGCCAGTCCATAATTGGTGACGTGCTCGTGTGTCCAAAGGAGCGCGCCATTGTCGGGATTAAAGCCGAACACCGTCTTGGCCGCCAGGGCGACGACCTGCGGCTGGCCATCCACGTTGACCAGCAGGGGCGAGGAGTGCGAATTCGTGAATTGCAGCGCCTTCCAAACCACCGCGCCATCGCTCTGGCGAAACGCGATCACGCCATCCCCGTTGCCGCCGGCCTGGTAGATCAGCGTGTCCTTGTAAGGCAGTCCGTGGCAGGCGTAGCCGAATTTGAGCTGCGTGGCGTGGAACTCGCTGTACAAGTCATGCGACCATTTCGGCTTGCCGGCCTTCTTGTCCAGGGAATGGATCTTGCCGGTACCGCTGGCCGTGACCACGCGATCGCCCACTACCTGCGGCATTGCGTAGGGACCCGGTCCTACCGCTTCCGAATAGTCGTTTGTAAACGGATTCTCATATTCGTATTCCCAGAGCGTCTTGCCGGTGGCTGCGTCCAGGGCCGTGATGACGTCGCGCGAATTCCGGCGAAACGCGGTGTACAGGACGCCGCCCTCCTCGGCGACAGCGGAATAGCCGTCGCCCAACGGACGGCTCCAGACCCTCTTCGGGCCGTCCGCGGGCCAGGAGTCCGCCAGGCCCGAGGTATTGACCAGAAAATCGCGGTTCTTGCCGCCCCACACCGGCCAATCCTCCACGATGGCCGGCGGCTTGGCCGCGGTCTTCTTGGCCGCCGCGGACTTCTTGGCTGCGGCGCTTTGGTGGGCGGTCTGCGCCGAAAGCGCTAGAGCCGCGAGAGACACAGTTAGGGCGATCGAGGTATACCGCATGTTTCGATTGGACGCGCCCGCACGCATTTTGTTCCGGAATCGCGGGCGTTGTTCTAATGGGGAGCGCTATCCTATAAGAAAATGATTGGCACCGAGATCGGGAATTACCGGATCGTCGAAAAGATTGGCGCCGGCGGCATGGGAGTAGTCTACAAGGCCATCGACACCCACCTTGACCGTGTGGTGGCGGTCAAAGCCCTCAGCCCCGAATTTTCCGGAAATCCCGCGTTGCTGGAGCGTTTTCGCGGAGAGGCGCGCGCACAGGCGCAACTGAATCACCCCAACCTGGCCACCCTGTATGCCTTTCTGGTGCAGGACGACGTCGCCTACATGGTGATGGAATTCGTGGATGGTGAGACGTTCCATGCGATGGTGGCGCGCCGCGGCCCCATCCCCGCCGAGGAGGCCGTCCCGCTGTTCCGCCAGGCGCTGGCGGGGATCGGCTATGCGCATCGCCTGGGCATTGTGCACCGCGATATCAAGCCCAGCAACATCATGCTGAACCGCGAGGGCGTCGTGAAGGTGATGGACTTCGGGCTCGCCAAAGTCGCCGGCGGTCACGGAGTGACGCGCACCGGGGTGCGGTTGGGAACGGCTTACTACATGTCGCCCGAGCAGATACTCGTTAAGCCGGTGGACCTCCGGTCGGATATTTACTCTCTGGGGGCGACCCTGTACGAGATTCTGACGGCCCAGGCGCCCTTTCACGCGGACAGCGAGTTCCAGATACTGAACGATCACGTGAATACCCCGCCTCCGCCGCCAACGCGGCTGCATCCTGAAATCCCCAGCGGCGTTGAACATGCCGTGCTGAAGGCGCTGGCCAAGAATCCGGACCAGCGCTTCCAGACCGCGGAGCAATTCAGCGCGGCGCTGGAGCACCCCGAGGACTTCTATTTGGCCGCCACCGTGGCGGACGCGGCTCCGGTGGCGCCGGATCGTAGGGTCAGCGTCGCTCCGGCCCCAGCGACTCCGACGGCTCCGGCAAAGCCGCCGTTCTGGACCCGGCCGCGCAGGCTGCTGGCCGGCTGCGGAGGAGCGCTCGTTTGCCTGCTCGCGGGATGGCTGATTTTCCGGCCGGAGCCTCAGCCGCAAATCATGGTTCAGCCGCCGCCTCCGCCGGTGAGCGCTACACCAGCGCCGGCGCCCGCGGCGCCCCCGGCTCAGCCTGCCGAGACCGCCGAGACACCTCCGCCCGTGAGTCCTGCGCCACCGCCCGTGAAGCCCGCGCCACCGGCCGGCGGAATCGTCGTACCGGCCACCACGCGCATTTCCGTTCACACCGTCGATCCTATCGATTCCAAGGCCAGCCGCGTCGGTCAGGAATTCCTGGCGAAGCTGGCGGCTCCAGTGAAAGTGAAAGACCGCGAAGCCTTCCACACGGAAGACGAGGCGCACCTTCGGCTGGGAGAAACAGCCAGCCAAGGGCATTCAGGAAAGCCGGAATCGATTCTGGAGTTGGTCTCCATCACCACGGGCGGCCAAAACTATGCCGTAAGTTCAGCGCCGTTTCTGATCAAAGGTGGGTTCTTGCGCAAGAAGCGGGTGGCGCCGGGAACGCAGATCGAGTTCACATTGAGCGCGCCGGTGACCGTGACCGCGCCGTCCTCTTAGCGCCCGTGCAAGAACCGCTGCCTGACTCGTCTGCCCAGTTTCCGAGTGCCCCGTGACTCGTTCCCTGTGGCGTCCGAGCATCCCGTTCGACCCGGAGCGATGAGGGGTGGGAGGCCGCGGTGGCGCAAAACAAACCCAAGCCTAAGAAAAATAGTACCGGAACAGCGGTAAAACATATATGATAATCAGTCTGGGCAGTACACTTCCGGGAGGTATGCCCGCCAATTCATATCACGCATTGAAAGGGGACCCCATGGCAGCCAGCGCTTCGCAACCGATTTTCCCACCGATTCCACCACCGTTCACGATGCCGTTCTTCTACGGATCCTTGACCTCCTTCTGGGTCTTCTACAAAGTGGATCCGGTCGCCGCGACGCCCTATCTGGAGGGCACCGGGCTGCAGTTGGCGACATTCGGCGATTCCGCGCTCGCCAGCCTCGATCTGCAGTTCTACACCGCCACCTACGGGATGCAGAGCAATTTCGCCAAGCCGCAGCCGATCCCTGGGATGAGCGTCACCACGGAAATCGAGTTCAACATTTGGGCTTACCCGGAAACGCACCAGGCGCAATACCCGGCGGGCATATCGGTTGACGATTTCATCATGGGTCAGGATCAGACGAAAACAATCGGCGGTTACCGTATTTGGGTGCCGTGCGACAACAAGTACGCCATCAAGGCGGGCAAGGGTGCATTTGGCGAAAACAAATTCTACACCCTGATGGACTTTACTACTCCGTGCGGCAACAACCCGGATCAAACCACGTGGTCGTATAAGTGCTACTCGCCCAAAGAGGGCGAGAAGTTCATTTACTCACTGGAGGCGGACGTGACCGGCACTCCCGCGGTGATCGCCAACCCGTCCGCGATTACGCTTTACGGCGATCTGGACGGGCGGCTGGTGGGCTCCCACTGGAACCTGTTCGGCCAGTATGATACCTACTTCCTGAAGAAGGCCGCGCAAAAGAAAGTTACCCTGACTTACGGCGACGGCAAACACAAGATGAAGGGCGACATGGAGAAGGTGATTGGTACGGCAGCGCCGTACGCCGTGCAGATCTACCAGTCGCGCGACTCCGCCGCTGAAAGCCGCGGTTTCTACGCCAACTACCCATCGCAGCCGTAAGGGGGCAGACGCATGTACACGTTAATTGCGAAGTGGTACATACAGGCCGACGACAACGACAAAGCCAAGGCCGTGCTGCAAGCGCTCCGCGAGCTCGCCGCGCAGGTGGAAGCGCAGGAGCCCGACACGTGGATGTACCTGGTGCACACCGGCAACCAGGAGGGCTCGACTCCGCCTCCCGCGCCCGGCGAGGTCGTTTTCGTGGAGGCCTATAAGGACTTCAACGCCTTGCTCCAGCACGTCAACGGCAAACTGTTCCAGACTTTCGTCAGCCAATACGGGGCCGATTTCGTGCCGGAGATGGTGCCCAACAAGGGCCCCTTTTTGCTGGTGGAGGGCCTGGCGCGCCTTGCCGGATTCGTGCGGCCGCAGGCGGCCGAGAGCACGGCAAAGGTAACCGTCCACTGAAAGGAGTTGCATGCAACCGATCCATCCGCTAGAGCAGTTTCTGAATCTCTCGGTCGTGCTCACCGGGTTCAATAAGGTGGAATTGCAGGCGGCCGGCGTAGGCCGCGAATACCTGAACCTGCTGATAGAAATGGCCGGCGACACATTGTGCTTCGAGTTGTGGGCCGAGACCCAGGCGATCTATGCGCAGCATGCCGGCCACGCTGCGCGGCTTGAGCGCGAAGTGAACCAGCGCATCCTGAAGAGCGCAAAATACGCACCGCTGGCGCGCAACATCATTCTGCTGTGGTACAACGCCATCTGGTATCAATTGCCTCCCGATTGGACCACGCCGCACGGAGCCAACGCGCTGGACCAGGACCACGTGGTTTCCGCCAAGGCGTACCCCGAAGCGCTGATCTGGCGGGCCATCGGCGCTCACCCGCCGGCAGCCAAGCCGCAGGGTTTCGGTGCATGGGCGCTGCCGCCGGAAGGAGCGGAGGCCCCGGCCGCGAGCGCCCCGCCGAAAGCGGTGCGGGGAGGCAAAGCATGAGTCAACAGAATCTGGTTCCCTTGGCCACGCCGCTCCGGGAACACTACGATGTCGTGATCGTGGGCGCGGGAATCGCTGGCGCGCTGATTGCGAAACGCCTGGCCGACAAAGGCAATCATGTGCTGATTCTCGAAGCCGGGCGATCCACCAGCGTCACGCCGGACGGCTACCAGTCCTACGTGGAGAATTTTTACACGGCGCTGGGCAAGAGTCCCAACTCTCCGTACCCGGAGAACCCCAACGCGCCCACGTCGCTGACCGAGATCGGGCCGCTGCCATTCGGCAGCAACTACGTTCGCGCCAAGGGCGGGACGACCATGCACTTTCTGGGGATCTCGCTGCGCATGTGCCCCAACGATTTTCGGATGAAGTCGCTGTACGGCGTGGGCGTGGATTGGCCCATCGGGTACGACGACCTGTTGGACTACTACCGGCAGGCCGAGCTGGCCATGGGCGTATCGGCCGACGTGGAAGACCAGGCCTATCACGGCATCCACTTCCCGAAGGGCTACGTCTACCCGATGCACAAGGTACCCCTGAGTTACCTGGACCAGGTGACCTCGCGGAGCCTCAACGGCATGCAATTCAAGTTCGGGCAAAAGACCTACGATATCTCGCTCACCAGCGTGCCGCAGGCCCGTAACTCGATGCCCAATCCGAAATACGACGGCGGCAAGGGGTACCGGCCCGTGGGCGCGGCCGGCGATCCCGAACGCGGCAAACGGTGCGAAGGCAACTCGAGCTGCATTCCGATCTGCCCGGTGCAGGCGAAGTACTCGGCGCTGAAGACGCTGGCGGCCATTCCGGCGAGCCATTGCCACATCCTGACCCAGGCGGTGGCCTCGCAAGTCATGCTGGACGGCAACGGCCGCGTCTCCGGAGTTCAGTACAAAGTCTATCAGGACGAAAGCTCCGGCCAGCACACAGTGCACACGGCGCGCGGTACTATTTACGTGATCGCGGCGCACGCCATCGAAACGCCCCGGTTGCTGCTCGCCTCCCCGAATGTGTGCCGCAACAGCGTAGCACTGGGGCAGAATCTGATGGACCATCCAATGCCGGTGGCCTGGGGATTGATGCCGCAGAATATCGGCGCGTGCCGCGGGCCCGCCACGACCTCGGGCGTCGAATCGCTGCGCGACGGCGAGTTTCGCAGCCGGTTTGCGGCGTTTCGCATGGATTACGGCAACTGGGGCTGGGAGTTCGCGACCGGCTCGCCGTATTCCGATGTTACGGCCGCGGTCGCGAAAGGAGCGTTTGGCAAAAAGCTGCGCGACCAACTGGCATCCGCGCTGCCGCGGCAGGTGTTCGTCGATTTCCTGATGGAGCAACTGCCCGACGCAGGCAACTCGGTCACCGTCAACCCGCAGAATGTCGACCCACTGGGCAATATGGTGCCGCTGATCCACTACGACATCGACGAATATACGCGGACGGGATTCGTGAAAGCCTTCAAGTTCAAGGACGCGTTCTTCAAGCGCCTGGGCATGAAGGACTACACTTCGGGCCAGCCGATGTTTTCGACGCCGGTCGAGTGCGACGGGCAGATGTTCTACTATTACGGCGCCGGCCACGTTGTGGGCACGCATCGCATGGGAAGTTCGGCCAGCGAGTCGGTGGTCAACCTGAAGCAACGGGCCTGGGAACACGATAACCTGTACCTGGCCGGCTGCGGCAATATGCGGACCATCGCCACGTCGAACCCAACCTTGACCATGGCCGCGCTGACGCTGTGGGCGGCCGACAACATCCAGAGCGACCTGGAAAAGAGGAGGCGCGCATGATCTACCGCATGGCCAAGCCGCAGGGCGGCATCCAGACCGTGGAGGAGTTGCGGGATCACCTGCAGATAGCCATCGAGCTGGAGCACTCCGTGATTCCGCCGTACCTGTGCGCGTTCTATTCCATTGAGGACGGTACGAACACTGCGGCAGCGGCCTCGCTGCGCGACGTGGTGTTGGAGGAGATGCTGCACTTGACGCTGGCCGCCAATGTGCTGAACGCCATCGGTGGCTCCCCCGACCTGATCCATCAGGAATTCGTGCCGGTGTATCCTTCCTACCTGCCGCACGGCAATGACACCATCGTGCTGAACCTGGCGCGGTTCTCGCGCGAGGCCGTCGCCGGATTCCTTCAGATCGAGCACCCCACCGCGCCGCATTCGCCGCCGCAGGCCCACCACTATGCCAGCATCGGGCAATTCTACAAAGCCATCATCGATGCCATGGAAAGGCTGGCAAAGCCCCCTTCCAACCTTTTCTGCGGCAAGCCGTCCCGGCAGATCTCGCCTGAATACTATTACAACAGCGGCGGCAAGGTGATTGAGGTGACGGACCTGCATTCGGCGAGGCGGGCTCTTGAAATCATCGTGATCCAGGGCGAGGGCCGCGAATCCATTTACGACCGCAAGCATCCGCCCATGAAACAAGGCACGGACGAGCTGGCGCACTACTACCGCTTCATGCAGATCTACGAAGGCCGCTTCTACCGGAAGGGCGACACGCCGAAATCCGGTCCCACCGGCGGCCCGTTCCCGGTGGACTGGCACGCCGGGATCTATCCCATGCGGATGAATCCGAAATCGGGCGACTATCCGCCGACCAGCGACTTATGGTACTCGTCTAACGCGTTCAACGTGACTTACAGGGAGCTTCTGCACGTACTGCACGATGGCTTCAACGGGGAACCGCGCAAGCTGCTGGAATCGGTGCCGCTGATGTTCCGGCTGAAGACTCAGGCGCAGGGGCTGATGAAGGTGCCGTCAGGGCATTTCGATTCGACCGCGGGGCCGTCGTTTGAGTATGTGAAGGGCGCGGCGGCGAAGGGTTAGGGGTTGGTTCGCCGGCGAAGGCGTTAAAACAAGCTGTCGCAGCGCCATTGCCGCGCGGACAGTACAACATAAAGGACGTTATGTTGGGCAAAGGACTCGAAAAGGGAAAAGCTACAGTCAGACAAAGTTGCCCTAAAATGGTTTTGGGAGTTTTTCACGGATACCTAGGACCATGAGGCGCTATCGACCAGCTCAGCAAGAAATAGAGCAATACTATTTCGAGATGTTCCGAAAGGTTTACCAGCTGCCTGCTGGAACCGTCCTTTACCGTGACAAACCGGATATGACCATTGGCGGGAACAAACTCGGCATTGAGATAACCAATTTTTATTTAAAAGACGGCTCCTCGCCTTCAAGCGAACAGAAGCAGTACCGGCGGCGCATAGAGTCGGTTTCAAAAGCTCAGAAAGTTTACGAACAGGGCACGGGAAAGAATTTCCAGCTCTCGTTTAGCTTCAACACACACAACCCAATTCTGGATTCTGCCGCGCTGGTGGAAAAGCTCGTCGAACTGGCCCGACGTGTTGACGGCGGGGACAACGGCTCGATCAAGAAATCGGTCTTTGAGAATATTCCGGAGCTGGAATTTGTCTACCTCTACGCTCGCGAATTGGTGTACCCGCCTTACGACGATCCCGAATTTCCGAATGGTCAGCCTGACCTTTCTGAAGGCTACACTGTTTGGGCAAAATACAGGAACAGGCGCGAGGCGCACGCGCTGCATGCGGGTATCTACAATCCGTTGTCATTCACTGCAACATGGCATGTAAGCCAAGGGCATGATTTTGGAATTATGTCCCAGACACGGCTAACAGAAATCATCACAGAAAAAGAAAAAAAGGCCAAAGAATACGCGCATTGTGATACATATTGGCTTCTGATCGTCGTGGATTCCAGCAGCGCCGCTCAAGAGCAGGAAATTCGACGTGATGAGGGCCTGAATGTCTCGTCTAATGTGTTTCAGAAAATCATCGTTTACAAGCCATTCTTCGAGCACATCGTGGAGACGCCTTAACCAAGAAGCGCCCGGTAAAGCGTCGTCCGGTCAACATTCAAAAGCGCGGCCACGTCCTCGCGGCGCTCTCCGGCGTCGATCAACTTGCGGGCGTGGTCGATCTGCTGCCGGGTGAGTTTCGGCTTGCGTCCGAATTTCACGCCCCGGCGTTGCGCGTGCTTCACCCCGGCGCGCGTTCGTTCGCTGATAAGGCTGCGTTCTAGTTCAGCGAGTACGCCAATCATCTGCCACATGGCGCGGCCTGTCGGCGTCTCGGTGTCGATTGCCTCCGTGAGCGAACGAAATTTCACGCCGCGTTTTTTCAGGTCGTCGAGCATGGTTATCAAATCGCGCAGGCTGCGGCCCAGCCGGTCCAGCTTCCACACGGTGAGCGTATCGCCGTGTTCGAGTTTCTTCAGGCAACGGAGAAGGGCAGGGCGCTTCGTCGTGGCTCCCGATAAACCGGCGTCTTTGAAAATGGTTCTGCAACCATCCTTTTTCAGTGCCGCGAGTTGCAGGGCTGGGTTCTGGTCGTCCGTGGAGACGCGAGCATAGCCGTATTTCATCGCTCCATTTTGCACTAGACATTTGCAACATGCCAAGCCCTTTGTTTACGGGCCTTCCGCGAATGATGCAAATCTTACCCTTTTCGACACACGGGCGCTACGGGCGAGCCTCGGCAAACGGGCGAAAACGCCGCACGCGGATTTCCCTTTCGCGCTTGCGGGTTTGCGCAATGTCGTATGACGCTTGCATCCGCATGAGCGTGTCCATCTTCACTCCGAAAGCTTTCTCGATGCGTAGCGCCATGTCGCCGGACAGGCCGGCTCTGCCGTTCAGCAAACTGGAAAGGGCAGGGCGGGACACCTGAAGCGCTTTGGCGGCGTCCGTGACGGACAGGCCCGCGGGTTCAATGATCTCCGTCCGGATGAAATCGCCGGGGTGCGGTGGATTCTTCATGGGCATGGTTGGTTGCTCCTGTGTTTCAGTGGTAATCTTCCAAATCTACGTCGCAGATTTCGCGCTCGGCGGTGTCAATGCGAAACGTCAAACGGCGGTTACCGGTAACGCTCAGGCTCCATGTGCCTTTGCGGTCACCGGTCAGTGTGTGCACCTTCCATGCCGCAAGCGCGCGCAACTCCTCCGGGTCGCTCATATCGTCAAGGAAGCCGAACATCTTGCGCACCTTCTCCGAGGTATCGGGTGGCACGCCCTTCGCGCTGTCTTCCGTGTAGAGCCGCTTCAGGCCCTTGTGGGCGAAATTCTGTATTTCCACCGGCAGAGTGTAGCCTGTAGCTTAACACTTATCAAACCCAAGATGCAATGCGGAGGCCGAAAAGGGCTCTTTGTGAAACACCCCCGGAGGCAGGTGAGGCGATTCGCCGTCTTGATTATGGGCTCTGATTGTGCTACGTTGTAGCTCAACAGGAGAGTGCATGATGTCCGCGAATTCAATCGTCCGCGCCCGGATCGACGAACGGATCAAAGATGAGGCCGCCGCTGTGCTTGGGGCGATGGGTCTTACCGTGTCCGATGCCTTCCGCATGATGATGGTGCGGATTGCGACGGAAAGGGCGCTGCCGTTCGAGCCGCTTGTTCCGAATGCTAAAACCGTTGCGGCGATGAAAGCCGCGCGCCGTGGCGCACTCGCCACTGCGGGAAAACCGGGCAAGCTGCTCGCGAGACTGAATGCGGACGGTTGAATACACCAGCCGTTTCAAGCGAGACTACAAACGGGAGAAAGCGGGGCGGCACGGCAAGACCCTCGATGCGGTGCTAATGGCAGTGGTGGATCTGCTCGCCGCCGACGCGGTGTTGCCGCACCGCCACTTCGATCATCCGCTTTCAGGCGCGTGGAGCGATTTTCGCGATTGTCATCTCAAGCCCGACCTGATTCTCATCTACCGAAAGCCGGATGCCGCCAGTTTGGAACTGGTTCGCGTCGGCTCGCATAGCGAGCTTGGTTTGTAGGAACGCGCTTTGCAGCGCGTCCAAGCCGCCTAAAAGGCGTCCCCAAGGGGGACCCCAGGCCAAGATTGGCCGCCCCACAAGTCAGCCCGCCGCCGCCTGTGTCGCCTGCACCAACACCGCCTCGGGGAAACCGATTTGCCGTGAGATCGCGCCGTAGCGCAGATCGCTGCGGACTTCGGCCGGCCAGGGGTAATGATGGTACAGCACCAGGTCGCTGGTGCGGTCCTCACAGGCGCGTTCCAATTCGCGGAAAGTGTCGTCCAGGCTGACCATCCCGCCGTACACCAGCGCCATCTCGAGCGGCGAGACGTAACGCTCGCCGGCCGTGCGGCGCAACCGCGTGAGAACTTCGAGTGCATCTTTTTGCCTGCCCGCGCGCCCGTAGGCAAAACCCAGCGGTCCCATGCCGACGCTACCGCCGGAAAGTTCCACCGCCCGCTCCATCGCGGCGATGCACTCCTCCAACCGGCCGATGTTGTAGCAGGCCAGGCCCAGCCGCCGGTAGCTCAGGGCGAACGCCGGATCCATTTCAAGAATCTGGTGAATCTGTTCGATGGCTTCAGCCACGCGACCGGTCAGCACCAGGCTAAGGCTCAGATGGTCGTTGATGATCGCCGAAAGGGGATCCAGTTCCTGTGCTTTCTTAAGCTCGGTGACAGCTTCGTCCAGACGGTTCATGGCAAACAGGTACCACGCCCTCCACTGGTGCGCGCTGGAATAAGACGGGTCCAGTTCTATGGCGCGGCGGAATTCGTGTTCGGCGCCGTCCCAATCCCAGTCGAAGAACAATTTGGAGTAGCCCAGAGAGGCGTGCGCCTCGGCCAGGGTATCGTCCAGACGCACGGCCTGCTGCGCCGCGGCCTTCGCCTTGGGGTAGGCTTCGCGCGGACGCCGCTCGGCGTAGTAACCCAGCAGGTTATAGGAGTCGGCCATCCCCACGTACGCCAGCGTATAGAGCGGGTCGCGTGCGATAGCCTCCTGAAAATTCTCGATGCCTTTGCGCAACGAATCCCAACTGCGCCGGTTCCAATAATGGCGGCCCTTCAGATACAACTGGTAGGCGCCGATGGAATCGGGCCGGTGTTTCGGGGCGGGCAGCACGTGGCTGCGGCCCAGGTGTACCTTCAGAATCTCGGTGATGCTGGCCGCTATCTCGTCCTGTACCGCGAAGATATCGGTGACGTCGCGGTCATACCGTTCCGCCCAGAGCTGAATTCCGTCCGCTGTCTTCACGAGTTGCACCGACACTCGCATGCGCGGGCCCTGACGCCTGACGCTGCCGTCGAGCAGAAACCCAATGCCCAGCCTTTCGGCCGTGCGCAGCATGTCCTCTTCTTTGCGCAGCGCCGCGGCGGACGTGCGCGCGGTCACGCGCAGACCGGGCATCTGCGCCAGCCGGTAAGTGATCTCCTCCGCCAGGCCGTCGGCGAAGTAGTCGCTCTCCGGATCGCGGTTGAGATTGGCGAAGGGCACCACGGCGATCGAGGGGATGGGCAGGACCGGGACATCGGCGAAGGTCCCGCTCGGCATGGTGTGCTGGCTGACCATGCCGGTGCGCGACAATTCGCCCATGATGGCCTCCAGAACTTCCTTGACCTCGTGCATGGTCTGGAAGCGGCCCGCCGGCGACTTCGACAGGCACCGCTCCACCAGCGCAATGAGCGGCGCGGGCAGTCCGGCGACGATGGAATCCAGCGGCTGCGGACGATGGCTCAACACCTGCGCCATGATGGCCACGCTCGAGGTCCCGTTGAACGCCCGGCGGCCGGACAGCATAACGTAGAGCAATGCGCCGAAGGAAAAGACGTCGGACCGCGGGTCGGCCGGCTTGCCTTCCACCTGTTCCGGCGACATGTAGGCCGGAGTGCCCAACACGCGGCCGTCTTCGGTGTGCAGGCCGGGGGGCGAGAGCGCGGTCACGGTGGGGTTGTCGCCGCCGGATTGCGGCGGATCCATGATCTTGGCAAGGCCGAAATCCAGAATCTTGACGCGGCCCTCGGTAGTGATGAAGACGTTGGCCGGCTTCAGATCGCGGTGCACGATTCCGACGCTGTGCGCTTTGGCGAGCGCGTCGGCGGCCTGGTGAGCATACCGCAAGGCGGAGGCGACTGCGATGGGGCCACGGCCGAGGATCCGGTCCAGCGGTTCTCCGCTCACGTATTCCATTACGATGAAGTGGGTGCCGTCGATTTCGTTGACGTCGTGGATGACGACGATGTTGGGATGGTTCAGGGCGGAGGCCGCGCGCGCCTCCTGAAGA
The DNA here is from genome assembly GCA_003132865.1 of Bryobacterales bacterium. The sequence continues at coordinate 29,855 of PKYZ01000152.1, forward strand.
AAACGAAGGCGGCGCTCGCCGTCGCCGTGCTTTCCCGGCGACAGAACCTTGATGGCGACGGTGCGCTTCAGGCGCACATCTAGCGCGCGGTACACCACTCCCATACCGCCCTCCCCCAAGCGCTCGACGATCTGATAGGTTCCGAGTGTTTCGCCAACCATGGATGGAGTGATTCCCCATCATACACAATGACACACCCGTAACGCTGAGAAGAGGCGTACATTGCCAGAATGCACTCGTGAGAAATCACTGGAGAATTCATGCTAGAGTCAGTCGCCAAAACCGGGCTCGGCAGCGTACGCATGCCCGGCGAAACGCGATGCTGCCGCCAGCCGGCGTGGCGAAAGGAATCATGGTCCTGGGAAGTGCTGTAGATTCCGATCGGGCTCACTGGGTGTATCGTTCGGACACTCGGAAAGTGGCCGCTTCCGAAGCCGAAATTGCCGTCGTCCGCCGCGCCCCGTCAGCGCCCCGGCGATTCGTAAACCACCCGGCCGCCAACCATAGTCAGCATCACTTCCGTCTTGCCCGTCTGGTTGGGCGGGATTTCAAATAGGTTCTGCGATAGCACAATCAAGTCCGCCAGCTTGCCCGCTTCGAGCGAACCCTCGGTCTTCTCGCGCCGTCCGGCGATGGCCGCGCCCAGCGTGTAGGCCTTGATAGTGTCCTCCAGGCTGATGCGCTCCTTCGGCAGCCAGCCGCCGGGAGGATCGCCTTCCGTGGTCTGGCGGGTGAGCGCGTTCTGCACGCCCGGCCAGGGACTAAGCGTGACCACCGGCCAGTCGCTGCCAAACGCCAGGCGGCCACCGGTGGCCTCAATGCTGTGCCACGCCCAGGCCCGCCCGGCGCGGTCGGGACCGGCATTGCGCGCCCAGATCTTCAGCGTATCGTCATCGGGATAGGCGTGCAGCGGCTGGAAGCTGGCGATGACGCCCAGGCGGCCGAAGCGCGGAATGTCTTCCGCCGTGATGGTCTCAATATGCTCGACGCGGGGCCGCGCGTCCTTGGTCCGGTTCTTCGTCTGCGCTTGTTCGTACGCGTCCAACGCCAGGCGCACGGCGCGGTCGCCGATGGCGTGCGTGAAGATCTGAAAGCCGCGGCGGTCTAGCTCTGCGATAGCTTGCTGGTACTTCGCGGAGTCCCAAAACAGCTTGCCGCTCTTGGTGGGGTCGTCGCTGTAGGGTGCCAGCATGGCGGCCGTATGCGCCTCCACCACGCCATCCAGCATGGTCTTCACTGCGCCCGCGGCAATCCAGTCGTCCCGATAAGTGCGGCGCGCCTGTTCCACCTTCTCGATGTCAGCCGGGGTCAGCTCGGGCGGATTGAGAAAGTACGCGATGTACTGGCGCACGGTGAGTTCGCCTTTGCGGCGCAGCTCGTCGTAAAGATCCAGCCATTCAAAATCGCCGCCCGCGCTGTGTACCCGCACCAGGCCGACGCGGTTGGCTTCGTGCAGTCCTTTGCGCAGGGCCGCCAGACGCTCGTCCCGGCTGGGCTTCGGCGCGAACTTCGAGACCAGCCCGCCGGCTTCCTCCAGCAGCGCTCCGGTGGCTTGTCCATCCTCATCGCGCACGATCTTTCCATTCGGCGGATCGGGCGTCTCGAGCGTGATGCCGGCCACCGCCAGCGCCTTGCTGTTGGCCCACGAGGTATGGCCGTCGTAGGCCTCCAGGAAGACCGGCCGGCGAAGCACCACTTCGTCGAGAATCTTGCGATCCGGCATTCCAGAGGGCGCGAACAACGGATAAGTCCACCCCATGCCCAGAATCCACTCATCGTGCGGATGCGCAACCGCGTATGCCGACACCCGCTTCTGGATCTCGCGAACCGTAGCTGCGCCGTTCAGATCCACGTGCAGCAAGCCAAGTGAGCCTTCCATGAAATGGATGTGGCAGTCGGTGAAGCCGGGCAGCACCAGGCGCCCCTGAGCGTCGATGACGCGCGTGGTGGGTCCGCGGTAGCGGTTGATTTCGCGAGTGCTGCCCACCGCGAGGATCTTTTCGCCGCGGATCGCCAGCGCCTCGGCCCACGGCTGTTGCGGGTTGACGGTGTAGATCCTGGCGTTCACCACCACACTGTCAACGGGGGCGGGCTGCTGGGCCGAAGCGTTGTGGATGAGTGCGCCGAACACAGCGGCCAGCGCGTATCTCGGTAGGGCAATCATAAGCGAATCTCAAGAGTCTACCACTGGGCGCAGTATAAGGAGGATACTGTCCAGTAGGTCTAAGGACCATGAAATCTTCCACTGTCACGCTCGTGTTCGTGTTTGGGGTTGGCGTTGCCCTAGCCCAAACCAGCTCTTCCACCTCTTCTCATAGCGGTTGGTGCATCCAGGACACTCTCGAAACCGCGCCCGATATTGTCGTGGGCACGGTCGCCGCAAGCGATTGCGCGGATAGCGGCGCCGAGGTGTCATGCCGCGCAACGGTGCGCATACTCAGGGTCGTCAAGGGCGGGCTCGCTCCCCAAGCCAACATCCAGGTCCATTGGGACTATCACCCCGGCCCGCTGGACGGCCCGGAGGCCACGCGCCACGTGCCGGACGTTACCGCGCTGTGGTGCCTGCGCTCCGCGGCAGACGGCGGTTACGCGCCTCTCACCGTATCGTTCATGCCCACTTACGGCGGCGCATTCTTGCGCGTGCCCGCGGAGCCGCCGGGCGGAGATTTCTTCTACGCAACCGATGCCTCGCCGGAATACAAAATCGCTCGCGAAGTGGGCGCGGCGATGGTGGCTGAGGGTCCGGCAGCGGATAAACAACTCGGCCTGCAAACGCGGTCCTTGCCAGGCGCGTCCTTCTTTCTCGCTCAAATCCTGAGCAACCTTCCAGCCTCGGCGGCGGCGGACGTCTATACGTCTCTTGCCCGTTCGCCCTCCGCGACCCTCGAAGCCGTGGGAATCTCGGGCCGCCTCCGTGCCGGAGACGCCAGCGCGCTGATCGAACTTGATCGAGACTTGCCGCGGTTTTCCAACACGTCCGCGATGCGCGAAATCGGGGCGAACATCCCCACGCTGAAGTTGCGCGGCCAGCCGGCGGCCGCGCAGGCGCTCGCGCGTTTGGCGCTATCCGAGATCGAGATTCCCTTACTGGAGCATTTTGCCCCCATGCTTCTGGCGGGCACGAAAAACCTCGAATTCCTTCCCGTGCTGATCGCTATGCTCCAGAGCCCGTCGTCCGACGTTCGCGGCGAAGCGCTGTTTGCGACTTGCAGCCTGTTGCGGGCGCGCGAGCCAGCCTTGGCCGCGCATTGCCCGTAGAGCATGGGCGAGGCCCACAATGGCCAAGAAGAGAATATCCGGTTCTTGATCGAATGGTGGCAATCCACCCGGACCCGGGATGCGCAACTCGCCCGGCTTCGCGACCTGCCGATTCCCGTGCGCTACGCCCGCGCAGAGGGGCCTCAGCCTCAGCCCATGGAAATCCCCATGGAGATACGCTTTTCCAGCCTAATGCACATGATCCGTCCACCGTCGCACTACCACACGGCAACCGGCGAGTTTCACGAAGGCGATCCCACTGGGGGCGTGGACGCGTTCAGCGCGCGCATGTCCGCCGAAGATCATGCCGCGTTGATTGCCGTGTTGAATGGCGTAAACGAGAAGCTGGAAGCCATCCAGGAGGACGGCACGAAGATGATGAGTCAGACTCGTTTTACAGGCGGGCGGCCGGACATCAAGCAAATGCAGGCGCTCAATCAGCGCAGAACGGAGGCGCTCAAATCGGGTCTGGCCAGCCTGCAAAGCAAGTTCTCACCGGAAGGCTGGGCGATGGTCGACCAGTTTCTCCGCGAGATGAACATTCACGCCGCGGGGATGGCCGGCCCGCGGCCGTAGCTGCTCGCCATGCTCGCCATTGTCGAAGGAGACTCTCCGGACAGCGTCGATCTGCTGCGCGAACTGTCGCAGGTGGCGGCGCACCGCGGTATGGGCACGCCTAACGAGCGCATCGCCGCGCAATGGCTGGCGGCCAAGCTGCGCGCCCTGGGCTTTGAAGTAGCGGAGCAGTCCTTCCGCACCACGCGCGACAATCTCTACCTGTTGCCGGTGCAGTTGTTCGTGTGCGCCATCGCGGCTGTCTCGATGGCGCTCGCGACTTCGCTGTGGTGGCCGGCAGTGGTTCTTCTGGCGTACGGCATCGCCATGCTGGTGGCCGAGACATCGGGCCACGCCATCGACCTCACCGCGATGCCGCGCTTCTCCTCGCAGAACGTGCTGACCAAGCCGGTACGCCAGACCGCGCGCACGGTCTGCATCACCGCGCACTATGACACGCAGCGCGGCAGCTTCCTGTTTCATCCCAAGTTCGTGGACCACCTGCCGCTGTTTTTCAATGTCTGCTATGCCAGCGTCTTTGTGGCCATCGCGGGAGTGGCGCTGAAGGCCGCGCGGTTCGCCGCCGCCGGCTACGTTCTGTGGACGGCGCTGATCCTTTGCTCGTGCGCCTGCGCGCTTTATCTGGCCGCCGAAATCGGAGGCCGTTATACTCCGGGCGCGAACGATAACGGGACTGGCGTCGCACTGGCGCTGTGGCTGGCATCCGAATACGCCCGGCGGCCGGGCGAGTTTCCGCCGGATTGCGAGCTGCGCTTTCTGTTCACGGGCAGCGAAGAGGCCGGTTGCCGGGGGATGAAGGCATTCCTGAAATCCGAAGGCGGCCAGTTGGACCCGCGCCGCGTGCGCTTCGTGAACCTGGACAACCTCGGCACCGGCATGGTCACCTACCTGAGCGGCGAAGGCATGCTGTTCTACCGCCGCGCGGGCGCCACGCTGCTGCGCATCGCACGCGCCATGCGCGAGAACGCCGTGCGGCCAGTGCAGGAACAGGCGAATCTGCTCCTGCCGACCGACGCTCTGCCTCCATCGGCGCTGGGCTTCGAGGCGATTTCGTTCCTAGGCAAAGACGCCGCGGGACGCATGGGGAACTATCACTGGCACACCGACACGTTCGACAACGTGGACGCCGCGTTTCTGCGCTTTCAGCAGCAGTTCTTCCGCGAGTACATCGGAAAAGCAATGGCCGCGGAGCCGCCATCATGACGCCGTGACAGTCAGTCCGGTGCGCTCCGCAATGGCGCGCGCCAGATCGTCGGCCCGCTGGGAGCCGATCAGCACGCGCTCGCCCGAGGCCAGCACCAGGCGAGCGCCCCGGTTGCCGCGCGCGTGGTAGACGATGCCCCGCGCCGCCCAGCGCACGCCATAACCGCCGAAGTCCCGGATGGGACGATAGGTGCGGGTCTCCACGCTGCGGATCTGGTCCCACGGGATGGTGCGCTCGGGCCACAGCCAGACAAAACAAATGAACAAGCCATCGTCGCGGACTTCGGTCTCGAGCTTCAACCGCAGGAGCCAGACCGCCACCACCGCGGCCACTGCGAAGGCCGGCCACAGCAAAGCGGCCGAGATAAACGGCTGCTTCAGCCACACCTGCCGGTAGAGGCCGTAACCGACCAAGAGGGCGGGAACGCAAAACATCGCGGTCCAAAACCACTCAAAGCGCTGTTCTTCGCGAAACTGTGCCATTGGTTCCGATCCAATGTAGCACTCGGCTGCGTCAGCAGGAGCGCTGTCCAAAGTAGTTAAACACCCGAAGCTCTGCAGTTTGGTCGGGCGCTAGCCGATAGTTTGCATATGCACCAACGGCCCGGCGCCGGCCAACCGGCGGTCGGCGCAGCGCGCCCCGTGCGATCGCAGACGGTCATTGCCGCCGTGAGAGAATGGCGCACAAGTGTTTCCAGCCCGAAACCGGGGTTGCCCCGCTGGCTTCTGGCGGCCGCATTGACCCTGTCGTGGATCGGCGGCGTGGCCGGCCCTCAGGCATGGGCGGCCCCTCGCGGCGCTTTGCCAGTTCTGACAACCGCACGACGGGTCCACAGCCTGACTCCGAAAGAAGCCGGGCGCCATTACCCGGTCAGCCTGTCGGCGGTCGTCACCTATTACGATCCCTACATCGATCCCAGGCACGGCGCGCTGTTTGTGCACGATGCGACCGGCGCCATCTTTGTCGCTATCGCGGCCAGGCCCATCCTCGCTATTCATGCAGGTACCATCGTCGAAGTCACCGGTGTCAGCGACCCAGGAGACTATGGGCCGGTGGTCGCGCAGCCGCACGTCCGCGTCACCGGCGAATCTCACGTTCCGGCCGAAGCGCCGCGAGTGAGCCTTGCCCGCCTGCTGACCGGAACGGAGGACGCGCAGTGGGTGGAGGTTGAGGGAGTCGTACATTCGGTCGTGGAGTCGGGCTCGAATGTGATCATTGGAATGACGATCGGCGATGGTCCCCTCACCGCGACGACGGTCAAGCAGAACGGAGTGGATTATGCCGGATGGGTGGACGCCAAGGTGCGGATTCATGGCAACGCAGGCGCTTTGTCCACTTCGCGTCACCAGATGACGGGCTTTCGCGTCATGTTCCCTAGCCGGGACGAAGTGAAGATTGAAGAACCTGCTCCAGCCGATCCCTTCGCCTTACCGGTGCGGGCTGTGAACAGCCTTTTGCGCTTTACTCCGAACGTCGCTTTCGTCCACCGGGCACACATTCGGGGGCGCGTCACACTCGCGTGGCCTGGTAGGGCGCTCTGCCTGCAGGATGCCAGCCAGGGGATCTGTGTCCAAACCGCGGAATCCCAGCCCGTTGCCGCGAGCACCGTGGTGGACGTGGCCGGCTTTCCGGCCATTGGAGATTACACGCCCACCATGACGGATGCCACGCTCAAGCCATTGGGCAGCGGCCCACCCGTGGCCGCCAAACCGGTGACGGCGGAACAGGCTTTTGGCGGCGACTACGACGCCGCGCTGGTCGAAATCGACGGCCAGTTGATCGGCAGGGACCGCTCCACGAAGGACCCGGCGCTGGTCCTGTCTTCAGGCAACTTCCTCTTCCTCGTGGTCCTTCCCGATAGGACCGGGGGTGGTGCGAGCGGGAATCCGGCGCTGGACTGGAAGGATGGCAGCCAGCTCCGCGTCATGGGGATCTGCTCCGTGCAGGTGGACGCGCAGAGGACCACCATGCACGAAGGCACGGCGCACCCGAAATCGTTTCGCATCCTGCTGCGCTCACCCGCGGATGTTGTCGTGCTGGCGAAGCCCTCCTGGTGGACGGCCGGCCATGCTTTGCCGGTGCTCAGCCTGGTGCTGGCGGTTACCCTGGCCGTGCTCGGCTGGGTTGCCGTGCTCAGGCACCGCGTCGAGCAACAGACCGGCGTCATCCGCCGCCAACTCGAGCAGACCGCCGCGCTGAAGGAGGCGGCTGAAGCTGCCAGCCGGGCCAAGAGCGAATTCCTGGCCAACATGAGCCATGAGATCCGAACGCCCATGAATGGCGTGATGGGAATGATTGAACTCGCGCTGGAAACCCAGCCTTCCTCCGAACAGGCCGAGTGCCTGCGTATGGCCCGCAGTTCGGCCGACGCCCTGCTCGTCGTCATCGACGATATTCTCGACTTCTCCAAGATCGAAGCCGGCAGGCTGGACCTGGAAGCCACCGATTTCGATTTGCACGACTGGATGGAGGAGATCGCCGGGGCATTTGCGCTGCGCGCTTCCGAAAAAGGCATCGAACTCACTTGCGAGGTGTGTTCCGGAACCCCCGCCATGGTCCGCGCCGACGCCAACCGCCTGCGCCAGGTGATCACCAATCTGCTCTCCAATTCTCTGAAATTCACCGAGCGCGGCGAAGTGGGCCTGCGTGTGAGTGCCGAGGGCGCATCCGCCCATGGCGTGACTCTGCACTGCACCGTGACGGACACGGGAATCGGCATCCCGGCGGACAAGCAGCGGCTCATTTTCGAAGCCTTCACCCAGGCCGACGCCTCTATGGCCCGCAGGTACGGCGGCACCGGACTGGGACTCACCATCTGTTCCCGCCTGGTAACGATGCTGGGCGGACAGATCTGGGTGGAGAGCGAACCCGGCTGCGGCAGCACTTTTCATTTCACCGTCCAAGCCCAGGCCGCGGGGGGTGAGCCGACGCCGCGCCCCGAGAGAATCGACTCTCTGGATGGGGTTTCGGTGCTCGCTGTCGACGACAACGCCACCAGCCGGCGGATTCTCGTTGACATGCTGGCCGGCTGGAAAATGCGCGTCGCTCTGGCGTCGAGCGGCGACGCCGCGCTTGAAATCCTCGCGCGGGCTGCGCGGGAAGGCACACCCTTCCAGTTGGTGCTGGCCGATGCTCAAATGCCAGGGATGGATGGCTTTGCGCTTACCCGGCTCATCAAAAACTCTTCTACGCTGGCGCCGTCCAAGGTCGTGATGCTGACCTGGTCCTCGCAATCTGGCGATCGAGCTTTCTGCCGGCAGGCCGGCGCGGCCACCCACTTGGCCAAACCGGTGGGGCGGCGCGCCCTCGGCCGCGCTCTGTGCGAAGTGCTCTATCCGGCGGCGCAATTGGCGTCCGGCGCGCCCCTGGCGGCACAATGCGATCAACCGGGGGAGGGGACCGCACTCCGCCCACTGAGAATTCTGCTCGCGGAAGACAACGCCATCAATCAGCGCCTCGCCAGCAGGCTCCTGGAGAACCGCGGTCACACCGTCGCCGTGGCCTCGAACGGCCGCCGGGCGCTCGATCTGCTCGACGAGCAGGCGTTCGACGTGGTGCTAATGGACGTGCAGATGCCGGAAANNATGGACGGCTTCGAGGCCACCGGCGCCATCCGCGCAAAAGAAAAGGCCACGGGACAGCGCATTCCGATTGTGGCCATGACGGCACACGCCATGAAAGGCGACCGGGAGCGCTGCCTGAAGGCAGGAATGGACGGCTACATCAGCAAGCCCACCAAGCCGGAGGATCTCCTAGCCGCCATTGCCGCGCTGTGCGAGGAGCCGGTTCCGAACCACCGATAGCGAACGCCCGCCGGCGCATAGGCTCACGCCGTATCATGCCCAGGCCGAGAGCGCTTCGTCAAGCGCGCGGAGCTGTTGCTCCATTTCGACGTAAACGGCCGGAGCCGGGTCGAAGTCGGCGCTGCTGCCGAGATCTTCCAGGCGCAGGGCGGCATGGCGGGCGGGGCCGGCCGCCAAAGCGCCAAGCGTTNNGCGGCCGATTGCGTCCCGGAGGGCCGACAACTCGGCCGGGTAACTATCGCGGAACATGTTGACCAGCTCCTGAAACAGGTCCTTGTCGCCATCGACGATGGAAAGCGCTTCCGCCGGATCGAAGACCGGAGTCATACTGTTCTTATCGTCCATCAGCCTTAGGATCGTCGGAATGCGAGGGGTACTTTAGTCCCCTCCAGGATTGGCCCTTCCCGTCCGATTAATAGTGCAGCGGCTTAGGGCCGCTTAGGCACATGAGAGTTCTTGTGGCGGAGGACAACCCGGTTATACAGAATCTGCTGCGGAGCCTGTTGACCAAATGGAATTACGAGGTGGTGTTGGCGCGCAGCGGCGCGGAGGCCTGGGATCTGCTGCAGAATGACGCCAGCACGCGGCTGGCGATTCTGGACTGGATGATGCCCGGACTGGACGGGATCGAAGTCTGCCGCCGGGTGCGGGCGCAGAAGGGGAACCGCTACGTCTACGTGATTCTGCTCTCGGCGCGGTCGGAGCAGGAAGACATTGTGGAGGCGCTGGAGGCGGGAGCCGACGACTACATCACCAAGCCGTTTCACGCGGGTGAACTGCGCGCGCGTGTGCGCTCGGCGGTGCGGGTGGTGCAACTGGAGGAAGACTTGGCGCGCCAGGCGCACTACGATTCGCTGACCGGCTTGCCCAACCGCGTGTTGCTGGCCGACCGGCTGGAGCAAGCGCTGCTGCGCGCCAACAGGCACGCGGAAATGGTGGGATTCTTTTACATCGATCTGGACCGCTTCAAGGTCGTCAACGACAGCTTGGGGCATGCGGCGGGCGATGCGCTGCTGCAAGCGCTGGCGTTGCGGCTGAAGACCTGCGTGCGCGAGTGCGACACGCTGGCGCGGCTGGGCGGCGACGAATTTGCGCTGGTGGCGGTCGGCCTGGAGAACGCCGCAGAAGCGGCCGCTATTTCGTCGCGGATACTGCGTTCCCTGGAGGCTCCTTTTGAGATTGGGGGCCGCCAATTGCGGGTCACGGCAAGCATTGGTGCGACCATCTATCCGCAGGATGGCGGGGACACATGCAGTCTGCAGCAGAACGCCGATGCGGCCATGTACGAGACCAAGCGGCGGACGCGCAACGGATGCGAGTTCTTTCATGCCGACATGGGCGATGCCTCGCGGCGGCAGCTCGATATGGAACAGAGGCTGGCATGCGCCGTGGAGAAAGGCGAAATCACGTTGCATTACCAGCCGGTCTACGGGATGGGCGACGGCCGGATCACCGCGCTGGAGGCGCTGGCGCGGTGGAGCAACCCGGCGCTGGGCGCCGTGCCTCCGCAGGTGTTCATCGCTCTGGCCGAGGAGACCGGGAACATCGTGGCGCTGGGCTCCTGGGTGCTGGCGGAGGCGTGCCGGCAGGCACAACAGTGGGCGGAGCAGGGCACGCGGCGGGCCGTTACGGTGAACGTCTCCGCATTGCAACTGGCCGAACTCGGCTTTGGGGACACCGTAGAGCGCACCCTCCAGAGCACCGGACTGGATCCCCGGCTGCTAAAGCTGGAAGTGACCGAAACGGTGCTGATGCGGGACTTTCAGAAGGTGGGGGCGACCCTCGAGCAACTGCAGACGATGGGGATTGAGATCTGGGTGGACGATTTTGGCACGGGTTACTCGTGTTTCAGTTACCTGCATCGGCTGCCGGTGGCGACGATCAAGATCGCGCGCGAGTTTGTGCAGGACATAGGGAAGCACCGAGGGGTCCTGCCGCTGGTGCGGGGCATCGTGACGCTGGCGCACAATCTGGGGCTACAGACGGTGGCCGAAGGGGTGGAGACCGCGGAGCAGTGGGCCGCCCTCGAAGCCACCGGTTGCGACCAAGTCCAGGGATTTCTGCTGGCGCGGCCCCGGCCGGCCCAGGCGGTGGACTGGGCGGCAGTGCCTTTCAGGCTGGCCGACAGGAAAGACGATTTCGGAACGTCCCTGGCGCGCCTTCCGGGCTGCGGCACTGAGCCGGCCGAGCTTCCATCGCCTTTGGTTAAGCTGGGCGCCGGCTGATCTGCCCGGTCAGGGCCGCGCTGCCGTGACGGAGTCGATGGCTGCGAAGAGCTGCGCGGCTTGCACCGGTTTGGCCACGTAGCCGTCCATGCCGGCGCCCAGGCACTTCTCGCGGTCCCCCTTCATGGCATGGGCGGTCATGGCCAGAATGGGGATATGCGCGCCGGTGGATTCTTCGCGGGCGCGGATGGCGGCGGCGGCTTCAAAGCCATCCATCTCGGGCATGGAGACATCCATCACCACCAGGTCGAACCCCTGCGTGTCCAGCATCTCCAGCGCCTGGCGTCCATTCGTGGCGACTGCCACAGTGTGGCCGCGGCGTTCCAGGAGCCGGGAGGCCAGCTTCTGGTTGACGGCGTTGTCTTCGGCCAGCAGCACCCGCAGGCCGGGATTCGTTTGACGTGGTGCGGGGCCGGCGGCCGGGCAAGGTTTGTCCGCCGCAGCTTTGGTCCCCAGCGCCGCGCGGACAGCGTCCAACAGTTGGGCTTGCATGATCGGCTTGGTCAGATAAGCCGCGATGCCCAGTTCCCGGCAGCGCGCCACGTCGCCACTATGACCGGAGGAGGTCAGCATCATCACGGTGGTGTGGCGCAAGTCCGCTTGTTTCAGCAGCCACTCGACCAGCGCGAAGCCGTCCAGGCCCGGCATCTGCGCATCGACCAGAATCAGGGAAAAGGGGGTGGCTGGAGGATCGGACTGGCGGAACAAGTCCATGGCCTCCGCTCCGCCGGCCGCCAGGACCGGCTGCATACCCCACCGGTCCAGCATCGTTCCCAGAATGCGGCGGTTGGTGGCGTTGTCGTCGACCACGAGGGCGCGCAAGCCGGCCAACCGGACCTGTTCGACAGGTTCGCCGCCGGCGCGGCCGGGGGCCAGCCCGACTGGCGCGGTGAAATGGAAGCAACTGCCTTTGCCGGGCTGGCTCTCGAGCCACATGCGGCCGCCCATCATGTCGACCAGCCGCGAGGAGATGGTGAGGCCCAGCCCCGTGCCGCCAAACCTGCGCGTCATGGAGCCATCGGCTTGCGAGAAGGCCTCGAAGATGGTCGCCTGTTTTTCCGGCGCTATGCCGATGCCGGTGTCGCGGACCGTGAAGTGCAGCACGGCCCAATCCGGCCCGTGGGATTCTACCTCGACCGCCACCGCCACCTCGCCGCACTCGGTGAACTTGACGGCGTTGCCCACCAGGTTAACGACGATCTGGCGCAAACGGCCGGGGTCGGCCACTACTTCCTCCGGCACGCCAGGCTGGATGTCGCAGGTAAGCTCCAGACCCTTCTGATCGGCCCGCACGGCCAGCGGCCGGACGCAGTGCGCCAAGCGCTCGCGCAACGGAAAGGGGACAGGATCGAGATCCAGCTTGCCAGCCTCGATTTTGGAGAAATCCAGGATGTCGCCAATGACGCTGAGCAGGGCCTCTCCCGAGCTCCGGACCAGCTCCAGATACTCGCGCTGCTCCGCGGTGAGTTCGGTATCCAGGGCCAGCTCCGTCATCCCCAGGATGCCGTTCATGGGCGTGCGGATTTCGTGGCGCATATTGGCCAGGAATTCGCTCTTGGCGCGGCTGGCGTTTTCGGCGGCCTCTTTGGTAGCGCGCAGTTGAGTGATGTCGGTCCCCACGCCCAGGACTTGGCTGACCTTGCCGTTCTGATCGAACAACGGGCACTTGACCAACTGCAGCCAGCGGACCTGGCCCGTCGCGGTGGTCAACTTCGCTTCGGCAAGGAACTGTTCACGGGAGGTGCGTATCACTTCCAGGTCTTCGTGGCGGAGATTTTTCGCTACGCCGGCATCCGGAATGAACTCCTCGGCGGTCTTCCCGATCAGATCTTCGATACGCCGGCAATGCGCTTCGGCGAGAGTCCGGTTGACGAGCGTGAAGCGCCCCTCCAGATCTTTCACGAAGATGTGGTTGGGGGTCATATCGATGACCTACTGCAGGAAGCTCTTTTGCGTTTGCAGATCCCGCGTGCGTTCGCCGACCATCCGCGCCAATTCGGCGGCGCGCGCGCGCAACCGCCGCGTGTAGAGCCTCTGTCCGGCGAGGGCCGCCAGCAGGAAGAGCACCCCCAACGCGCCGCGAAACCAAGCGGTCTGGTAGAAATGGGGGAGCAGAACGAAGGACAGCGAGGCGCCCTCCCGGTTCCATACGCCATCGTCGTTGGCGGCGATCACGCGGAAGCGGTAATGGCCGGGCGGCAGGTTCGTATAGTAGGCCACGCGGCGCGCGTCCGCATCCACCCAATCGCGGTCATAACCCTCGAGCTGGACATGGAAGCGCACGCGGGAGGGCACCGACAAGCTCAGGCACGTGTAATGGAATTCCACCTTGTCTTTGCCGGCGGCGATGCGCAGACCCGGGGCCGGCGAGAGCCTGGCTCCGTCCGCCACCACTTCCTCGATGACCACGGGCGGGATGCGTTCATTGTGCTGCAGGTGCCGGGGGTCGACCACCACAACCCCCTTTTGGGTGGTGAACCAGAGTCTACCATCCCGGGTGCGCCAGCCGCCGGGCTGCGAGCCCGGGTTGGAAGCTTCGCTGGTTTTCATGCCGTCCGCGGTGTCGTAGCGCACCGCGCGCACCACGGAGATGCTGCCGTCGCGGAAACCATCCAGATCCAGGCGCGGCGCCATGTAGATGCCGTCCGCGGTACTGATCCAGAGATTGCCGTCATCGTCGGAAGAGCACGCGTGGTGTAGTAGTCGAAGAGTCCGTCTTTTTTCGTGTAATGGGTGACCCGGCCGTCGCGAAGATCGAAGCGGACCAGTCCGGGAATCCTGCCGCCGAGCCAGAGGCTGCCCCGGCCGTCGGCGGAGATGGAAGTGACCGGGAAGTCGATCTGCTTCTGCCAGGCGCGCTCGGGAGATTCACCCTTGGCAAACTTGAACAGCCCCTTTACCGTGCCGAACCACAGCGTGCCGGATGGGTCGCGGTAGATGGTGAAAGTGTAGTTGCCCGGAGTGGAGAGCGGCGTCGTTTGTCCGCCAATAGTGAGAGGCCGGACTACGCCTTCCCGAAAACGGAGGGCCAGCGTTTCATCGGTGGCGACGATCAGACCCTCGTCGTCTTCGCCGATAGCTGAAACAAAATGGTGGGCCAGGCGTCCGCCGGAGTACCGGGTGAACTTCCCGTGCCGGTAACGGGTCAAGCCGGCGTTGCCCAGCCACAGGCTGCCGTCCTGGCTCTCCAGCATGCCATTGCCATACACATCGGGCAAGCCGTCTCTGGCCGTGAGGGCGGTGACTACGCCGTTCTTGATGCGCGCCAGTCCGCCGCCGGGGCAAAGCACATAGACGCTGCCATCTCTGGTTTCCACGGCCAAGCTAGTCTGATCGGCGGGGAGGCCCTCTTTTCGGGTGAAAGTCGTGAGCTTGGTCTTTCGGAAACGGTCCAAACCAGCGGCGGTGCCGACCCACAGGCTGCCTTCCGGGTCTTCATAGAGCGATAGGATTTTGTCGTCGCTCAGGCGATCGGCGGCGGTGAACGATGAAGTCACGCCCGCGGTGAGGCGGATCAATCCGGCCGCCGTGGTCCCGACCCACAGGTTGCCGTCATGGTCCTTGAGAACTGCGTTCACTTCGCCCTGGATTGTTTGGGGCGCCACGGGCCGCAGAAACGGATTGGGCCTTTCCATGAGGAATAGCCCGTTCAAAGCCCCTACCCACAAATGGCCGCGGTCCTCCTCCAGGGCGCGACTGTTGTACAGGTTTCGAGAGAACTTGGAGAGGCGGCCGTCTTTATAGACCATGAGCGCCGTGGCATCCGCTACCCAGATAGCGCCCTTCTCCTCCTCCAGCATGCCGTTGATCCAGCCAACATGTTGGCGAATTACCCGCAGCACGCCATTGTTCGGTATGGCATAGAGGAAATCGTCGGAGCCCACGAAGACCTGGCGCGCCCGGGATTCAAAAAGGACCCGAGTGTCGCCATCGGGCCAGCGGGGCGGGAGGCCGGTAGTCGGAGAAGGTTCCGTTGCGGTAGATGAGGGTGTGAGAGATGGAGCGCACCAGGAGGTCGCCGCCGGCGCCCAGGCACATCGCCTTCACCGGTTCGGTGAGAGGTGCGGCCGGCGACCACCGGTTCGACCCGCACGAAGCGAACGCCGTCGAACCGCACCAGGCCGGCTGAAGTGCGGAGCCAGAGATAGCCCTCGGGGCTGTGCAGGATCTGGTAGACGGCCTCGCCGGGTAGGCCATTCTGCGAGGTCCAGACATCGTGGCCGTATTGGTCGATGTGGAGAGCGGGATCCAGAGCCAGAGTGCTGCCCGCCGCGTACAGAATCGATGCGAGGAGCGCGCCCGCTCGCAGGTGTAATCGGCCCATAACGTAGCGCCTCAAACGGGGCACTTCATCTATCGGCTGGAGGCGGGTCCGTCTTTAATTAGCGGTCCGGGGGCGCATCGTAGCTCGCCGTGGCTTTACCCGCAAGCGGGTACCCTGGTGGCTGGTGGTTGTGCGGCGGGCTACTCCCAGCGCAGCGCGCGCACCGGATCGATGCTGGTCGCGCGGCGGGCGGGAAAGTAGCCCGCCAGGGCCGCCACCGCCACAATGCCCAGCGCGGCCGCGGCTATGGTAAACCGGTCGGTCGCCTGGATACCGAAAAGTTGCGCCTGGATCAAGCGCGTGGCGGCCCACGCAGCGCCCACGCCGATCGCGACGCCGATNNGCGCCCAGCGCCATGCGGATGCCAATCTCCCTGGTACGCCGCGCCACCATGAACGCCATCACGCCATAAAGTCCCAGCGCGGCCAGCAAAGTTGAGACGCCCCCGAACACGGTCGAAAGCGTCGCCAGCAGCCGTTGGATGAACAGCGAGATCTCGATCTGGTCGTCCAGCGTACGCAGGTCGTACATGGGCACGGCCGGATCGACTTCGCGCACCACCCGCCGTATGGTGTTGAAGGTGTTGGTGGCATCGCCATGCGCGCGCAGGTACACGGTCATGCCGTTCACGAAATCCAGTTGCGTGTAAGGAATGTACAGCTCATAGGGGATTTCTTCGCTTATGTTCTCGTATTTGGTGTCGCCGGCGACCCCCACGATTTCGATGTCCATCTTCGTGCCGGGGTCGATTCCCATGCCGATGTGCCGGCCCAGCGGATTCACTCCGCCGAAATAGCGGTGGGCGAATTTCTGGTTGACGATTCCCGCCTTGGGCGCGCCCACAACGTCTTTGATCGTGAAATCCCGCCCCAGCATGATGGGAATCTTCAATGCCGCAAAATAATCGGTGGAGCAGTATTGCATGTGCGGATCGGGAGTCTCGCCCTGCTTGGGCGTGTAGCCCTCGATGGTGACCCAGTTGTCCCATTCGTTATCTTGCAGCACCGGTATCATGGCCAGCGTTTCGCCCTCGATACCGGGCATGGCTTTCAGGCGATCCCTCAGACGGCGGTAATAGTCGAACGTCCAGGGTTTGTCGTAACGGTTCAAGGTGGGCTCCACGGCGAACGACACGAGGCCCCGCACATCGAAGCCCGGGTTCGTGTATTTGAGATTGCGCAAGCTTTGCAAAAACAGTCCAGCGCCGATCAGCAGCACCATGGNNTCAGCAGCAGCAGCGACAGCGCCACTTGGGCCACCACCAGACCCTTGCGAAGCTGGACGGACCCGCCGTGCAACACCGCGGCAGCCTGGTCTTTGAGCGTATCGGCGAGGCGCGGCCGCGTGGANNCCCGCCAGTACCGCGACGAGCGCCGTAAAGCCGAGCACCGTCCAATCCGGCGTGCTCGAAAGGGAAAGCGGCGTGCTGCCGGTAGGCAGAAATCCGATCAGCGCCTGGTCGATGACCACCGCCAGGACCACGCCGAGCGCGCCGCCAGCCCCCGACAACACCAGGCTTTCCACCAGCAACTGCCGGATCAGNNCGCGCGCGATCAGCAGGTTGGCCAGGTTCGAACAGGCAATCAGCAGAACCAGCGCCACGATGGCCATCAGGGCCAATAACGGTTTGGAGTATGAATCGCGCAGGTAGGACCGGCCCGTCGCGCCCGGCATGAGTTCCAGCGACATTTTCAGGAACTCGCGCTTCACGAAGGGCGACGCCTTGGCGAACTCCTTCTGCTGCACTTCCACGTCGAGAATCTGGTGGAAGAGCGGCTGCAAACCGGCCTGCGCTTTTTCGCGGGTCATACCGGGCTTAAGCCGGCCGAAGACTTCCACCCAGCGAAAACGGCGGTCGTTTAGGCGGTTGAATGTGCCGCCCGGCGGCAAGCTGTTCGTCATCGTAATCGGGATGCGAATCTGCGGCGCAAATCCGGGCTCCACGCCGTCAAAGCCCGCCTGGCTTACACCGATCACCGTGAGCGGGTAACCGTTCACCATGATTTTCCTGCCCAGGATGCCGCGGTCGCCCGCGAAACGGTTCTTCCAGTAGCCGTAGCTGAGAACCGCCAGCGGGTGGCCGCCCTGGTAAAGATCGTCGGAACCGGTGAAGACGCGGCCCATTGCGGCGCCGATGCCCAGCACGCGGAAGAAGTTGCCGGAGACCAATTCGCCTGTGACGAGTTCGGTCCGGCCTTCAAAGGAAGCGCTCATGGTGCTGGTATGCGTGCAAAGCATCCCGGCGAAAACCTGATTTTTGTCGCGGATATCCTGGTACATGGGATACGAGAGCTTGTCGCGCCCGTTGTTTCCGCCGTAGTGGCGGCCGCGCCCGGCCAGCATCGCCAGTTGTTGCGGATCTTTCACCGGCAGACGCCGCAGAATGAGCTGATGGATGAGCGTCAAAATGGCGGTATTGGCGCCGATTCCGAAAGCCAGCGAAAGAATGGCTACGGCGCTGAACAGGGGCGCTTTGCGAAGGGTCCGGAAAGCGTAGCGGAGATCTTGCGGGAGAGCGGGCATGGTGATTATACTGCGCGCGCGGCAAAAAGTTACGCAAGACCAGCGGCCATCCCGATTCCGCGATCCCAAAAATACTCAACGAACCAAGCGTAACCGGCGTCAAAGACAGGGAGGAGGGCGTAATGCTGTTGCTCGCCGCGTCGCTTCTATTCATTCCGCATTACGAGGTCACACGCGCGCCAGAGGTGGGCGCAGTTTTGCTGACCACCGACGCAAAGGGCTACGCCTATGTGGCGAGCCAGTCGGTGAAAACGAGCGCGGCGTCTGTCACCAGGCTGGATCCGGACGGCAACCTGGTTTATGAGGTTTCGCCCATGACGAATGCGGGAAACATCACAGTAAGCGTGCTGGATGCCGCCGGCAACATCTATCTGGCTCTTTCCGTTTCACCCCCTTCCGGAGGATTGGTAGAAGGCTTTGTGGCGAAGGTGGATCCGTCGGGGAAGGTGCTCTTCAATTACGGCTTCCTGGCGCCTCTCGCCAACGCTCTGGCACTGGCCTCGGACGGAAGCATCTATCTCGCCGGTTCCGCGATACCGGCAACGCTGCGGACTACACCAGGCGCCTGGGTGCCGGGTTCCCAGACGCCAACGTTGCAGGCTTGGAACCCCTTTGCAATACGGTTGAGTCCAGCGGGCCGAGTAGTGTATGCCACCTTCCTCGACAACTCTGGTGCGGCGCCGGCCAATGACTATCCGAGCGGCACGGCGATCGCGGTGGATGCCGCCGGGAACGCCTACATTGGAGGCCAGACGTTCGACCCGAATTTCCCCACGACGCCGGGCGCCTACCTGACTCAGTGTTGCACCACAACCAGCCCTGCCGCGGCCTTCCTGATGAAGCTGAATCCCTCTGGCAGTGCGCCGATTTACTCTACGTTTCTTCCCGGCGATACGCCCACCTCGATCGTCTTGGATGCGGCGGGCAACGCGAACGTGACCATCGCTGCGATGGTTTCGGCGGCGGCCATCAGCACCGGCCAAGTCAGCGCGGGCGGAGGCCAGTTGACGGGACTGACGACCACGCAACTGGACTCGCTCTTGCCCAACGGCTTGGGGCAAGCCTACGGCGCCGCGATTCCGGACGGGCACGGGAACATCCTGGTGACGGGCCAATCGGCGCCGTCCGGTTTGACGATTTCCGAGGGAGCGTGCTCTTGTGGGACCAACCTCGTGGCGATCGTGAGAGAGGGGGACGGCTCCGTTTTGTATGCCAGCCTCTTGCCGAATGGCGCGGGCGGTTTGGGCATCGCTCCCGATGGCAGCGGCGGATTCGTGGTCCTGGGAACGGGATCGGGACCAAGATTCGTGCCGTAGATGCCTACCATCTCGCCCGGCGCAAGGCCTTCGCCGACGAGGTTTTCCGCCACGTTGGCTAACCCGAAAATGGCAGGTGCAGGCGTGAAAGCCGGTGCGAACCGCGTCAGCATGGCCAGCGGCCGGTCATTCGCGTACACGCCACCCGGCGTGCTCGCGGGATTCGCAGGCGGCGCATTGCCACTGGAACTGGGTGGGACGGAAGTCTTGTTTAACGGCATCCGTGCGCCGCTGCGGTGGGCTGGCAATGGTCAGGTCGACGCTCTCGTGCCATTCGAGTTGAGCGGCAGCCGGACGGCCAGCCTGCACGTGCGTGTGAACGGATACTTGAGCAATGTGGCGCACCTGCCGGTGCTGACGGCGGAGCCCGCCATCTTCAGCTATCAATCGGGGTTTGCGCTGGCCCTCAATCGGGATGGCAGCATCAATAGCCAGCAGAACCCGGCTCAACTTGGGTCGGTTGTGACGATTTTTGTGAACGGCGCCGGTCTGCAGACGCCCACGCCCGCCGACGGCACCCTGGCGCCATTCGGTCCGCTGGCCGCATCGCCGGTCGAAGTTCAGGCACCCGTGCCTGGCAGTTATGGTGAGCCGATCTGGGAAACACCCATGTGCTCTACGAGGGAGCAGCCCCGGGCGAGATTGCCGGCCTGCTGCAAGTGAATTTCCGGCTGCCCGCTGCGCAAGCGCCCTTCCAAAACGGCGGAATGGATATCGTGGCGATCGTTGGTGGTCTGTCCACTTCAGCCGCCATTTGGACGCAATAGCGCGTAGTGGCAGTCTACTCAGGCGGCTGCCGGCCCACTTCGCCGCGGCCTGCTGCCTCCACCAAGGGCGCAAAACCAAGGCGATACCCGCGCGGCGGCACTCCGCCGAGGACACACACGAATACGCGGTAACGTACGGGCCGCCGCGCTCGTCCTCCATCTTCGTGCCCTCCGCGCCATTAGATAACCAACATTAAGTGGTGCTAGTGGCTGTGCTTTTTGTTACACTCAAAATCACCCAATTGAGGGGAATTCCGATGCGAAGACGCCATATTCTATGGGTGCTGATCGGCGCCGCAGTTTGGGCGCAGGATCCGGCCAAGCTGGCGCCTTATTATCCAACTCCCGAGAGCATTGTTTTGAAGATGCTGGAACTGGGCGGGCTCAAACCAGGCGAAAAGATGTTCGATCTGGGCAGCGGCGACGGACGCATCGTCATCGCGGCAGCCCAGAAGTTCCACGCGGACGCCATCGGCGTGGAGTTGGACAAAGATCTGTGCCGGCAAAGCCTGGAGCGCATCCGCAAGCTCGGTTTGGAAAAAACCGCGCAGATCGTCAATGGCGATATTCTGAAGCAGGATTACAGTTCCGCGGATTTAATTACGGTATATCTGTTGCCAAATTCCAACGATAAAGTGCAGCCGCTGCTGGAGCGGCAATTGAAAAACGGAGCGCGCGTCGTCGCGCACGATTTCGAATTCAGGGGCTGGACGCCGGTAAAGGTGGAAGATATCGAAGATGATGGCGAGGGCCGCAGCCACACACTTTTTCTATATCGGCGTTAGCCACATGATGAGCGCAAGTGCCAGGTGATATGGTTCCGTTCCCGGCCGCCTGGAGGCTCGTTTTACTGTGGGCGCGGCCGGTGTTCGCAGCCGCTGGATTGGCCAGTGGGTTGCTGCTTTCCCCCCGGTCCACTCCCTGGGCGGTCGCGGCTGCCGGCGTGTATCTGGTCTTCAGCTTGCTGGTGCCACTCGGAAAGCGGAACGGCGGCGCTTTCGCCTTGCTGGTGCTCTTTGCGGATGTAGTCTTTTTTCTGGTGCTGGTCGGCGCCGGCATCGGCTCCGTCATTTGGCTTCCCGCCCTCTACTACCTCTACTTGCTCGCAGAGGCGGTGTTCGTATACCGCCCGCCCGAGGTTTTGATTGTAGCGGTGGTGAGCGCGATCTTCTGCGTCGCCGTGCAATCGCAGAACGTATTCCCCATCAGGCGCACCGCGGTGGTCGCCGGCGCGCTGGCCTACGCGTTCGCGTTCTATAAGAAGCGCTTGGAATCGCGCATGGAGGAACTGACGTGCGAAGCCCGCGAGACCAATGAGGAAGCCCGGCGCGCGCGGGAGGTGGAACGGCAGCGGATCGCCTCCGATTTCCATGACGGCCCGCTGCAAAGCTTCATCAGCCTGCAGATGCGGCTGGAGATTCTGCGCAAACTCCTGGAGCGGGATTTCGGCACTGGAATGGACGACCTGAGAGACCTGCAGGAACTGGCGCTGCAACAGGTGAAGGAGCTGCGGGCGTTCGTCCGAAGCATGCGGCCGCCGGATATGCAGGGATCCAACCTGTACGCCTCGGCGCGGCGGATCTGCGAGAATTTTCAGAAGGAAAGCGGCATTCCGGTGTCTTTCGTGGGCGGCGAGGGCCCCCTGAAGTTCCCTGAAGAAATGGCTTCGGAAGTTATCCAGATGCTCCGCGAGGCCCTCCACAACGTACTGAAACACGCGGGCGCCACGCGCGTGGCAGTCTCTTTGGAGCGGGTGGCCAAGACGCTCGAGTTATCGGTGGACGACAATGGCGGCGGCTTCCACTTCAGCGGCGTTTATTCGTTGGACGAATTGGAACTGCTGCGTCTGGGGCCAGCCAGTTTTCAACGGCGCGCGCGTGCGCTGAATGCGGAGATGACGCTGGAATCGCGGCCCGGGCGGGGCGCCGGCCTGAAGCTGCGCGTACCGATTCCATGAACTGCATTATGCCGATGCGCGCCATTGGCGGCTGCGCGCTTTGCCTTCTCTCGTTCGCATGCCTCGGCTGCGGCTACTCCGATTTCCGTCTCCCGGAGCTGGCGCCCGCCGAGCCCCAGGTGCGTTACGAATGGGAACCTCGCGACGCTCCGGTTTTGCCGCATGGCGGCCCAGGCGAGTGGGACTCGCACGATGCCTTGAACCCCTCCGTGGTCCGCCGCGGCGCCGCCTATTACAACTTCTATTCGGGTTTCGACGGGAAGACCTGGCGCACGATCCTGGCGACTTCCGCCGACGGCCTCGCCTGGAAGAAGGAAGGCGTCGTGCTGGCTCCCGAGCCACGTTCCGGCGAAGCCGGGTACATCGCGGCGAACGGCTCCGCCCTTTTCGCAGAAGGCGGGTTCCTGTATTGGTACCAGGCCGGACCCAAGGAAACGCCCCGGCTGGGATTGGCTCGCTCCAGCGACGGCCGGCATTGGCGCAAGGCGCAGTTTCCGGTGATGGATTACGGTCCGCGCGGGAGTTGGGACGAACGCGGGCTGGCCGATCCCTATGTCCTCAAGGTGGGCCGGTATTTCTTCCTGTTCTACTTGGGCGAGGATCGCGCGCGGCGGCAGCGGTTAGGGGTGGCCCGGTCTCTGGACGCTGAACATTGGCAAAAGCTGAGGTCCAACCCGATCCTGGAAATCGGCAAATATGGCAGCTTCGATGAAATGGGGCTGGGCGAGCCGGCCGTGTGGATCGCGCACGGCTATTACTGGATGCTGTATACCGGCCGCGATACGCGGCAGAATCGACGGCTTGGAATGGCGCGCTCCACCGATGGCGTTCGCTGGGAAAAACTGCCGGCGGTCTTTGAGGGGAGCCAGCCGTGGGACAGCCAGGTGATTTGCGACCCAACCATCGAACTGCTGGACGGCCGGTTGACCGTATGGTTCGGCGGCGGCGATGCGCCATCGCCGGACGAGAACCTCAACGGGCAGATCGGCGTGGCGACCTTGCATGCCGTCGATGCCGGCAATAAGCTGGCAAAATGAAGTGATGGACGCGAACCGGATTCCGGAGGATGTAGCCGCCGCTATCGAGGAGTGTTGGCCGGATGGCGTGGTGGAAGAGTTCGATACCGATGAGTCGTACTGTTGCGACATCCATGCGGCATTGGAGCGGGATTTGCGCAAGATCCCGGGAGCCGAGCTGCTGTGGCAGACCGAAGCGGAGGACAACTCTGCCCATTGGGACGACGACGAGGACGATGAGGACGATGAGCCGCCGCCTTTCAGACCGGACTTTCAGTCCTATCACGTTTTCTTCCCGGCCCCAAAGGGCAGTGAATTCGAATTCGAAACCGAGACCGAGAACCTGGAAGAGCCGGACCCGGAAGACCCCGATGGCGAACTGGCCACTGTTACGTATCCGGGCCGCGGCCGTTACGGTTGTGGCGTGGCGGTCTCTTTGGCCACTCCGTTCGCGGCCATCCGCTTCTCCGAGCATGCCCACTTCGAGGACGGCAGCACCTGGACAGCCGATCCGAGCGAAGGCGCATACTCCGACGAGGAGACTGGCGAACCGGTCGATCCCGCTGCGCACCACGGGGACATTTTAGGTGAAAGCGCATTCGCCAAGCTGGAGAACCTGCGCGCGCGAATCGCCAAGGTCCTGGCGAAGCACGGCGTGGTCGTTCTGGATCAAGCCATTCTGGATTTGCCGGCGCCGGAACTCAAGGCGGATAGCGAAGTATTCATGAACAAGACGCTATCGGTGCGGGATGCATTCTTCTTTCGCGGAGTGTGAATGCGCGATTCTATCCGACTACTCCGTCGCGCCCTGCCGTTGGTCAGCGTCGCGGTAATCGCCGCCGTGATCTACGATGGCTGGATCTTCTACTCGCGCTGGAGAAGCGCGCGGGAGACCGGGCAGGCGCGCCAGACCGAGGAAGCGCGCCGTGCCCGCCAGACGCTCGATCTAATTGGTGGAACGGACTTCAGGATTATCAATTTCTATGCTTCTCCGCAGGTGATCCGCCGCGGAACCCAGGCCAAAATCTGCTTTGGAGTCTACGGAGCAAAGCGAGTCCGTATCGAGCCCGCGGTAGGGGATCTACGTCCGGCAGCAAGTTACTGCTTGCAGGTCGCGCCCCGGAAAGACACCGCATACAAGCTCATCGCCGAAGACGGCGCGGGGCACACTGCCACCGCCAGCCTCGTAATCAAGGTCCTTCGTTAGTTCATTCCGCGGATCTTCCGTTCCCTATTCGGGGCCGGACGAGCCATTGAGCGTGGCGTGATATAAGTCCGTCAGCCGCCAGCCGCGATAGCTGCGCGAAGGACCGACGCTTTGAAACTGGTACACGGCTGTTCCGCTTGGCGTGAACTCGGTACTCTGCACCTCAACGGTGGCGCCCAACTTGATATAGCCCGCTTGAAACATGTAGTCTCCGTTCCGGAGAAGCTGTGCGCTGCCTAGAGACTGAGAGTAGGCCCCTAGATCGGCATTCAGTTGGAGAGAGGCCACCATGTTGGTCTGATCGATGTTCCAAACCTGGCCGCGGCTATCTCCTCCTTGTATCGCATGCCGCGTGATCCCATTGTCGAATACCAGGAGGGTCCGCTCTCCGCCGTTTACGAAGCCGGCGTCATGCTGGCCGGAAAACCACGGGAACGGCGCCCCTTTCGTACTACCCAGCTTAAAGTCTCCAGCCAATCCGAGACGCCAAAGAATGCCGCCAGTCCCGGTTGCGTTGTTGTAGTCGAGTTTGACAACCCAATTCTGCTCCCGGAGGGATACCAGCAGGTCTCCGTCGCTGGTCAGGTATTCCAGACTGTTGGCGTGTAACCAGTCGTTGGCGGGGGAGGACAGCAACACCGGCGGGCAACCTTGCTGAGTCTGCCCCTGCGCGTTCGTCTGGCATGCCCCGTCTCCCGCACGGTTGATGTCCAGGCAGCCACTGCCGGTACACGCGTGATCGAAGGAGTTCCAATATCCGAGTACCTGGAAGTTCTGATCCAAAACGACGATCAGCGTGCCAACAATATCCAGCGGGGCAGTGGAGCCTTGGGTGCCCGCCGGGAATATTCTCTGCACATCCGCCAGAACCATGGTTTGGCCGTTCGACAAACGGATGGCTTCATGGTTGAAATCGCCGAGCGGATCTGCGAGTCCCATCGCCGCAAGCTGCTCATAGACACGGTCGCAGTTTGTCTCGCGGACGGCGTTGCCCGCCAGGTCAAACTCGCGCAGTATTTGCTCCCGTTCAACATTGGGTCCCCAAACGCCCGTACCGGTGCCCTGCCCGTTGAAAATAGCCAGCATGGTCCCGCCCGGGACCGGCCGCGTCAACTCGATAGTCTGCGGATAGTACCAGATGATGTTGGCGCTCAGATCCGTAGCCGTGGGAAAGTCCGGCGGGACTATGTAACCTGTCAGCACAACCTGCTCGGCGTTGTCGGTTTGCGGGCCTGGCGCCAACGGTACGCTCAGAGCGGGGAAGCTCAAAGACGTGGGAATGACTCCGGTGGTAAAGGATACCGGGGGCCCGGGCGTCACGGTTCCTCCCGTATTGACCCGGTAAGTCATGACGTAGGTTTGGCTCGCCGCCATCCCCGCAATGTAGAAATTCATACTGCCGGCGTGACAGGGTCTCCAATCGGTAGTACTTGGCAAGGTCGATCCCTGCGCTTGAAAGACAACCGACATCGTGCTGCCGGCCGGGCAAGCAGGAGCGCTGAACAAGGCAACCAGGGGATTGGCGGTCGGGATGACAACCGGCTGGGTCCCAGTCACCAGTGCGTTCACCCGAAACGCTACCACCTGCTGGGCGCTCGTGCCAGCCAGGTAGTCTCTTGCGGTCAGGCGCAGCCTATACGTGCCTTCGACATGGTTAGGGGTCCACGCGAAAGTCGTGTCGAGGTCGAAGTCGCGCATCAGGCTGAAGCTGGAAGAGCCGGGCGCCTGAACTTCCCACTTATATGTCAGCGGCCCCGGATCGGAGTCCGACGCGGACGCGGTCAACTGAATCGCGGTCCCCAGAAGCTGCGGCGAGGCGGGAGAAGCGTTCAGCGTCATCGGCGCGATTGTCGCGTGGAGACATGGTGAGAGGCTGGCAACCATCGGGAATATTGCCAGCACATAACGTAACCTGGCGCACAAACCGCACGTGGCGCGCGGGCAATGTTTCAACAAACGTCGCATTTGATTTTTGACCCCACGGACGTGCCTAAGTATAGCATCCCGCCAAAACGCATCGTTCCAGTCCTGCCCCGATACAGTACCGGCAAGGCGCTCCTCTAGTAGTACCCTCACGGATTCCGGACCCAAAACGCTTCTGTTATCGGTTCCTTTGCTGCGCGGCGAGCCTGGGGCCATCCAGCGTGTAATCGAACCATCCGATCATCATCTCTTCCCACGTCTGGGGCCCCCACCGGACTTCCTTCCGTGGATCGGGATTGGCGGGATTGTTGGGTGAGTTATCGAAGTGCGCCACACATTCCAGTCGGGCGCCCTTCGGGAGCAGCAAAGGATCTTGCATGCGGTACACCAATTGCCAGTTGAAGTTATACTTGGGCACGCGCAGGACGATCTCGGAATGGCCGTCCGGATAAACCGCCGTGTAAGTGAAATCCTTGCCGCGCACGTGAATGTGGGGCATCAGGTCCACGATCCGGACGTCCTCGGGCGCGGTCCAACTGGAGCGCACCTCGTAGTTGGGATCGCCAGGAGGTATCGCGAAGCGGAAGTTAGTGGCCGTACCGCTGAGCGCCTGGTGCTCGATGGGGCCGCGGGTGAAGATCAGGCCGATGGAAGTCCGGTCCGTGGCTGGTTTGCCGTTGGGCGTGTAGTGCAGTTGGAAGAGGAGCTTGGCCCCGGCCTTCAGCAGCTTGGCGGTCCCCGGCGGGTAAACTTTGGGTTGCTCGCCCGGTGCGAACCCGGCCAGTTTGGCGCCAGCCCAATCGCGTCCGCCTTCGCCCTTGTTTTCGCCGCTCGTACGGTCCCTAAGGGCGTGGTCCGCCGCGAACACGATCACGTGATGCACCACGGCCCGATTGCCGGGGCGAATCTCGGCTGCCTGAACCCATTTATCCTCGGCGAAATTGGTGGCAACGGTGATATAGCGATAGGGAACCACTCCCTCTGCGGGAACCGCGACCTCGTCCGGCAGAGAAATCACTACATCGGGCTTACCGATGGTCCAGCCCTGCTCGAATTTCGGCGTGGGCGGCAGGTCGCGATCGTCGCCCGCGGGCGCGCCCACGTCCACCCAGGCGACGATGGTGTCGATCTCCTTCTGCGTGAGGCGGCGGTCGTTCGAAAAATGGCCGTAGGCCGCATCCGCCAGCCAGGGCGGCATAGTGCGCTCCAATACTTTCTCGCGGATGGCCTTGGCCCACGGGCGCACCTCTTTGTAGGTGACCAGCGGCATGGGAGCGGCCTCTCCGGCGCGATGGCACTCCACGCAGCGACGGAACAGAATGGGCGCGACGTCCTTTGCGTAAGTTGCATGCGGGTCGCCCGCGCTCGTGGCCGGGAACGCCCCGGCGGCGCACACCAGCGGCAGAAGTAACAGGGTCTTCATACGCCCTCCTGGGAAACCTCTTGAATCATAGACGATTCGCTGAACCACGGCAATCCAGCACATCGCTGGTTGAGGTTAAACAAGATTAACAAATTTTAATATAGCCCGACAGCTTGGGGCTCCTGATTCCCCATATTCTACTCAAACTAGGACACTTGTCGCCACTTCCACGATCGTACACAGCCGCTCCGCGTTCTGTGCTGGTCCCCACAGTGTGTCACAGGATCATCGGATGGATTCAAACAGAGCCTAAAAAGTGTATAATACATGCAGAAAGGCAAGAACAAATGGCTGGATACGCACCTGAACATGACGCCGGCACGGATGCCGGCGCAGCGCCTCAACGGGAAGTGGAGAGGCTGAATTTCAACGTCTCCCCGACTGTGGCTAAAGAAGTCAGGGCCATGGCAGATGAGATGAACATCTCCATGACCCAACTATTCAGATATGCTTTTGGGATTTTGAAGATCGCCGTGACCGAAGCAAAGAAAAATCGAAAGCTCGTAATCGCGGACGAAGAAGGCAGGCCAGTAAGAGAGATTGTGTTGCCCAGTTAAAATGCCCCAAGGCTCCGCCCTCAGGACGAAATCATACAGAGCCTGGCTGGGCTTGACGAGATTACCCGGCCTATCCATAACCTGCGCATCGTGGAAGCTCGGGTGACGTTTTGGTCCGCCATTGCTTTGTTGGGTATTGGAACTGTCATCCTCGTCATCGGTGCGTTGGGTTCTGGCGCTCAACTGCATTCAGCCAGGCTGGCTACGGGCGCGCTGTTGAATCTAATCGGCGGCGCCATACTGAAGCTCCATCGGGACGTGCATGCCAAGCTCGACCGATTCCACAGAGACCGGGATCAAATGCATATGATCCTGCGGATCGAGGACAAACATGCAAGAGATCGGGCAATCGAGGAGTGTGCTCGATCTCTCCGGGACGAGAAAGTCGGTTGGTGGCAGCGCCTTTTTGGCGATGAACTCCAGCTAAACAGAACGCCATAAGTAATTGCGCATCCGCTCCCCGAATGAGTGTGGTCACCGAGCCGCGCCGTAAGCCAGCGGTTGTCGCGCAAACGATAGCGTCGCCGTGTTTAATAACCCTTCCACCGGCAATCGTCGATACCGGGCCTGCCACCCATTTGCGCCCCGGCCCACCCGCGGTGCAAAATAAGAGCGCGGCATGCGATTGTTCACCGGTTTCGATCTTTCCCCCGAAGTAATCCGCACTCTCGACGCCCTGCTCGATCAACTCCGCCCCGCGGCCCGCATCAAGTGGAGCCTGCCCGCGAATCTGCACGTCACCACCCGCTTCATCGGCGAATGGTCAGAGGATCGCCTGCCGGATCTGCGCGCCGCGCTCGCCGCACTCCCCAGCCATCCACCGATCCCGATTCACATCCGCAAGTTGGGCTTCTTCCCCAACCCGCACTCCCCACGCGTCTTCTGGGCAGGCGTGGAAGCCTCTCCCGATCTGGCGGCGCTGGCCTCGGAAATCGATCACGCCCTCGACCCGCTAGGTCTTCCGCCGGAAGGCCGCCCGTTCAGCCCCCATTTGACGTTGGCGCGCATCAAAGAACCCGTGCCCCTGCAGAAACTGCGCGAGATCATCGCCGCGCTGCCGCCGCTCGATTTCGGCAGCTTCAGCGCCGATCGCTTCTTCCTCTACCAGAGCCGCCTGAGTCCGGCCGGCTCCGTGTACACCAAGCTGGCGGAGTTTCCGCTTTCAAGCTGCGGTATCCTGGGGCAAGGAGAGATCTAATGGCCACATCCTCCCCGCCGTTC
This sequence comes from Bryobacterales bacterium, assembly GCA_003132865.1. The sequence goes on from PKYZ01000152.1 coordinate 59,155, forward strand.
CCGTACGAAACTCGCCTCAACATCCTCTGCCAGCCGTTGGAAGTCATCGACGAAAAAGCGCTTGCCGATGCCTGCGAGTATACGTGGTACAACCAGACTCTGTGCAAGGTGAACGATTCGGTGGTCCGTCTGGCTGTTGTACAGGGAGGATATCATTGGCACAAGCACGACGAAGACGACGAGTTCTTCTACGTTGTAGAAGGCCATCTATTGATCGATCTCGAAGGCCGTACGATCGCGCTGTCGCCGCGGCAAGGATTTGTAGTTCCGAAAGGAACGGTCCATCGGACGCGCGCTCAGGAGCGCACCGTGATCCTGATGGTCGAAAACGCGGGAATCATTCCAACAGGCGATTGACCGTTGCGTTCGCAAAAGATGTCCGGCGAGCAGTGTAACTGTTTGGCAACCGGCCGGGAGCTTCCGGCATCGTGATGACCGCTGCCATAGGAATCGCGATCGCCTACCTGCTGGGTGACATCCCCTTCGGATATCTGCTGGTGAAGCTGACCACGGGGCGCGATGTGCGCGCCTCCGGCAGCGGCAACATCGGCGCCACCAACGTCCTGCGCACCACCGGCCGCGCCGCGGGCGTGGCCACTCTGCTGCTGGATATGGCCAAAGGCTACCTGGCTGTGTGGCTGGAAGGCCGGCTCACCGGCGGGAATGTCGAGTGGATGAGCGGCGCCGCCCTGGCCGTCATGATCGGGCATTCCTATCCGGCGTTCCTGCGCTTCCGCGGCGGTAAAGCCATGGCCTCGTTCGTGGGCGCCTGGCTCTGCCTGACGCCGCTGCCGCTGGCCGCGGTGCTGGTGGTCTTCGTGGTCATGGCCGCCTGGACCCGGCACATCTCGCTCGGCTCCATCGTCGGCGCCGGGACGTTCCCGCTGGCGGTGTGGCTGATCGCGCATCCACCGGCCACCGTCGTAGTGACCGCCATCCTGAGCGGGACGCTCATCCTCTATCGCCACCGCGAAAACATCGCGCGGCTGCGCGCCGGAACCGAGTCCGTCTTCTCATTCGGGAGCCGCAATTGAACCAGCTCGCCGGCGATCTCGCAATCGTGGGCGCCGGCAGTTGGGGCACCGCGCTGGCCGTGGTGCTGGCGCCGCGCTTCCCGCGCATTCGTCTGTGGGTGTATGAAAAGGACCTCGCCGAGCGTATGCGCGCGACTCGCATCAACGATCTATACCTGCCCGGATTTTGTCTCCCCGCCAACGTGACGGTGGAAACGGAATTCGCCGCCGCGCTCGTGGGCGCTGCGATCATGCTCAGCGTCATGCCCTCGCACCTGGTGCGCCCGATCTATGGCCAGATGCTGCCGTGCCTGGATCCTTCCATGGTTTTCGTGAGCGCCACCAAGGGGCTGGAGAACGGCACGCTGCTGCGCGCCTCCGAGGTGATCCGCGAATGCGTGTCCGGCAGCTTCGAACCGCGCGTGGCGGTCATCTCCGGACCTACTTTCGCGCGCGAAGTGGCCCGTGGCGATCCCACCGCGCTGGTGGTGGCTTCCACGGACCAGCCGTTGGCAGCCAGCGTGCAAGCCAGCTTCTCGGGACCCACCTTCCGTCTCTACACCAGCCCCGATCCGGCGGGAGTCGAAATCGGCGGCGCGGTGAAGAACGTGGTGGCGATCGGCGCCGGCGTGTGTCACGGTTTGGGATTGGGCAACAATACGCAGGCCGCGCTGATCACGCGCGGGTTGGCCGAGATGACCCGCCTCGCCACGGCCCTCGGCGGGCGGCCGCAAACGCTCGCTGGCCTGGCAGGGCTCGGCGACCTGGTCCTTACATGCACTGGAGAACTGAGCCGCAACCGCGCGGTCGGCCTGGAACTGGCGCGCGGGCGTAAACTGGAGGAGATCGTCAGCTCCATGAAGATGGTGGCGGAAGGCATCAAAACAACCAATGCCAGTGTCGACCTGGCGCGCCGGCATGCAGTCGAGATGCCCATATCGGCCCAGATGTTTGAAATGTTGAACTTTGGGCTGCCTCCGCGGGAGGCCATCCGGAGGCTGATGGAGCGCACTCTCAAGGGGGAGTAACTTTTGTGCGTTAACGCGCAACCTTGCATGGAACCTAGGGTTAAGAATGATATGGGGGTAGCCGCGGCAGCCACCCTGGACTACGATGCCGAGCTCATGCTCCGCGTCAAGCAAGGGGATGGCACCAGCTTTGGCGTCCTGCTCGAAAAGCATCGCGCCTCGGTGATTCATTTCGTCTACCGGTTGGTGCAGGAGCCGGCCGTCGCCGAGGAATTGGCGCAGGAGGTCTTCCTGCGCGTGTATCGCTCCCGGTCGAGCTATGAGCCCACGGCCAAGTTCAAAACTTGGCTGTTCCGGATCGCCACGCATCTGGCGTTGAACTGGCTTCGGGATGAAAGACACGAGCGGGGGCAGGAGCGCCTGGATGATGTGTCGACGGATCTTCCGGTCCGCCAGGTTTCCGATCGGCGGCCCTCGGTGGAGCAGAGGCTGGTGTACGAAGTCAAACTGGAGGAGGTCCGGCGGGCGGTAGCCGCACTGCCTGAAAAGCAACGGGCGGCCGTGCTGATGCACAAGTATGAAGACATGGAGTACACTCAGATCGCGAAAGTACTGGGCTGCTCGGAATCGGCCGTAAAATCGCTGCTGTTCCGGGCCTATGAAACGCTGCGCGCCCGTTTGGCGCACATTGGAACAACATGAATTGCCCAATCGAAGACCGCAACCCGGACATGCTGGTGGCCTATGCCGCCAGTGAACTCGATCTGGAAACCGCCCGCGCGCTGGAACAGCACTTGGCCGGTTGTGCCGCTTGCCGGTTGGTGGCCGCGGACCAGACCACTGTGTGGAAAGCTCTGGACGCCTGGGAGGCGCCCCCCGTCTCGCCCGATTTCGACCGGCGCCTGTATCGCCGGATCGACGACGGAGTGCGGCTCTCGTGGTGGGAGCGCCTCACACGCCCATTCCGCCCCATGCCGCTCCGTCAGGCGTTGCCGCTGACGGCTTCGGCCGGCCTGCTGCTGATGGCGGGCCTGCTTCTGCAACATCCGGGCCCCATCGCGCCGGTTGCCCGGCACGGTGAAATCGTGCGCGCGAATCAGGTGGAAAACACTCTGGACGACCTCGATTTATTGCGCCAATTCGGCACGTCGGACTCCGCGGAAAGCGTGCATCCCGATGCCATGTGATCGTGGACGCTCCACGCTTTTCAGGTTCGGATTGGCCGTTCTGCACGCAACGCCGCTGGCCATCCTGCTGGCATCTGCGGCCGCCGCGCCGGCCAGATCTCAGCAGGAGCCGGACAGGCCCGCCGCGCAAGCGCAGCCTCAAGCGAATCCGATCGACCGCTGGAACCGGATGTCCCCCGAGGAGCGCGAACGCGAGCTTGCCAAGCTGCCGCCTGCCCGCGCGCGGCAGATCCGCCAGCGCATCTGGTGGTACAACCACATGCGCCCGGAAGAACAGCAGGCGCTACGCGGGCGTTACCAAACCTTCGCCCAGCTTGCGCCGGACAAGCAGCAGATCGTCCGCGAGCGCCTGCGCGAGTTCTTCCAGTTGCCCCAGGCGCGCCGTCCGGTAGTGCACCGCGAAGTCGAGCAACTTCGCCTGATGCCGGAAGCCCAGCGCCAGGCGCGCTTGAACACCGACGAATTCCGTGGCCGCTTTTCGCCCCAGGAACAGCAGATTATCCGGGACCTTACGACATACCTCCCGCATTGACCGGTTCGCGTGGGGCTGTCCCCAACAGGACTTCCTCCAAGAACGGCGTCTCACGGAATATTCTGAGATTCCATCAGTCTGGTAAGCTGGTGAGGGCACGGTATGGCCAAAGTTTCTCTAGCGCACAAGCCGACGAGAGGGAAAAGACAGCCTGAGAAAGCAGCGATAACAAGGTTGGCCCCTCGAAACGGCAGATCGCGCTTGCTGCCGCGCGTATTCGACTTCTACGCCTCACCTACGGCAGCGGAGTTGGTGAGCGCGCAGGGCGTTGAGCCGGTTCGCCAAGCTGGGGATATCCGTCCGTTTGATGATCCCGACCCTAAGGAAACCGAATGGTTCGTGCGCCAGGTTCGGCGCTGGCGCCGCGAAGACCGGACGCGGGCGGCTAAGCGTTGAATGAGATCCTCGTAGACACCGATGTCGTCTCCTACCTCCTGAATCGGCACAGCTTGGCCGAAGAATACGAGAAACTGCTATTCGGCTATCGGCCGATGGTTTCTTTTATCACTGTGGCGGAGATGTATCGGGGAGCGTACAAGAAAAGTTGGGGTCCGCGCCGGATGGCCGAACTTGCTATCCAATCTATGCCGGTTCGCGGTCGTGCCGTCCAGCTTGCAGGTATGTCTCTCATCTCATATGCGCAGATCTCAAATGCAGCAGAGGCGCGCGGGCGGCCGATCGCCACTGCGGATGCGTTCATCGCTGCGTGTGCCCGCTCGCTCGACATCCCTCTGGTCACGAATAATAGGCGCCATTTCGAAGGGATTGAAGGGTTGACCGTCATCTCGGCGCGACCAGCGCGGTGATCGAAATCGGACAACCTATGTTTTTTGCTTGATATCCGCTCACCGTCCTGATATAAGGATAAACCTATAGCCATGATACCGGCCCCGGAAAGCGATCAACGCGATGAGTTCTTCGCAGAGTTCGCCTCCGCCAAGGAACGGCGGCGCGAAAGGGACCGACTCCTTAGTGCGAATGGCGCGTGCAGTCGAGCCAATTGCGGATGAATATGCTCCCACGACCCAGAATCGAGCGGTAGAGCGGCGAAATCTGCCCGCTGAGCATGCACCTTCAGCCATCGTGTACGATGGTATTATCCCTGCAAAATGGATTCGCATAACGTCGATCTGAAGCAGACTATCAATCTGCCCCGCACCGGCTTTTCGATGAAGGCCAACCTCTCCCAGGCCGAGCCGAAGTTGCTCGACCGCTGGGCTGGTGAGGATATCTACGCCCAAATCCGCCGCGCGCGCGCCGGCCGCCCCACCTACATCCTGCACGACGGCCCGCCCTACGCCAACGGCCGCATCCACCTGGGCACCGCGTTCAACAAGATACTCAAGGATTTCATCGTCAAGTCCAAAACCATGGCGGGCTTCGACGCGCCCTATGTCCCCGGTTGGGACTGCCATGGCCTGCCCATCGAAATCAAGGTCGATAGCGAACTCGGCGCGCGCAAAGCCAAAATGACTACCGCCGAGATTCGGGCCGAATGCCGCAAATACGCCGAAAAATACGTCGATCTGCAGCGCACGGATTTCAAGCGTCTGGGCGTCTTCGGCCGCTGGGACGACCCCTATCTCACCATGAGCGCGCATTACCAGTCGGTGATCGCCGCCGCCTTCGTGGAATTCCTCGATCGGGGCTACGTCTACAAAGGCCTGAAGCCGGTGCACTGGTGCATGCGCGACCACACCGCGCTGGCCGAGGCCGAGGTCGAATATGCCAACCATTCCAGCCCCTCCATCTGGGTGCGCTTCGCCCTGACGTCCGATCCCGCTAAGATCGATCCCGCGCTCGCCGGCCACCACGTCTACGGCCTTATCTGGACCACCACGCCGTGGACCATCCCGGCCAACATGGCCATCGCGTTTCATCCGAAGTACGAGTACGTCGCGGTCGCCCTATCCGCCACCGAGCCGCGACATACTGAGCCGCGACCGTCAGGGAGCGGTCCCGTCTACCTCGTCGCCGCCGACCTCCTGAAAGTCACCGCCGAAAAATGCGGCTGGGCCCACTACGAAGTACTGGCCCGCCTCCCCGGATCGCGCCTTGAAGGCGCAGTCTTTCATCACCCGTTTCTGGAACGCGATTCGCTCGGCATCCTGGCCGATCATGTCACGCTGGAACAAGGCACCGGCGCCGTCCACACCGCGCCCGGACACGGCCAGGAAGATTACGTCGTCGGCCGCCAGTACGGCATCGAAACCTTTTGCCCGGTGGATGCCGCCGGCCGCTTCTATCATGCCGATGGGGCGCCCGGCCGCTTGCCCGACGAGCTGATCGGCAAAACCGTTTGGGAAGCCAACCCCATCGTCATCGAGATCCTGCGCGCGCATCACGCCCTGCTCGCATCGGAAAAGGTCGATCACAGCTATCCGCATTGCTGGCGCTGCCACAAGCCGACCATCTTCCGCGCCACCGAGCAGTGGTTCATCGGTATGGACCGCAACGATTTCCGCCAGCACGCGCTGGAGGCCATCCGCCAGGTGCGCTGGATGCCCGACTGGGGCCAGGAGCGCATCTCCAACATGATCGCCACCCGCCCCGATTGGTGCATCTCGCGCCAACGTGTGTGGGGCGTGCCCATCATCGTCTTCTATTGCGACCATTGCCGCGAGCCGCTCACCGACCGCAAAATCCTCGACGGCATCGTGCGCCTGTTCGCCGAACACACCGCCGACGTCTGGTACCAGCGCACCGCGGCCGAATTGCTGCCGCCCGGCGTGGCCTGCGCCAAGTGCGGCGGCACGGAGTTCAGCAAGGAAACCGACATTCTGGACGTCTGGTTCGACTCCGGATCGAGCCACCTGGCCGTGCTCACCCCCGCCAACAACCTGACCTGGCCTGCGGATCTCTACATGGAAGGCGGCGATCAATATCGCGGCTGGTTCCATAGCTCGCTGCTGGTGGGCGTGGGACTCAAGGGCAGCTCTCCTTACCGCGCCTGCGCACTGAACGGCTGGGTGCTGGATGGCGAGGGCCGCGCCATGCACAAATCGCTCGGCAACTCCATCGAACCCGAAGAGATCATCAAGCATCACGGTGCCGATCTCATCCGGCTGTGGTCGGCATCGGTCGAGTTCCATGAAGATGTGCGCGCGTCGGAAACCATCCTCACGCGCCTGCAGGAGGCCTACCGCAAGCTGCGCAATACCTTCCGCTACCTGCTGGGCAACCTTTCCGGGTTCGATCCGCGCGCCGATGCGGTGCCCGTGGACGAAATGCTGGAGCTCGACCAATGGATCCTGCTCCGCGCCGAATCGCTGGTGGCCAATTGCCGCGCCTGGTATGACGAATTTGCGTTCCACAAGGTCTACCGTGCGCTCTACGATTTCGCGACGGTGGATCTCAGCGCGCTCTATTTCGACGTGCTGAAAGACCGGCTGTACACCGCGGCCACCAAATCGCACGCGCGCCGCAGCGCGCAAACCGCGCTTTACCGCCTCGAATATGCCCTCGTGCGGCTGGTAGCGCCCATCCTCACCTTCACCGCCGAAGAAGTCTGGACCCACATGGGGCAGCCGGGCAGCGTGCACCTGGAACTCTTTCCCGAAGCCGCCGAGTTGACCGAAGGCCTGTCCGATGCCCACAGGAAACGTGCCGGGAACTGGGACCGTCTCATGAAAGTGAGGGAAGACGTGCTCAAGAGCCTCGAGCAGGCCCGCCAGGAGAAATTCATCGGCGCGCCCCTCGAGGCTCGGGTACGCCTGACGGCCAACTCCGACCTTTATCCCCTGCTTGAAGAATACGCCCGCGAATTGCCCGCGCTGTTCATCGTCTCGCAAGTAATGGTAGGACAGGCTTCAGCCTGTCACGGGGTGTCCCCTGAAATCTCCATCCAAGTCGAGCGCGCCGACGGAGTCAAGTGCGAGCGTTGCTGGAAGTACACCACCGATACCGGCTCCGACCCGCGATTCCCCACCATTTGCGCGGCCTGCGCCGCCGCGGTGAAAGAGATGCTGCATGCTTGACAGTCGCCTGAAAGCCTACGGCCTCTCCGCGATGGTATTTGCCATCGACCGCCTGTCCAAGTCGATCATCGAGGCGCATGTTTCCCCCTTCGACGTTCACCCAGTCATCCCCGGCTTCTTCGATATCGTGCACTCGCAAAATCGTGGCGTGGCCTTCGGGCTGATGAACGAATCCAACTCGGCCTGGCGCACCGTGGTGCTCATCGCATTCTCGGCGGCCGCGCTACTCCTGGTGGCCGGGCTGCTCTGGAGGGCCTCGCGTCTCGACCGCTGGACGGTCGCGGGTCTGGCCTTAGTGCTGGGCGGCGCGGCCGGCAACCTTTTCGACCGTATCCTATGGGGCCGCGTCACCGACTTCCTGGAATTCTACATCGGCGACTTGCACTGGCCGACCTTCAATGTGGCCGACTCCTGCATCGTGATCGGCAGCGGTTTGCTGCTGCTGGAGCTGTTGCGGCCCAAGCGCCAGCCGGCGGGCGCCTGATGTTTCCGCGGCTCTTTCAAATCGGAAGCTTTTCGCAATCGACCTATGGAGTGCTGGTCGCGCTGGCCTTCCTGGTGGCGCTATCCGTGATCGCGCGCCTCGCGCGCCGCGCCGGCCTCAACAGCGACGCGGTCGTGAACCTCGGGATCGTTTGCGGCCTCAGCGCCATCGTGGGCGCCAAGATCATGATGTTCCTGGTGGACATCCCCTACTATGTCCGCAATCCCGGCGAGATCTTCTCCATGGCCAGCCTGCAGGCCGGTGGTGTTTTCTATGGCGGCCTGATCGCGGCCTTAATCGCGGCCGCGGTCTACATGCGCCGCCACCAGCTTCCGGCGCTGCCCACGGCCGACGTTTTCGCCCCCGGCATCGCGCTGGGCCACGGCATAGGCCGGCTGGGCTGCTTTGCCGCGGGCTGCTGCTGGGGCCTGCCGACCAGGCTGCCCTGGGGCGTCACGTTCACCAATCCGCTGGCTCAGCAATTAGTGGGCGTGCCGTTGGGCACCGAGTTGCATCCGACGCAGTTGTACGAATCGGTGGCCGAGTTCCTCATCTTCGGCATCCTCTACTGGCGCATCCGCCGGCAGCATGCGCCCGGCGCGATCATCAGCTTGTACCTGATCCTGTATTCCACCGCCCGGTTCCTGGTCGAGTTCGTGCGCTACCACGACCAGCCCAACCCCTTCGGCGGCCCACTGAACACATCGCAGTGGATCTCCCTGGCCCTCGCCGCCCTGGGCGCCGCCTACTTCGTACGTAATGTGGGGCGGGCGTCCACGCCTGCAGCGGGTCTCCAGACCCGCTCCCGTTAACGCTAACGAAGCACTTCGAACCCCGCGATGCGGAAATGCCTGGCGTTCGCCCATCCATCGGATTCGAGCACAGCATCCGGATAGATGATCGAAACGTCCTGACTGAGATGGGCGTCGCACAGAAAGCCGATTGCGACGGAAAAGAATCCACGGGCGCGCAATGCCTCCCATGCCGCTGATCGCGTGGCATGATGCGAGCGATGTAGAAGCTGGTATCGACAAACGCGGTCATTTTGAGAGGATCTCATCGACGCTCTACGCAAGGTTCGTGTCGGGAGCATCAACCAAGTTGGTGATCGACGCGAATGGGTCGCCGCCACTTGCGGGTCTCTGCCGACACAGGCGGATCTGCATCGTTTCGCGGATGAATTGGGCAAGAGACAGCTTCTCGCGGGAGGCCGCGTCGTTCAGCGCCAGCGCTAGATCGTCGGGCAGCGTAATTTGAACCTTGACGCTCATGGCATGATTATACGGACGATTCGTCCTCCAGACCCGCCCATGCTAGAGTGAACAGGAACGGAGGAAGTATGCCCTTCTGTCAGAATTGCGGAGCGCAAATGAGCGGGGATTTTTGCACCGCCTGTGGAACTCGTGCCAAAGCCCGCGATGCGCCTCCGGCTGCGGGCGCGCCGCCGGCCAGCCCTGTCCATTCTGCGCCCAATGCTGCGCCCGCTACCCTGCGGAAAACCAGCCCGCTCGTTTGGATACTGGTGGCCGTGCTCGGACTGTTTGTGCTGTTCGGCATCGCCGTGGTCGGCGGCGGCCTTTTCCTGGTCCACAAAGCCAAACAAGCGGGGTTCGATCCGGAATTGATGCGGAACAATCCGGGGCTGGCCACGGCGAAACTGCTCGCCGCGACCAATCCGGACCTCGAGGTGGTTTCGACCGACGACCAGCGCGGCCTGATTACGATCCGTCAGAAGTCCACGGGAAAGACCATGACCGTGAACTTCGATGAAATGAAACGGGGAAAGCTCATCTTCCGCGAGGATGGCAAGGATGCCGTGACCCTGGAGGCGCACGGCAACGGCGACAGCGGCAGCCTGCAAATGAAGTCCGGCTCCGAGTCGCTGACCATCGGGGCCAACCAGGCGGCGTTGCCGGCGTGGATTCCGGTGTATCCGAATTCCAAGCCGGCGAGCACCTTCAGCGTGAACAGTAAAGAGGGCACTTCGGCCAGCTTCCAATTTCAGACACAGGACACTCCCAAATACGTAGTCGCGTTTTATGAACGGGGATTGAAGCAGACCGGATTCCGCATTAACGCGACCACCACGAGCGAAAGCGGCGGATCCTCAGGCGGCCTGGTTTCGGCCGACGATGCGGCCAACAAGCGCACCGTATTGGTGACCGTCGGGACCGGCCAAAAGGGGACCACCGTCAGTGTGACCTATTCGCAGAAATAGCTTCAGTGGGGCAGACCTCCAGNNTCCTCCAGGACCCGCTTCGGCGAGCGGCTCAAGCCGGCCCCGCCCGCCCGATCACCCACTCCGCCAGATCTTCCATGCTGTCCACGAGCAGATCCGGCGGCACGGTCTTGAGTGTCTCGGGCTGAAACCCGTAAGTCACGCCGCAGGATTGCACGTGCGCGTTGCGCGCCGTCTGGATGTCCACCGAACTGTCCCCCACCATCATGGTGCGCTCCCGTGAGGCACCGCATTCCTGCATGAGCGTCTCGACCCCGATGGGGTGCGGCTTCTTGAAATCGAAACTGTTGCCGCCATAGACCTGCCGGAAATGTCCGCCGACCCCCAGCCCGTCCACGATGACCCGGCTGATCCTCACCGGCTTGTTGGTCAGCACGGCCATCCGCACTCCCGCATCCCGCAGCCTGTCGAGCGCTTCCCGCACGCCGGGGTAAAGCACCGTGTGGTCCAGCATGTGATCGCGATAATACTCCAGGAAGAACTCCAGCGCTTCCTGCACCTGCGCTTCGGTGGCCTCCGCGCCCAGCACGCGGCGAATCAGCACCGGCGCGCCGTTGCCCACGTAAGAGTAGACGCGCTCGTTCTCGATCGGCGGCATGCCCATGTGGCTGCGCGCGGCATTGGCGGCATGCGCCAGGTCGAGCTTGGAATCGATCAGCGTGCCGTCCAGATCGAAGACGATCAGATCCATTACGCCGTGGCGGCCTTCCGGCGCGCGCGGGACTCCACACGCACGGGTTTGCGCCGCGCCTTGTGCGTGCCCAGCTTGTACTCCGCCATCTTCCGTTGCAGCGTGTTGCGATGAATCCCCAGCAGCTTGCTGGCGGCCGAGCGGTTGCCGCCCGTACGCTCCAGAGTCCTTTCGATCAGGGTCCTCTCCAGTAGTTCCACTACCTCTTCGAGAAAAAAGCCGTGGCCGACCAGATGCTCCACCAGCGCTTCGAACTTCTCTTTCATCTCATGCCTTTCCCGCATCCGGCAATCCCCGAATGCCCTTTTTCAGAGCGTTGCCCCAAATCGCCTTCACCTGCTCGTAGCTCTTCCGGAATCCATCCTTCAACTCATGCGGCGCCATCGCGGCGCAGACCCGCGCCGCGTCAATCACGTACGGCGCCACCCTTGAGTGCACCACCGCATTCGGCGGAGACCTGCCCGGCGTGAACGCCAGCAGCGCCAGCACCAGGGCGATGGATATCAGCAACCCCCGCACCACTCCGAAACCCGCGCCCAGCAACCGGTCCACGAACGACAGCCCCGCGACCTTCATCAACCGCCCCAGCACGCGGCCCACAATCGCCCCCAGGATCAGCACGCCGCAAAACACAATCAGGAAGCCGCAAAAATTAGAAATACCCGGCGACCTGACAAACGGCTGCAGAAACGACCCCGCCGTGCCATAGAACCAGATGGCCAGCACCAGCGCCGCGATCATGGAAACCAGCCCCACTACTTCACGCGCCAAGCCCGTGGAGAAACTGGTCACCACCGATCCCGCCAGCACGAGGAGCAACACCACGTCCAGCCAGTTCATAGCTCCTTGCCCGTCAGAACACGGTAGGCCTGCCGGTACTTCTCGCTGGTCTTGCCGGCAACATCGTCCGGCAGCGGCGGAGCCGGCGGCTTCTTGTTCCACTGGATGGATTCCAGGTAGTCGCGCACGTACTGCTTATCGTATGAAAACTGCGGGCCTCCGGGCCGGTAGCTTTCCGCGGGCCAGAACCGCGACGAATCCGGCGTCAGCACTTCATCGCCCAGAACGAGCTCGCCGTCCACGAAACCAAACTCAAATTTCGTATCGGCGATGATCACGCCCTTGGTCTCCGCGTAGGCCGCCGCCCGCGAGTAAATCCGCAGCGTGAGATCCCGCAATCGCGCGCCCATCTCCGCGCCCATCAGCGAGCACATCGTTTCGAACGAGATATTCTCGTCGTGGCCGCTCTGCGCCTTGGTGGACGGCGTGAAGATCGGCGCGGGCAAGCGGTCGCTTTCGCGCAGTCCGGCGGGCAGCGGAATGCCGCAAACGGTGCCCTGCGCCTTATATTCCTTCCAGCCGGAGCCCGCCAGATAGCCGCGCGCCACGCATTCGATCTCCACCATTTGCGCGCGCTTCACCAGCATGGAGCGGCCTTCGAGTTGCTCGCGAAATTGCCGCAACGCCGCTGGATACCCGTCCACATTCGCCGTGAGGAAATGCGTGGGCGTCACTTCGCGCAGGAAATCGAACCAGAAAATGGAAAGTTGCGTGAGGACCCTGCCTTTGTCCGGTATGCCGGTGGGCAGGATGTAGTCGAACGCCGAAATGCGGTCGGTCGCCACCATCAGCAAATACTCGCCCACCGAGTAAATGTCGCGAACCTTGCCCCGCGCCACGAGCGTCAGGCCGCGAAAGTCGGTTTCGAGCAGTGCCTTCAATGCGGCGAACCTTTCCTGCGGCTTCACAACGTAGGGTGAGCCGTTGCCATTTCGCAGGACGCCATTCGCCGAGGCTGGTGCTGGACTGAGCAAGGTAGATAAATCGTAGCGACGAGTCCCGGAGGGAGACGATGGAATCGAGCTGAAATCCGATTGTGCGATTCACTCTGCGCTTTGTCAACGACGAATGAAAGGCCCATTTCACGCAGCGTTCGCGCGGATTAACTCTCTCCGCCGCACCTGTCAATAGGAAAGTAGTTCTACTCGTTTGACCGGATCCATTCGGCGAGCGAAGACCGCAACCAGCTACCGGCTACAGCCTACCGGCTCCGTTACGGTTTGTAAGCCGTGGGCTTCGCCGCCGTCGGACGCACGCCCATCCCGTTCAGCCGGCTCCGCGCCTGCGTAGCCTCCGGCGTCTGCGGATAGCGCGCAATCAGCGCCCGCAGATCGCGAATCCCATTGTCCTTCTGATCGAGCGACAATTCCGCCTCGCCCTTGCGCAGTGCCGCCGTGGGCGCCTTCGGATTCCCCGAGAACTGCTGCAGCACCACGTTGTACGCTTTGATCGCGTCCGGGTATTTCCCCTGCCGGTACGCAATCTCCCCAAGATAAAACTGCGCGTTCCCCGCCAGGTCATCGTTTGGATAGTACTTCAGCACATCGGCAAACTCGCCCGCCGCTAAGTCATACCGCGCCGAGTTATAGTCGCGCAGTCCACCCTGATACAGATCGTTCACCGGCGGCGCCTGCGGCTGCGGCTGCGGCTGGTTCGGCTGCCCGTTCTGATCGGTTCCCGTCTGCCCGGGCTGTCCGCCCTGCTGCTGCACCGCCGACTGCGTCGTAATATTCGACAGCTGCGACTGCACCGCCTGCACCTCCGCGCTCAGCTTGTCGATCCGCGTCCGCAGCGCGTCGATCGAGTCGTTGATCCCCTGCATCTGTCCGGAAACCTGCTCGATCTTTCCGCCCCCCGACTCGTTCTGCGCCTGCACCTGCGACTGCAGTGTCGTTACCGTCGCGCTGATCTTCCCCACGCTGTCATTCATCTGCTGCATCACGTGCTGCAGCACGCTCAGTTGCTGGTCCTGCGTCTCCTGCAGGTGCTGCACCGCATCCTGCAGCTGCTGAACCTGAGTCTGCAGCTGCACCATTTCCTTGTTCACCGCATGCGCCGGGGGAGCCGCGCACATTACAACGAAAAGGAAGACAGTCGAGAGCGAAACCACAGTCTTTCGCATAAACACAATTCCCCGCAGAGCGCAGGAAGCGCTCATCTCATTATTAATTAGTTGCCGTGGAAGGGGCGAACGGGAAACCAGGTCACAGGTAACAGGTTTCAGGTCGTAGGTTGCAGTTCCCAAATCGCAGTCCTTGAGCGGGATCCGCAACCCGTCCCGCATCACCTGTCACCTGTAACCTGTCACCTGTAACCTGGGCAGGTCCCGGATCGCAGCCCCACCGCCGCAATCCAGGACCTGTTCCCTATTGGCTTTGCCTACTCCCTGCTTTTACTGGTCCAGCGTGAACTGCGCCCGCCGGTTCTGCTGCCAGCACGCTTCGTTCTGCTCCGTGCAGAACTGCTTCTCTTTGCCGTAGCTCACCGTGCGCAGCCGGTCCGGGCTCACGCCCGCGCTCACCAGCGCCTGCTTGGCCGCGTTCGCGCGATTCTCGCCCAGCGCCAGGTTGTATTCCGTCGACCCGCGCTGGTCGCAGTATCCGCCGATCACTACCTTCAGGTTCGGATGCTGGTTCAGGAAGTTCGCGTCCGAGGAAATCGTAGACTGCGCATCCGGACGAACGTCGTAGCTGTCGTAGTCGAAAAACACCGGCTTCACCGCCGATTCCCACGCATTCTCGTCGATGCCGGTCTCGGTTATCGGAGCCGGAGGAGGAGGAGCCGAGGTCACCGTCACCGTCGCCGTCGCGTCGGCCGTGCCGCCGTCGCCCTGCGCGATCAGGTGATAGCTCGTCGTCTGCGTCGGCGTCACCGTCTGCGTGCCCGCCGTGGCCACTGTGCCCAGACCTTCAATCGACACGTTCGTTGCGTCCGTCGTCTTCCACGTCAGCGTAGCGCTCCCGCCGGGTGTAATGCTGCTCGGTTCCGCCGTGATCGTCGCCATGGGCGTCGGAGCCGTGGCCGGAGGGGCGGGGGGCGGCGGTGGTGCCGGGTTCTTCTTGTGGCATCCGGCAACGGTCAGCATTGCCGCCAGACTTACGGCCATCACCAGGGACGTGCGATTCGAAATTTTCACTTGTCTCTCCTCCTTCAGGGAGCGTTTCGGGGGTTTTTACCAGGCAAAAGTAGTCCAGCTACCGGCTACCGGCTTTCATCAGGTGGTCATTTCCAGCTCCAGTTTGGCATCGTGTTGCTCCCGCCACCGTGGGTTAACTGCT
>PKYZ01000085.1 GCA_003132865.1 Bryobacterales bacterium
TGCTGGCCGTCAAGACGCCGATTGCATTCCTGGTCTTATTAGCTGTCGGGACGTACGCCTGCATCGGGAAGTTCTCGAGAGCGGCGTGCCGCCTGCCATTGGCATTCTCTCTTGGAATCCTGCTTCCGGCGATGACCAGCCGGGTGGACATCGGCGTGCGGCTCATCCTGCCAGTCTACATCGGCTTTTCGATTCTAGCCGCGGTTGGACTGGACCGCTTGGCGCACGTTACCGAGCCGCGACCGTCAGGGAGCTTTTTTTTGGGCCAGGCGGCAGCGGTCGTGCTTCTGTTATGGACGGCCATCGCGGGGGCCGTTTGCCATCCCGACTACCTTTCATACTTCAACGAATTCGCCGGCAGCGAGCCGGCCAGAATCCTGGTGGACTCCGATCTCGATTGGGGGCAGGATACCAAACGGCTGGGCCGGCGCTTACGGCAGTTGGGCGTGCAAGAGGTTTCCGTCATGCTGATCGAGCCGCTCACCCTGCCGCTGCCCACCGAAGAAGCCATCAGGCGGTTTTACGGCCTGCCGCGCATCAAGCCAGTGGATGTATCCTCTCCCGGCGAGGGTTGGAACGTGCTGAGTCCAACTGTCGTCAAAACGCTGGGGCTTTCGTTTCAGCCGTGGTGGGAACGCATACCGCCCACGGAGAAGGTTGGCGCCCTGTGGCTGTATTGGGTCCCAGCCATAGGCGCTAAAAATAAGGCTCAATCTTCTCGACGAGGCACGGAATCCGGTAGACGGTGAGCGATGTAGAAGGCGGGTGACCAACCATTCCTAAACACTGCGGCGTCAGGGAGGATCTATCCCGCTATGCACAGCAAATGTCAGCAAGCAACGGGCGTTTTCCGTCAAGTTGGCGTGAAGAAGGCAGCTTCCGGACTACCCGTGCACTTCGCTGGGCACAGTGTTGAATGCAGAGACGACCCGAGCCTTCGGAAGCATTTTTGCAAGTTCCTCCGCGCCCGACGAGGTGTGGGCGACGACGAGAGCGGTGTTGTCCGCATTCATCGGAAGCGAGCAACTGACGATGACCTTGCCCGACAAGTCGCCTGCCTGTTTCAACACATCGTCCATTCGGGACCAGTGTACGGCCAGCAAGAGGGCGTCCGCGTCCTCCGCGGCATCGCCCGGTGCACCTGCCCGCGCGTTCCGCCCGGCATCCCGCGCGAGCCCCTCCAACCTCTTATGGCTGCGCGCGTAGCTGAACACCACCTCATGCCCCGCGCGCGCGAAGAGCGTTCCAAGCTTGCCGCCCATCAACCCCGAACCCAGAATGCCAACTCGCATGTTATTCTTCGTCCTACTCCGATTTAAGCGAAGCCATATCGATCGAGAAGCGGTACTTCACATCGGACTTGAGCAGTCTCTCGTAGGCCTCGTTGACCTTCTGGATCGGGATGACTTCGACGTCGGCGGTGATGTTGTGTGCGCCGCAAAAATCGAGCATCTCCTGGGTCTCGGGGATACCGCCGATGTTAGAGCCGGAGAGATTGCGGCGACCCATGATGAGGCCGAAGGCAGAGACTCCCAGGGGCTTCGCGGGAGCGCCGACAAGGGTAAGGTTGCCGTCGAGGCCGAGCAGGTTGAGATAGGCGTTGATGTCGTGCTCGGCGGAGACTGCGTCGAGGATGAAGTCGAAGCTGCCTGCGTGCTTTTTCATCTCGTCGGCATTGCGGGAGACGACAACTTCATCGGCGCCGAGCCGGAGCGCATCCTGCTTCTTCTTGGGTGAGGTCGTGAAGACAACCACGTGGGCTCCGAGCGCATGTGCAAACTTCGCGCCCATGTGACCCAGCCCGCCGAGACCGACCACGCCAACCTTCTTGCCTTTGGTGATGCCCCAGTGGCGCATGGGCGAATATGTTGTGATGCCAGCGCAGAGGAGCGGTGCGGCCCCGGCGAGATCGAGGTTGGAGGGGACTCGCAGAACGAAGTGTTCATCGACGACGATGCTATCGGAGTAGCCACCGTAGGTGACGCCTCCGAGGTGCTTGTCCGGGGAGTTGAAGGTGAGCGTCAGGTTCGGGCAGAAATTCTCAAGCCCAACCTTGCACCGGGGGCAGGTGCGGTCCGAGTCGACGAGGCAGCCGACCGCGGCGAGCTCGCCGGGCTTGTACTTGGTAACTGCTGAGCCAACTTTGGTGACACGCCCGACGATCTCATGGCCTGGGACAATCGGGTAGACAGTGGGCATGAACTCGCTCCACTCGTTGCGGACCGAATGGAGATCAGAGTGGCAGATGCCGCAGAACAGGATTTCAATCTGAACGTCGTGTTCGGTTGGGTCGCGACGCGCGATCGTTGTGGAGGCAAGCGGCGATGTCGCACTCCTAGCGGAGTAAGCCTTCGTGTTGTACATAATTTGTGCTCCTGTTATTTTCCTTTCCGGCCCTTAGCTTAGTCAGGCCTGGTATTGTTCGTCGCTGACGTGTTCCATCCACTCGGCGGCCTTGCCGTCAAGCTGCTCCTGAATGGCGATATGGGTCATCGCCGTGGTTGGCGTCGCCCCGTGCCAGTGCTTTTCAGAGGGCGGAATCCAGACCACATCACCCGGCCGGATTTCCTCGACCGGCCCGCCCCAACGCTGTACTCGGCCACAGCCGGCCGTCACGATCAGGGTCTGACCGAGCGGGTGTGTATGCCATGCCGTACGGGCACCGGGTTCAAAGGTGACACTGGCGCCGAAAGCGCGCGCCGGAGCGGGCGGGTTGAACAGCGGGTCAACTCGCACCGTGCCGGTAAAATACTCTGCCGGTCCTTTGCCGGAAGGCTGTGAACCGTTTCGTTTGATGTCCATTTCAGAATTCCTTCACTTGGTGGTCGTTTAGCGACCGGTCATTTGCTCGATGTGTTCGGGATATCGAGCCCCTTGCACCGTGATCTTCGAGGTGGCGCTGTCGATGTCACGGAGATCGTCCGGGGTAAGTTCGATGGCAGCTGCTCCGATGTTCTCCTCCAGGCGCGCCAGTTTCGTGGTGCCTGGGATTGGAACAATCC
>PKYZ01000909.1 GCA_003132865.1 Bryobacterales bacterium
TCATGGATTTCGATTTCACGATCAAATGCGCGCCGCGTTCCTTCGCCAGCCGCAGGACGAAATCCGCGACCTCCGTGGCGTCCTGGCAATAAATGACTTTGCCGCCGTGCGCGGTAACGTTGGCTTCGAACTGTTCCAGGTAGTGGTCCAGGTGGTCGATGGTGTGCCGCTTGATGGCGTTGGCCTGCGTGCGGAGTTCCTGGTAATCCGGCAGCGCGGTGGCCGCCACGGCATGCTTGCGATGATCGATCAGGCGGCCTGTGGCCCGATAGATGGCCAGTTGCAGGTTGGCATCTGCCAGCGTCTTGTGGACCTTCTCGTCGAATACAACAGACATTGCTTTAACGGCGCTTAGCGGCTCGCCAGGACCTCCGCCAGATGCATGGTGCGCACCGGCAGCGCGGCGCGCGACAGCGCCCNNTCTGCATCAGGCAACTGGAATCCACGCTGACCACTGTCTTGGCGCCGGTGCGCACGATGGAATCGATCTTGGTGCCCGCCATGCCGCCGGAGATTTCGGGAAATTTGACCGAGAACGTGCCGCCGAATCCGCAGCATTCCTCGGCCGCGTCCATCTCGCGCAGTTCCAGTCCGCGAACGTTCGCCAGCAGACGGCGGGGGCCGTCCTTGATGCCGAATTCGCGCAACGCATGACAACTGTCGTGATACGTGACCACGTCCTCCAGCCGGGCGCCCACGTCATCCACGCGCGCCACCTCCAGCACAAACTTTGAGAACTCCCAGACGCGCGGCGCCAGCGCTTCGGCGGCGCGCCGGGTTTCCGGGTCCTCTGGGAACAGATCGTGGAAATGATGCGCGATCATCGAAGTGCACGAACCGGAAGGCACCACCACATATTCGGAATCGCGGAAGACTTTCAGGAAGTGCCGCGCCACCTGGCAGGCTTCCTGGCGATAGCCCGTGTTGAAGGCCGGCTGGCCGCAGCACGTCTGATCCTCCGGAAAGTCGACCTGGTAGCCGAGGCTCTCCAGCACATCGGCCATCGCCAGACCGACTGTCGGGAAAAGCTGATCCACGATGCAGGTGACGAAGATCGAGACCCGCTGAGCCATGAACAAGGATTGTAGCAGAGTGGCCCCGTCACCCCAGTCCGCCGCCCTAATCACGCGTCTCGGTATTCCTCCGCCAGTGCAGTGCGTCAGAAGTTCTCATCAGACTCCTGAGAACGCCGCTGGAGCAGCACACCTCCTGCGCGGGCTTTTTCAATAGCCTGAAGTGCCCGCCGACATCGCCTATTGGAGCAACAGTCCCATTCCTGCGAAGCCGGGAACAACTGCGAAGCGCCGTCAATCCGAAGATGATGTCAGAGGATTTTTGACGCACTACGCTAGAATGAATACAGATCCACTTTCAGCCTCGAAGATTGCACCGCCAGTGTGAGACCTTCTGCTGCGACGACCTTCGGAAAACTAAGGAGATGGAATGACCTTTTGTCTGGGAATCACCGTTGAAGATGGCCTTGTCGGCATCGCCGACACACGGGTCCTTTCGGGCAGTGAATCGTTGGTTGCAAAGAAGGTGGCCACGTATCAGGGGCCTGGTTTTTCTTTTTTTATCATGACCTCGGGCTTGCGCTCGTTGCGGGACAAGGCCCTCCTCTATTTCGAAGAGGCTTATACGCGTCAGATCGCCTCGCGCGACCACCTCTTCAAGATCGTAAACCTCTATGCGGGCCAGGTGCGGCGGCTCGCGGAGGAAGAGGGGCCGTCGCTGCGCCAAGCCGATTTCCACTTCAATATTCACTCTCTTGTGGGAGGCCAGATGTCGGCCGACGCCGCGCACCAGTTGTTTCTGGTTTATCCGGAGGGCAACTGGGTCGAGATCGGTCCCGACACGCCATATCAGATCATCGGCAATTCCGGCTTCGGTAAGCCGATCCTGGAACGCTCCCTGACTCATAGCGATTCCATCCTCTACGCGTTTAAGTTGGGCATACTGGCTTTCGACGCAACCCGGCTTTGCGCGTCAAACGTGGATTTTCCCATCGATCTGCTGCTTTATACACGGCAGAGCTTCGAACTGATCGAGCACCGCTACGAACGCAAGGATCTCGAACAAATCTCAGACTGGTGGCAGGAACGCATGCGGCGCGCCGTCAATGAACTACCCTCTGAGTGGGTCGAGAGCGCCTTCTCAAAACTTGCGGGGAGAAACCCGCGAGAGTGAAGCAGTCGGCCTGGGAGGCCGGCTGCAGGCTGGGTGCAGGCTGGGAGCCTGCCCCACTTACTCCACCGGCATCACATCCACCTCCACGTGCAGCTTGTGCCTGGCGCCGCCCAGGAGAACGCCGTAGATGGGACTGACGTCGCTGTAATCGCGTCCCCAAGCCACGGTGATATGGCCGTCCGAGGGTACGCAATTGTTCGTGGGATCGAAATCCACCCATCCGGCGCCGGGGCACCATGCCGAGCACCAGGCGTGTGAGGCGTCGGCGCCTACCAAACGCGGGCGGCCTGGCGGCGGCATGGTTCTCAAATAGCCGCTGACGTAACGCGCCGCGAGGCCGAGAGATCGCATGCACCCGATCTGGAGATGAGCGAAGTCCTGGCACACGCCGCGGCGCTTTTCGAAAAAGGTCTGGACGGGGGTCGCGACTTCGGTGGCCTTCTTGTCAAAGCGGAAATCCTGGTGGATTCTGCGCGTGAGATCCAGAACTGCCGCGAGCAACGGACGTCCTTCTGGAAACGACTCGCGCGCATAAGCGGCAAGTTCCGGATTGGACCGCACGCGTTGGGTATCGAAAACGAACTGATAGGCGTTCAGGACCTCGTCGCTAGGGTCGCCGTCCAACGACGCCCGCACGGTCTCCCAGGGAGGAGATCCGGAAAAGTCCGGTGGTTCGACGGCATTCACTTCCAAGTCGCTCGCGGCCTCCACGATGAGGCAGACGTGAGGCTCGTGCAGCGTGAAGGAGGTCAGAGTATTGCCGAAGTAGTCGAAGTGGGCGGAGGTGACCGGCGGCGCGGGCAGGATGGACACGTGGCTTCCCCGGCACGTCTGTTTTGGAAGATTGCGAGGAGTCAGACGCACAATATGATGCGAGACCGAGACCGGGTCCTCATATTCGTACGTGGTTCTGTGCCGGACGCGATAGGTCAAATTGCCCGCTCCATTTCGGCGTGGCTGAAATAGACGTTGGTGATGGCATCCGACAAAGCGGGCAGCGCCGCGCCCGTCCCTGCGAGCAGTTGGTCTAACGGCTCGCGGATGCTGCCCTCGCCTGGCTGGCAGAGCATGCGGACGTCCGCGCGAAACAGATTCGCCGCCGCTTCTTCCAAACGTCTCTGTTTGGAAATCGGCCATGCAGCCCCCGAAGGCCTGCCGGATAAGCGCCGGCAATGCTCCAGCAGGTCGTGTATTTGGAAGGCAAGGGAGCGCGGATTGGCCTCTTCGTTCATCAGCAGATCGAGCACGGGCGCGGCCTGCAGCACGGTGAAGTAGCGGGACCGGTAGGTCATCGAGCTGTCGGCGACCTCCAACAACATCTCGAGCGTGGGCCAGGTCCTGGCGCTCAGCGGCACGATAATGGCCCGGAAAAGATCCACCAGTTGGATGGAGCGCTCGATGCGCCTTCCGAGGCCGAGAAAATGCCATCCGGGCCCACGGGTGATGTTCTCCATTTCGATTCCGCGCAGCGCGGCGAGTGTCCCGATACAGCGATTCAGGACGGCTAGCGCTTCGCCCGTCGTGGCGTAACCCCAGGCCGAGCTGTGTGCGGCGCCGAACTGGCTCACGACCCGCAGCGTGTCGCTCGAAAGGCTGGTCCGAACCTGCGCGGCCGCCCGCGCGGCGCGGCTCAAAACCGCACTCAGGCTATCGCTTCGCTGTTCTTCGAAAATCAGAGAAAGGATTTCCTGCTCCAGATCCCGCCATTGGTCCAGATGCCCTTGAGGGTCCTCCGCTGACAGCCGGGAGTGAGGCGATGCCAGACAATCGTACAGCTTCATCAGGGAATCCCACTCCGACGTGCCGGACGCCCCGAACTCACCGGTGAGCCGGATCAGAATACACCGAAGCACCCGGGCAAGGTGCTCGCAGCGTTCGGCGTAGCGGCCCAGCCAGAAGAGATGGTCGGCCGCGCGGCTGGGCAGGTCGGTGCCCTCGCCGCGATTCAGGTCCACCGGCTGGTCGCGGGGATGTTGCAGCGTGAATACGTCCACCGGTCCGTTCGAAAGCACCCAGGTGTCCTTGCTGCCGCCGCCGCGCTGCATCGAAACTACCGGCGTGTCGAGCGCAGGAGACACACGGGCGAGCCCGCCGGGCATCGCCAACCAAGAGTCTCCCGACGCCGCCAGGAAG
The DNA here is from genome assembly GCA_003132865.1 of Bryobacterales bacterium. The sequence goes on from PKYZ01000909.1 coordinate 4,321, forward strand.
ACGCGCAGAACGACCCGGCGGGGGGTTAGGCTGTCTTGGGACCAGACCGGAACCGTCGAGAGGTCCACTAATTCCTGCCCGGCGAATTCGTATGGACGTTCTCGCAGGCGCTTGATCATTCGCGACCGTTCGTCGCCGGTAAGCTTCCCGCCAAAAACCGGCTCCAGGCCGTGCGCGGGAAAGGCCGGCTTGATCACCAGGAAATCCAGGTTATCGAGCACGTACCGGAGCGGCGTGGGCTGGCCGCACCACCATGTGGCGACGGAAGGGAGCTTCAGCCGCTCTCCGAGCAACCGCTGGCTGAGCGGCGGAAGGAAGGGCATGAAGGCCGGCGATTCAATCAGACCGCTGCCTAACGCATTGGCGACCACGACGTTGCCCGCCCGCACGGCCTCGACCAGGCCCGCTACGCCCAGAAAAGAGTCGGAGCGCAGTTCGATCGGGTCGCAGAAGCCGTCGTCCACGCGCCGCAAGATCACATCCACCGGCTTGAGGCCGTCGAGTGTTTGGAGGAATACGCGGCTGTCGCGCACCGTCAGGTCGCCCCCCTGAACCAGCGTGAAACCGAGATAGCGGGCCAGGTAAGAGTGCTCGAAGTACGTCTCGTTGAACGGTCCCGGCGTAAGAAGCACTACCCGCGGATTATCGCGGCGCGAGGGCGACAGGTTCAGGAGAGTGTCGCGAAACGAGCGGAAAAAGGATGCGAGCCGTTGGACCTGGAACCCCCAGAACAAGTCCGGAAAGGTTTCCGCCAGAACAGTGCGGTTCTCCAGGGCATATCCCGCGCCCGAAGGCGCCTGGGTACGGTCCGCGAGTACCCACCATTGGCCATCGGGCGAGCGCGCCAGGTCGACGGCGAGCAAGTGCAGGTAGGGATGAACGGCGGTGGGCATGCCGTGACACGGCCGCCAGAAGCCGGGGTTGGCGAATACCAGCGCCGGCGGGAGAAGGCCGCCGCGGAGCAGTTGTTGCGGGCCGTAAAGGTCCGCCAGGATGCAGTTCAGGAGACGCGCGCGCTGTATCAGGCCCGCTTCGAGTGTATTCCACTCCGACGGCGGAATCAGGAGAGGGATGGAATCCAGATTCCACGGGCGGTCCATTCCGAGCGGATCGCCGTAGACATTATAGGTAACGCCGTTTTCCCGAATTCGCTGCCGGGCGATCTTCCAGCGGCGGGCAAGTTCTTCACCGCCCAGCGCGGACATCGAACCGATGAACGTATCCCAATGCGGACGAAGAACGCCAGGCGCGGCGGACATCTCGTCATAGACGCCGTCGGTCTGGCGATAGCCGGCGCATAGAAGCGGCGCTTCGAGGGTGTCTCCGGAGATGCTCATAAGCATTCGCGATCAACAGCTTAACGCGATTCGTGCCTCTTCAATAGCGTTTCCACGATATCGCGACGGATTCGAAAGTTCGTCGCCAGCAGACGGCTCACAGCCTCTGTAAGATTAACCAGGCCCAGGTTGGCCGCCTTTTCCAAGACGCCCAGAGTTCCGGTCACGAGAAGCCCTCGATTCTGTGCTTCCTTGTATCCCGCGCGCTCGTCGATGATGAGGACATCGGCGCCAATCTGCTGAGCCAGCAGGATAGCATCCTTCTCACCGGCGCCAAGGTGTGTGAGTTGCCAGCCCAATTCCCGAGTGGGAATCCGAACCTCGACCCAATCTGGCGGCCGTGCCGCCCAATTCCCGACGACGTTGGGGCTTTCCGCGTTCTCCAATTCAACAATGACCGCACGCGGTATGACGATCCGCCGTTCAGGTTTTCGAGGATTCCGATTCCGTCAATCTGGAGCAGGTAATTGATAGGGCTGGTGTTCGAAACCACCTGCATGGAGTCTCGTCAGATCCCCAATCTGCGGTGAGTTTCGCGATCCCGTCCCAGGTCTTCGAGCGTGTAGTCGAGATAGACTTCGGCTCGCTTGAGGATGCCGTCCATCGTATCCCGGCTGACGCTCAGCCTTTCAGCCGCCTTTCCCGCAGAGATCACACCGTCACGCACGGCTTCATTGGCGGTTGCTTCGAGCACGGCGCGAGAAAGGTCTGGCTGCCTCTCGGCCAAACGGCGGGCGATTTCGTCAGGAAGTTCCACGGTGACCTGCATAGGGCTACATCCGTAAGGTTAGCATAGCAATAAAGCGCTGACGGGGAACGCCGTACCCACGTGAAACCGCATGACGGTGGAAGGCCTTCTGCGGCAGTTCGGCGGATCGGCGATGATGCGTTTCAGTCAGCTAGTGCTAGCCTAGTGCTAGCCAAATGAGCGACGGCGTGACCTTGGGCGCCTACCTTCTCGGAATCAGAGGAAAAGGAGCGTGATGGGCCTTGTGTGTCGCCGACCTGCCCAAGGCTCTAGCTGAGAAGATCAGTTGAGGTTTAGCGCTTTCCACATACCACGATGCAGGATCAGTTTCTTGCCTAAATCCAACACTGCATTTCTGTTCCTGTACTTCACAGTGAAGAATGTCTTGCCCTCAATCTCCTCAACTGTGCCGATCACACTGCATTCAAATAAAAGTCGAAGAGCATGGGCCGGCTCCACGCTCAGCGAAGGCTGAAATTCGCTGGCGCACCGGGAGACATCGTTGAAGGTAAACTCTCGTTTACCGAGGCCGCTAAACAATGCAATCAGGTTGTCGATTTGATCGGGGGTAAGATATCCATGCAGCTCGTCCTTGATTTCCGGAACGAAATAGTCAACTGAGTATGACCGGACTGCGCTCAGAATTTACGACGCAGAGACGTGCGCGGATTGGTCGGTGTATTTCTGGATGTAGTTTAGCAGTGTGATAAAGTCTCGCGGAGTGTGACGGGTGAGTTCCAGCAGAAACCGCGTCGTGTCTTTCGTGCCGCCCCCCGGAGCCTTCATCTTTGCGGGCAAATCATTCCTGAAGATGTCGATAGGAGTTCGAGCGCACACAGACGCCCTGTGATTGGCCAGGCTGATCAGATTGGATACTCCCGGCTGATGCGGGTCATGATACCAGTCGAGGTGAATTGCCGAGTCTTGTCTGATTTTATTCTTGTTGGCACTCGGGAGTTGTTCGTAAAGGTCCGTCCTGCAAAGGATCACGATTTTGGCAGGGCAACGGGTGCGCGCGAAGTCATCATTTAGGCGGTCGGCTTCGTAAACCAGGCCGGCGATCGACTCGTATTGCCTGTCCCTTTTAGTCAGTACATCGTCGAGCCCGTCTATAACGAGGAGATGCATGCTGTTGCTGTGGACGCGCAGGACGAGATCCTTGAGCTTCTCGACCAGGAAGGGGATATCGGAGACGGGGCCCCGAACACTAGCGTCCTCGGCGGCAGATTCAAAGAACTTCCATTTCAGGCCGAAGCTTCTCTTGCTTGTAACCTGCACTATGTGCTTCAGGCTTCCTGATGGCAGAAGGCCTGCTTCTTTAAGAACGCCGTACGCGTCTCGAACGCTCGTGTCTGTATGAAGAGAGGAGCCGAGGTCCTCGGCGAATGAGTTGAAGACCAACAATAACATTAGCCATAACCAAGCTGTCGGATATTTCGCTTCCGGCTCAACATCACCCTTAATCAGTTTCGAGAAGGGAAATAGCTATTAGACGATAGGATTACGCCGCCACGGACGTAATACTGGATTGACATGCAAGTGACACAATATCATAAATGGACCATGCACGTTGACAGATACCAGCCTCCATCGCCGGAGTCACCCGAAGGGTCTGATGAATCCGTACAAAATTGCAGTACATGTAGAACAGCGCGACGGAGTGCATATGGTTCTCAATCTTCTTACTGAAGGCGTTTGTCAGCCCGGTGAACCGTCGCATGTTCATCCGCATCGTGAGGTTCTGGCGCTCGATGTACGATGTGCTGATATGCGTCGGGTCGGGGGAGCCGATGAGCGCTTCCTTTTTGGTGCCAAGACATTGCGCCGGGCTATAGCGCTTTTGCCCTTCGGGATGGTTGCCAAACACCTTGACCAACTGGGCGTAGTCGATATCGTCCGCGAAGGCGTCCACTACGGCGTTCAAGTACATCTTGTGGCCGTCCGTGGTCAACTGCACGCGGTTCGCCAAGCGGCTTGCAACGTCCTGAAGGAACTCCGTCGCACACCCGGCGTCCCTCCGTCCAACCAGCCACGAAATGACCAGTTTGGACTGTGCTTCGATGGCCGCAAATGTCCAGGTATCACCGCAGATTCCAACCTCGATTTTCTCCACGGTGACGTTCTTCTGCTTGCACCCGACGAAGCTCCAAATCTCGTCGATCTGAATCCGTTCAGCCTTGATGTTGCGCAGGGCGACATCCTGAAACGCGGCGCACGCCGTCCCGACTTCCTCCAGGAGCCGAATGATCGTACCCTTGGCAACCCCCGTCAAACGCGACGTGGAACGAACGGAGCACCCTTCTACCAGGGCCGTGATGACCGCGACTTTCTTGTCCATGCTGAGCTTGTTCATAGTTCTAGTAGAGCAGACCGCTCTGGCATGTCAAGCGGAAAACTAGGAAAGATCGGCTTATTTGTCGGCTGTCTTTTTGCCCCAGCGCTTCTCAGCCGCAAGGCGTCCCATCTCGCTTCTTTGCTCTGGGTTAAGCAGGGCCATGCGGTTCTTTCCGCCAGTCTTTCCGCCCTTTCGGCCCATAGCGGCCATGACTTGAGAAACAAGGCTCAGGCTCACGGTAACGGTTTCGGATTCGCCTACGGACTCCAGAACCACGCGGCGTGCGTTCTGGACGGGATCAAGTCTTTTTGGTTTGGATGTTTTTGTACCTGTGCGTTTGGGCATTACGGTACCAAGCGTTGCACACTTCGGCGGGGGCCGTCAAGAGGGGGAAATTTCAAATTGACCCACTACCGAAAGTTCGGTCCTAACGATGTCAGAATCCCCTTTCCAGCAGCGATGCTGTAGCCCGAAATGTCGTTCGAATAGGCGTTAGTTACATAAAGAAATCTACCCGTAGGCACTGCGGCCAGACGCGCGGGCCCGGCCCCGGTGGGAAACGGCGATCCAGGCATGGCCGGCTGACCGCACGAATGGCTACGCGGGCCATCGGCTCAATCGATCGAATTGTCTTCTTTCTTAAGTATCCTCCCGAGATCGCGGCTGCCGTGCAGAACCCGCACGATCCGAAGGACGCCCGCGGTATGCACGTAGTAAACGCGGATGTCTTCGAACCATGGAACAGGCCATGAACGGAGCCCCGGCAAGTTAGCAAAGGATCTTGGCGACCCAGCGGCGGGGTTGCGGCTGATAACGCGGACGGCTTCCTCGACCGAATCCAGAAACCGCAAAGCCACTTCAGCCGAGTTCCGCTCAACCAAGTAGTAGCGGAACTGGCGCTGAAATGTCCTGGCGTGCGGCTGACCGGACGAATCGCTTCACTTGCTTCGCCTGCGGTTTTTTCGTTTCTCGATCATTTCGAGCGCCTCCGCGCGGAGATCTTTCCAGAACTTGCTGTCGAGCGGTATGTCTTCGCCCGAGTTCAGGCCTTCCAACAGCAACTCCTCAAGCCTCGCCTCGCGCTCTTTCTCCTGCGCCTCGCGCAGCAACGTGCGGAAGTATTCGCTGACATTGCCGAAGCCCCTGGAGGTCATCTGCCGATCGACGAAGTTTCTCAGCGTCTCGGGCAAGGAAATAGTGACGTTGGGCATGCTGACTCCCTTTCCTAGTGTAGTGCGTCAGAA
>PKYZ01000438.1 GCA_003132865.1 Bryobacterales bacterium
TGCATCCGATCAGCGAAGTTTTTCCGCCGAAGCCCATGGCGCCCACACCGAGTCGGTTGGCTTCGTCCATGATCTCCGCTTCCAGGCGTGCCAGCTCCGGCACCGGATTCACGTCGTCCAGCGTGCGGAACAATTGCCCCTTCGCCAGTTCGTAACCATGCGCGCGATCGCTGCCAATGCATACCCCCAACGCGCCCGGAGCGCAACCCTGCCCTTGCGCCTGCCACACGGCGTGCAGGATGCATTTGCGCACGCCTTCCAGGTCGCGGTCGGCGCGGCCCAGATGGTCCAGTTCGCAAGGCACGGAATACTGGATATTCTTGTTCTCGCAGCCGCCGCCTTTCAGGATCAGCTTCACTTCGATCGAGTCCCGCTCCCACTGATCGAAGTGCATCACGGGCGTCTCGGCGCCCAGGTTATCACCGCTGTTCTTGCCGGTGAGCGAGTCCACCGAATTAGGACGGAGCTTACCCAGGCGGGTGGCTTCGGCGATAGCCGCACGGATGGCTCGCTGGATCTCCATCTGATTCACGCCCACCGGCGTGTGCACCACAAACGTGGGCATACCGGTGTCCTGGCAGATGGGACCTTCGTCGTCATTCGCCATGTCGATGTTCGACAGAATGATGTTGAGCGCTTGCGAGGATTGGGTGTGGGGCGTTTCGGTGCCCGCGGTCAGCGACATCGCCGCGCGCACGTCGGGCGGCAGATTCGTGGATGTCTGGGTAATCAGCTCCAGAAGGCTGCTGGTGAGGAGTTCCATACCAATATCTCCGATACTCCATTCTATCCGAGTTTCGCATTCGGAGCGCGCATCGCGAATTACTCGTAGCGCAGCGCGTCCATCGCACTCATGCGGGCGGCCTTGATGGCCGGCGGCAGCCCGGCGATCAGTCCGGCGAATTCCAGCAGCAGCGTCGAGGTCATCACCGCGAATTGTAAAATTTGCAAGTGAATGTCGCCCACAGTAGTGGGCCAGTTTTCTGGGTCCGGTGCCGCGTGGCCAACAGGCCATGTCAGCGGTTTCACGGCCTCTTTGTCGTCATAGCTTCCATAAGTAGGCGCTCGAAATGATTTTCAGTCAGCACGTGCGAGTATTTTTGCTTCATCCGTTCGTGTGCGTTCGTGTACAAACTCGATCTTCTGACCATGTATTCATCAGAAGATAATTTACTGCCAAGCACACCCTCCTGGTAGCCTAGCTTTACGCTTGCCTCAACCAACAAGACGTCTAATCTCGGCGAGAATTTCCGCATAGCGAATTTGCGAGGAGGACGCCTCTTTGTTTGCTTTGCCGAAGACCCTCTGAAAAAGTCCCGTGCGCGATATCCCTGCCTTTCGATCATTGCTCCTGTCCAAGTGTACCGCGCTCAGGAAGTGAAATCGAGAAGACGGAGCCATTGCCAAATCAAGGACGATCGCCATGGCCTCCAGCAGAAACTGGAACAGAATCGAACGGCTGGTGGCGCCGATGGATTTCAGCATGCCGATCTCCCGCGCACGTTGTGTCACCGACACCAACATGATGTTGGCGAGGCCGATGCCGCCGATGGCCAACGTCAGCGTCCCCACGAAGCCCAGCAGGATTTGCAGCGCCGTCCCCATGGAATCCACAATGCGCAGGAATTCGTTGAAGACGATGCCTGCCGCACCGATTCGGCGCGGAAGATGGGGGATTGACCGGCGTCCACACGATGTGGGGTCAGACCGTTGTGCGGTTCATGCCTGCATATTCTGCTATCGTGTAGGCACGAGGCAGCAGCCACGAGCCATTCAATACACTGTCCGTGGCATTCCGCCCGAGGTGGACTCCGCTCTCCGCGGAACAGCCGCGCAGCGCCAGCAGAGCCTCAATCAGTTCATTGTCGACGAACTGACAATGGCGACTGGCGGGCACAGGCGCCGGGCGGACTTCTCCGACCTCGTCGGCCGATGGACAGCGGATCCCGCCTTCGACGAGATTCTGGCTGCACAGCGCCAGATCGATCCAGACAAGTGGAAATGAGAGTCGCGCTGGACACCAACCGGCTGACCGATCTCTTTCAAGGCGATGCCGCGCTGGCAGAGTGGCTGGGGATTTGCGACGAAGTCTGGAGTCCGCTCATTGTTCTGGGGGAGCTTAAGGCAGGGTTCTACGGAAGTACGCAACAGACTCGCAATGAAGCTCTGCTGCAGGGGCTACTCGCTAAGACAACCGGTGGGGTTTTGCTCCCGAGCCGGGAGACGGCTGAGCACTACGCGCGCCTCTTTGTGCAACTGAAACGCGCCCGGCACTCCGGGCCCCGATAACGACCTCTGGATCGCGGCACTGGTGTTGGAACACGATCTCCGGCTCATCACACGGGATCGACATTTCCAGCGCATCCCCCAGTTGTCGCTAGGCTAGCCTGGGGCGGCAATCCTGCCCGCAAGCTGGCCTTCCGTCCGGCTGGACCCGCTGGAAAGCGGGTCCGCAGCGTGAGAGGCTGCCCCACGAGCTACTCGTAGCGCAGTGCTTCAATCGGACTCATCCGCGCGGCTTTGATGGCCGGCAGCAACCCCGCGATCAGCCCCACAAATTCCAGCAGTAACGTCGAAGTCATCACCGCGAATTGCGAAATCTGCAGGTGGATGTCGCCCGAGCCGCTGGTGTCTTTGAATAGTGGCCCGAGCAGCGGCAGCGTCTGGAGCGTTGCAGTGACCCCGTACCCGCACGCCACGCCGAGCACGCCGCCCACGGTGACAATCGCCATGGCCTCCAGCAGGAATTGGAACAGGATCGAACGGCTGGTGGCGCCGATCGATTTCAACATGCCGATCTCTCGCGTACGCTGCGTCACCGATACCAGCATGATGTTGGCGAGGCCCACGCCGCCAATGGCCAGCGTCAGCGTGCCCACAAAGCCCAGCAGGATTTGCAACGCCATCCCCATGGTATCCACGATGCGCAGAAATTCGTTGAAGACGATAATCTGGATGGCGCGCTCGTCGTTCGCCGAGAAGTTATGCACGCGCGCCAGCGTCTCGCGCACCTGCCGCACGGCCTCCGCGCGAAAGAGGGGGTTCACCGGCATCCAAACGATGTAGTCCGGGTACTTGACGTCGCGCAGCAGCGAGCCTGTGTCATACGGGATGAAAATGCATTCGTTATCCGGCTCGTTGTAGTTGGAAATCTGCGTCTTGGTCTTCAACACGCCGATCACGGTGAAGTGCAGCCCGTTGATGGAGATGTCTTCGCCTTCCGGCGGGATCTCGCCAAACATCTTCTTGGCCGCTTCGCCGCCCATCACCGCTACGCGCTGCTTCTGGGCTTCGTCTTCCGGTCCCAGCCACCGGCCGGTGGCCAACGTTTGGTTGCGGATGCGGCCGTAGACCGGATAAACGGCGCGCACCGCGATCGATTGCGTGCGATAGCCGCGTACCACCGAGGCGCCATGCACCATCACTTCGGGCGAGATGGCTACCGCCAGCGGCACGGCATCGCGCATGGCGTCCACATCCGTGCGCTCCATGCGGATCTTGCGCCCGGCCCGCTCGCCGCCGGCCTGGCTGGAGGTCTGGCCATCGAACATCAGCACCAGATCCTGGCCGATGGACATGAACGCCTTGCGCAGCGCGAAATGGAAGCCGTCGCCGTAGGAGTATAGAATGACGAAGCAGGCCACGCCCCACGCGAGGCTAATCGTGGTCAGGATGCTGCGCTGCCGGTTAAACTTCAGGGCGGCGGCGGCCTCGGCGAAGATGGAGCTAAGGCTCATACGGTTCATTATTGGACAGGCCAGGAGGCCTGTCCCAACTAGCGCTCATAGCGCAGGGCCTCCACTGGCGTCAGCGACGCCGCGCGCCAGGCCGGGAACAGGGCGGAAGCAATCGCCACCACCGCGAGCGCGCCGAACGACCACGCCGTGGTGGCGCCCTTCACCGGCAGTCCGGCGAACATATCCGATTGCAGCGGCAGCGAATTCACAATCGACGCCAGCCCATACGCGCCCAGAAATCCCACCACTCCGCTGAGACCGGCCAGGATCACGCCCTCCGCCAGAAAATCCATCATGATGCGCCGCCGCGTGGCGCCAATGGCCTTGCGCAGGCCGATTTCGCGCGTCCGCTCGGTGACCGAAACCAGCATGATGTTCAGGACCCCCACGCCACCCAGCGTCAGCGTGATCACCGCGATGGCTCCCAGGAACGCGGTCATCGAGACGAAAATCTGGTCCACCAACTCGGCGCTCTCCACGGTGTCCCAGATGTACACTGCGCCCTTGTCGTCCGCATCGAATTGGTGATTGCGCCCCAGCACCCTCAGAACCTGTTGGCGCGCCGCCTTCCATTCAGTCAGCGAGGAAGGCACGTAGATGA
>PKYZ01000485.1 GCA_003132865.1 Bryobacterales bacterium
CCTGGAGGTCTGCCCCACAACTTGTAGAACTTTACAGCAGACTTTCGTACTAAGTGCGCCGCTCGAATTTGATGCTCCGATACTATTGTCACGCGGTGAGCGAAGCCGCATCATAAGCTCATGGCAGACAAAGATCTAAGACTCGACCCCGGAGTGGAGCGGCGGGGGGCGAGGCGATTTGCGATTGAACAGGAAGTGCTCTACAAGATTCTGGACCACAGGGCCGCGGCCCCCGAGAGCGGCTCTGGGAAAACATTAGATATCAGCAGCGGAGGCGTGCTTTTCGAAACCGGGCAGCGCTTACGTTCCGGCAAGCGCGTGGAGTTGTCGGTGAACTGGCCGGCCCAATTGGAGGGGGGGTGTCCGCTCAAATTCGTGGCGGTTGGCCGCGTGGTGCGGGCCGAGGAGACGAGCGCGGCCATGCACATCGAACAATACGAATTTCGCACCCGCCGCAGCAAGGAACTGCCCCCGATCGAGCCCGAAAAGCCATCCCGCTCCCGCGTACCTTATTATTAAAGTTGGACCTCACGCCCGATACTGATGCCGCCGTAGCTCAGTACCGCAGCCTGCTGGACGTTGCCGAATCGATTTCGCTGAACCGGGACCTGCCCGCGCTGTTCGAAGATCTGGCGCAGCGTTTGCGTGGGGTGGTCCTGTTCGATTATCTCAACCTGGTATTGCATGTTCCCGAGCGCAATACCATGCGCCTGCGGGTGCTCACGTCCACGCGGCCAACGGATCCCTCTTTCCTGGAAACGCCGGTGGACGAAACGCCCTCCGGACTGGTTTGGCAGACGCAGCAGCCGCTGGTCATCCACGATATCGACCAGGAGACGCGCTACCCGAAGATCATGCAATTGCTGCGGGAGCATGGCGTGCGCTCCTGCTGCGTGCTGCCGCTGACCACCGCGCAGCGGCGCTTGGGGGCCATGGGGCTGGGCGGCGCGGAGCCTTCCGCCTTCGACCGCGCGGACCTTGAATTTCTGGTGCAAGTCGCCCGGCAGGTGGCTGTCGCGGTGGAGAATGTTCTCAACTACGAGGCCGCGCAATGCTATCAGGGGGAACTGGCCCGCCAGCGCGACCGACTGCAAGTGGTGCTCGACGTCACCAATGCCATGGTCGCCAACCTGGATCTGCGCGAGCTGTTCCAGGCGGTCTCGGAATCGCTGCGCCGCCTGATCCGTCACGAGTACGCCAGCCTGGTGCTGTACGATCCCGCCAAGGGACAGCTTCGTCTGGAAGCTCTCGATTTTCCCGGCGGCAAAAGCCAGATCCACGAGGTGCAACTGGCCTCGCTCGAAGATTCGCCAGCCGCCGATGCCATGCGCACGCGGCAGCCGCTGCTGTTGAATCGTATCGACGTCGAGCGCTTCCCTTCCGATATCGTGCGCCGGTTATTGGACGAAGGTCTGCAATCGGCGGTCTGCGTCCCGCTGGTGCGCGGAGACCGGGCGCTGGGCACGCTCAATGTGGCCAGTATGCGCGACGCGGCCTTCGCACCGCACGACGTCGAGTTGCTCACACAGATCGGCAATGAGCTGGCCATCGCCGTCGAAAACGCGCTCGCCTTTCGCCAGATCGAGGAGCTCAAAGACAAGCTGGCGGAGGAGAAGCTGTATCTGGAGGACGAGATCCGCACGGAATACGATTTCGAGGAAATCGTGGGCGAGAGCCAATCGTTGAAGCGCGCGCTGCGCGATGTGGAAACCGTGGCGCCCACCGATTCGACCGTGCTTATACAAGGTGAAAGCGGCACTGGCAAGGAGCTGATCGCGCGCGCCATCCACAATCTGAGCGCGCGGCGCGAACGCACGTTGGTGAAGGTGAACTGCGCCGCCATCCCTACGGGCTTGATCGAGAGCGAATTATTCGGCCATGAGAAGGGCGCATTCACGGGCGCCATCAGCCAGAAGATCGGGCGCTTCGAGTTGGCCGACAAGGGCACGCTTTTTCTGGACGAAATCGGCGACATCCCGCTGGAGCTGCAGCCCAAGCTGCTGCGCGTTCTGCAGGAGCGCGAGTTCCAGCGGCTGGGTAGTTCCGAAACCATACGGGTGGACGTGCGCCTGGTGGCCGCCACCAACGCCGACCTGCTGGAGCGGGTGCGCCAGGGCCGCTTCCGCGAAGACTTGTATTACCGCCTCAGTGTGGTCCCCATCCACCTGCCGCCGTTGCGCGCGCGCGTGGGCGATGTGGTGGCTCTGACCCATCACTTCGTCCGGAAAATCTGCCGCTTGGAGGACCTCCCGCTGCCGCAGATCTCCCGCGAGGCGTTCGGCCGGTTGACCGCGTATTCCTGGCCCGGCAACGTGCGCGAGTTGGAGAACACCGTGGAACGCGCCATTGTCCTGAGTGGAGAACGGGCCACGCTGTATCCGTCCGACTTCCCGCTGGAGGGCTACGGCCTACGCCCGGTTGCCGGGCGCGCCAGCGCCAACGTTGTTCAGGTGCCCGACGACGGCTTGGATTTCGAACAGACCGTAGGGCAGATCGCGCGCGGCATCCTCGAACAGGCGCTGCGCAAGACGAATGGAAACAAGAAGATGGCGGCCGATCTGTTGCGTCTCAAACGCACTACCCTGGCCGCCAAATTGAGGAGCCTGGAAACCAGCGATCCGGAACTCGCCGCCATGGCGCCGGATTTCGTGCACTGCGCCTGAGGCCGCTGGATCCATGCAGGATGAAAAGCCAATGCCGGATTCTCCGAGTATGTCTGAAGAGCATTTAGCCGCCGCGCCGCTGATCGGCGCACGCCTCGGCTTAGCCGCGTTGCACCGTGTGCTGGAAGCTCACCGCGCCTGGCTGGAACGGCGCCCGGGCGGCCTGCGGGCCAGCCTGCATGGCGTCGTGCTGCCCGAGGCGGCTCTGGACAAAGTGAATTTTGAACGCGCCGACCTGAAAGCGGCGAACTTCATCGATGCCCGCATGTCCGACGCCAATCTGAGCGGCGCGAGTCTCCAGTTCGCCGACCTCAGCAACGCGACGCTGATCGACGCGGATTTGTCGCAAGCCGAGTTGGTGGATGCCAAACTGGAACACGCTTTGCTGGGCGGGGCGAACTTCAGTGAAGCCCGGTTTCTGCGAGCCTCCTTGCGCGGCGCCAATCTGCGGCAAGCTCACCTGCTCGAGGTGAACATGGAGAGATGCGACTTCGCGGGCACCGTCCTCCGCGAGGCCCAACTGCTCCAAGCCAAGTGTTCGACTGTAACTTCGCGGAGGCGGAGTTTGAGGGAGCCAATCTCTACCACAGCGTGTTCCGGTGTTGCAAGCTGCCCGGAATATCCGCCGCCGGATCGAACTGGAGCACCGCGACGGTGCAGAATTGCGAATTCCGGAGAGCCGATCTAACCTCCGCGCGTTTCGACCGGGCCGACCTGCGCCAAAGCTCCTTTTGGAAGGCTACGCTCTGTGGATCCAGCTTTCAGAACGCCCGCCTGAACATCGCCGACCTGGAAGGCGCGGACCTTACCGGCGCACGTTTCAACGATGCCGCCACTATGGGCGCCAATCTCCGCGGGGCCAATCTGCGGGCCGCCCAAGGGCTCACGCAGACCCAACTCGGCCAAGCGCGCACGGACCGCGAAACGATCCTGCCGGACGGTTCCCACGGTCCTTTCCTGCTGGGATCCGGGGCGCACCGGCCCTGCCGCCTCTAGC
>PKYZ01000613.1:0-24535 GCA_003132865.1 Bryobacterales bacterium
GTACCCGCTCCAGACGAAACGCATGGTGATCGGGCACGTCCTCGTGTGCTATGGATGCTGTTGAGGTGATGTAGGCCGGGGCAAATCGGAGGTGCCTGTCGAGTGGCTGAAACAGGAATGGAGGAAGCGCGGCCTCCTAAAAAACATTCAGATCAGCATCTGCGTGTGCCTCGGACCATGCGACCTGACCAACGTCGTCAAAGTTTTCAGCTCAGGCGGCGACCTCTGGCTTAGCGGCACACNNCCGCGAACCGCGATAGCTCGTCTCGGGTTCACCTTCCAGGCTCAGGGCCCGCGCGGGCCTCGGCATTTCTGGTAACCTAAGCCCATAAGAGCGCGCAACTTTAGCATCCGTGTGGCTCGCCACGGCCGGCTCGCCGGGAGGGCCCTGCTGGTCCTTCTGCTGGTGTGTCTGACGTTGGTGGGCCAGTCCCTTGCCCTGGCCTCCCTGGAAGAATCGCACCACGCGCCGGACCATTGCTGCCTGCTGTGTCACGTAGGGCCGCTGCCCTTCCTGCAGACCACCGTAACGGCCACAGTGACGCCCGTTTTCCTGGTGGTCTGGCTGGCCCCTGTTCCGGATTTCGAGCCTGCCCACCGAGTGCTATTGTCCGCAAGCTCCTCACGCGGCCCTCCCTCCGCTTAGCTCCTCCACTGTCCATCCGTGTTTTTTGAAAGAGGAGAAGAGTANNCGTGCATTGGCATGCGGCGATTTCCATTCGCCGCATGTGCCCCCGCAGCTTTCTTGGCAGCGCTGGGGCTGTCCCAACTGGCTTGCGGAGAGTCGAAAAAGGCCGAAAGCAAATCCGCGTCGGAGTCCAACATGCAGCCTGGCCTTTTCACCGTGCCACAGGATCAATTGGTGCATTTGAAAATCGGTAAGGTGGCGAAGACCTCCTGGGGGGTGGCGATCCACACCACCGGCACGGTGGATTGGGACCAGGACCACANNCCACGCAAGCCATCACGCAGGTGAACGGCCCGATCACCCGGATTCTGGTGGATGTGGGCACGCCCGTCAAGAAGGACGAGCCGCTGCTCTACGTCTCCAGCCCCGATGTGGCCAGCGCCATCGCGGCGTACCGCAAGGCCCGCAACCGCGAGCAATTCAATAAACGAATCGTCGACCGCATGAAGGAGATGCTGGACCACGGAGTGGTGGCCGTGAAGGATTATGAAAGCAGCGTTGCGGACTACAACGACGCCACCACCGACGTCCAGAACAGCCTGCAGCCGCTGCGAATCTTCGGCATCACCGCGCAGGAGATCGACCAGGCGGAGAAGCAGGGCACATCCATCGGCACCGAACTGGCCGTCCGGTCTCCCATCTCCGGAGTGATCGTGCAGAAGCTCATTTCTCCCGGCATGCTGATCGAAGCCGGACAAACCGTCTGCTTCCAAATCAGCGACGTTTCCACGGTGTGGGTGCAAGGCCACATCTTCGATCGCGACCTGCCGTCGGTCAGGACTGGCGATACAGTGGAGGAAACCAATCCATCCCTCAACCGAAGCTTCCGAGGCGCCATTTCCTACATTGGGTCCTTCGTGGATCCCAGCACCCGCACTACATCGGTCCGCATCGTCACCAGCAACCCCGGCGGCCTGCTGAAGAAGGATATGTTCGTCGACGCGGTCGTTCATACCAGCCGGCGGAACAACATTCTGGTGGTGCCGGTGGCGGCTGTGCTGCGCGACGACAAGAACGAGCCGATCGTGTACGTGCAGGCGGCGCCCGGCAAGTTTGCGCAACGTTCGGTAACCATCGGGCCGCAGCAGAACGGACTGGTGGAGATCGCCAGCGGATTGCGGGAAGGCGAACCTGTGGTGGCCGACGGCAGTCTCTTCCTGCAGTTCGCCAACGCGATTCAATAGGGCGCAAACATGATTGCGAAACTAGTCTCCTTCGCCCTGCGGCAGCGATTTGTGGTCGTGATCGCCTCGCTCGCCCTAATGGTCTGGGGCGCTATCTCTTTCCAGAAGCTGCCGATCGACGCCTACCCGGATCTGTCGCCGCCGCACGTGGAAATCATCACGCAGTGGCCCGGCCACGCCGCCGAGGAAATCGAACGGCTGGTCAGCATTCCGATTGAAATCGAGATGAACGGCATTCCGCGGCTGGAGGCGCTGCGCTCGATCTCGCTCTACGGTCTTTCCGCCATCGAGATGAATTTTGAATACGGCGCCGATCCGTACTTCGTGCGCGAGCAGGCATTTGAGCGCATGGCCAACGCCGCGGTGCCTTCCGGCCTGCAGCCCACCATCTCGCCGTTATTCAGCCCTAGCGGCCTGATCTACCGTTATGTTTTGCAGAGTCCGGATCGCTCGCCGCAGGACCTGAAGGTGATTGAGGATTGGGTGCTGGAGCGCCATTACCGCTCCATACAGGGGGTGGCGGACGACTCGGGTTTCGGCGGCACGACCATGCAGTATCAGGTGCTGCTGGATCCCAACAAACTATTCGCATATGGCGTGACGGTTCCGCAAGTGACCCAGCAACTGGGCAACAACAATGCCAACGCCGGCGGCGGATTCTACTCCCAGGGCGGGCAATTCTACTACATCCGGGGCTTGGGGCTGGTGCGCGATACGGCGGACATCGGGAACATCATTCTGCAGGAGAAGAACGGGATTCCGGTTTATGTCAAAGACATCGCCAAGGTGGAGATCGGTCATGCGCCGCGGCTCGGCCAGTTCGGATACATGCGGCAGGAGGAGGCGGTGGAAGGGGTCATCCTGATGCGCGTCGGCGAGCAGGCGCAGGTAATCCTGCGGCGCGTGGAAGCCATGACCAAGGAGCTCAACGAACACGTGTTGCCGCCCGATGTGAAAGTGGTGCCGTATTACGACCGGCAGGGACTGATCGAAGAGACTACTAAGACAGTGGAAGACAACCTGCTGCGCGGCATGCTGCTGGTGCTCGTGATTTTGGGCCTGTTTTTGTTCAGCGTGCGGACGGCGTTGATCGTGGCGGTGACCATTCCGTTTGCGCTGATGTTCTCGTTCATCTGTTTGGATTGGAGGCATATTCCGGCGAATCTGCTGTCCATCGGCGCTATCGACTTCGGCATCATCGTGGACGGCTCGGTGGTGATGGTGGAGAATATTTTCCGCGAGCTGGCGGCCCGGCATCAAGACGATTCCGGCGAGGCGAGGGGACTGCAGCACCTTCACTTCATCGAGGTGATCCGGGCGGCGGCGCACGATGTGGAGCGGCCGATCTTCTACGCGATTGCGGTGATCATCGCCGGGTATCTGCCGATTTATGTGCTCACGGGGCCATCGGGCCGGCTGTTCCAGCCCATGGCGGACACCATGTCCTTCGCGCTGTTGGGCGCGCTGCTCTGCGCCCTGACGCTGCTCCCCGTGCTGTGCTCCTTCTTTCTGCGGAAGCACGTGCACGAACCGCGGGCGCGGCTCTACGAGGCGATTCGCGGCTTGTACGGGCGAATGCTGGGCTGGTGCCTGCACAACCGGTTGATCACCGTGGCCGTCATCCTGGCGATCTTCGCCGCGTCGCTGCTGCTGATTCCATCCATCGGCGGCGAGTTCATGCCNNATTTCCTTCGAAGAGGCTTCCAAGCTCTCGCCGCAGATTCGGAATATCCTGCGGAACTTCCCGCAGGTGACCACCGTTGCCAACGAACTGGGACGGCCCGACGACGGCACAGATGTGACAGGCTTCTTCAACAACGAATTCTATGTGGGCCTGAAACCCTACAACGACAGCGCATGGCATGGCAGCATCAGTACCAAGCCCGAGTTGACTAAAGCCATCCAGCAGAAGCTGGCGGCGTTTCCCGGCATCATCTTCAACTACACGCAACCGGCCGAGGACGCGGTGGACGAGGCCGAAACCGGGTTGAAGAGTTCGCTGGCCGTGAAGATTTTCGGCCCGGACCTGACTACGCTCGAAGACAAGGCAGTTCAGGTGAAGAACATTATCGCCAAGGTTCCGGGTATCACCGGGATCACGGTGGTGCGGGAGCTCGGCCAACCCAGCCTGGTGATTACCCCGGACCGCGCCAAGCTGGCCCGCTACGGCCTGAACGTGAGCGACGTGAACACGCTGGTGGAAACCGCCATGGGCGGCACGGCCGCCACACAGGTGATTCAGGGGGAGCGCCAGTTCGACCTGGTCGTGCGCATGCAGGAGCCATTCCGCAGCGATGAGAACGCCATCAAGAGCCTGCTCATCGCCACGCCCGACGGCCAATATCTGCCGCTCAGCCAGTTCTGCGAGATCAAGGTGGAGAGCGGCGCCTCATTCGTTTATCGCGAGTCGAATTCGCGGTTCATCGGCGTCCAGTTCAGCGTGGAAGGCCGCGACCTTGCCAGCGCAGTAGGCGAAGCCCGCCGGAAAGTCGACGCAGCGGTGAAGCTTCCCATCGGCTACAGATTCGATTGGGGCGGGGAATACAAGGAGTACCTGGCATCGCAGGAGCAGATGAAGATCATTCTGCCCTTGACCGTGCTATTGATTCTGCTGATCCTGTTCGCGCTATACGGAAACTTGAAATTCCCACTGATCATCTTTTTCAGTGTGCTGGTGACGGAGCCGGTCGGCGGACTGCTGGCGCTGCGCCTTACACACACCAATTTCAGCGTTTCGTCGATGCTGGGTTTCATGGCGTTGATGGGTGTCGCGGTGCAGACCAGCGTGATTCTTTATTCGTTCATCAATAAGCTGCGCCTGGAAGGGAAGGACATCCCGACGGCGACGCTGGAAGCCTCGCTGCTGCGGCTGCGCCCCATCATGATGACGGCGCTGGTGGCCTGTTTCGGCCTGCTGCCGGCGGCCATGTCCACGGGCATCGGCAGCGACTCGCAGAAGCCGTTTGCCATCGTGATCGTAGCCGGCCTGGCCTCCCGGCTTTTCCTGTCGATTTTCCTCGCGCCGGTGCTCTACGCGCTGGCGGCGCGGGACGGCGATACTTTGCAGGTTTGATGGAGCAAAAATGCGGCGATCGATGTGGCATCTACAAATCGGGTTTCTGGTGGGCGGTTGCCTGTGCCATGGGGCATTCGCGCAGACCTCCGCGCAGACTTCGTTGACGTGGCAGCAGGTGAAAGACAAGTTCGAGGCGGACAACCCCAACCTGCGCGCGGGCGTGCTGAATATCCAGGAATCCAAGGCGGACGAGATCACCGCGTATCTGCGGCCGAACCCGAACCTCACCGCGAGCCTCGATCAGTTGCAGCCCTTTAACGGCAATCCCTATCGTCCGTTCGCCTACGTCTTCCCGCTGGTCGCGTTCGATTATTTACACGAACGGCAGCACAAGCGCGAACTCCGCCTGGAGAGCGCGCAGAAGGGCACCGCCATCGCGGAATCGCAGCAACTGGATCTGGAACGCACGCTGCTTTTCAGCCTGCGCAGCGCCTTCGTGCAAACGTTGCAGGCCAAGGCGCTGCTGGCGAGTGCCAAGGAGAACCTGGAATATTTCGACAAAGAGCTGTCCATCAGCCGCGTGCGCTTCAAATCCGGCGATATCGCGCGCGTGGACCTGGACCGGCTGGTTCTGCAGCGCGCGCAGTACGAATCCGACTATCAGACCGCGCTGGTGAACGCCAGAACTGCGAAGATCACGCTCCTGATGCTGCTCAACGACCGCACGCCGGTGGATCGATTCGACGTGGCCGGACCGTTCGAATTCCAGGAGCGAATCATGGCGCTCGACGAGTTTCACTCCGCGGCGCTGGCAGCCAGACCGGATCTGAAGGCGGCGGTCGAGACCATCGGCAAAGCCGAGACCGACCACAAACTCGCCGTGTCGAATGGCTCCACGGATCCCACCTTCGGCATGGATCTGGGGCGCAACCCTCCCATCACGATTTATGTAGGATTCAGCGTAAACATTCCGCTGCGCATCTTCGACAAAAACCAGGGGGAGAAGGAGCGCACGCAAATCGACATCTCCCATGCGCAGCGGCAAAAGGACGCCGCGGAGGCGCAGGTATTCAGCGACGTCGATTCGGCCTACGTCACGGTGGTTAGCTCGGTGAATCTATTGCTGCCCTATAAGGGTACGGACGGTTATCTGGAGACGGCCACACGGATTCGGGACGCCATCTCGTTTGCTTACCAGCGCGGCCAGGCGGCGCTGCTGGACTACCTGGATGCGCAACGAGACTACCGTGCCACGCAGGTAGCCTACATTAATTTGGTGGCATCGTATTTGAGCGCCGCCAGTCAATTGAACACGGCCGTAGGCCGGGAGGTGATTCAGTAAAGCAGAAGTCAGGAGTCAGAAGTCAGNNGCGCGACTCCCGTTTGTAATATTACATGGTAGAATTGGGGAATCATGGCGATTGATCTGCATGGCTGGCGTAACACACGGGGCCTCACTCAGGTGGAAGCGGCCGAGATGCTCGGCGTGTCTCAGACGTATCTGTCCTTGCTGGAAACTGGAAGCCGGCCACTGACAAAGGATCTCAGGAGCCGGTTACAGGCACTGGGAAACTCACGGGAGCCGCAGGCTTCGCAGACCGAAAGGTCATTCCGGCCGCAATTGAGCGCGCTGGGCTATCCTGGCTTTCGGCATGTGGGCGCATCCCGCCGTCGTGCGACTCCGGGAAGCTTGCTTCTACAAGCGTTACGGCAGCCGGACCTCGACGCCCGCGTGTGCGAGGCCCTTCCGTGGGTCGCGCGGCAATACGCCGANNAAAGAATTGGCGGGAACGGGGACCGAGCCGATGGCGCGGGCGAAGTCCGAACTGGAGGCGGCTCGCTTGCTGGCGGAGGCGACCTTCTGCTGGGATTCCATGCCCGAGACCACCCGGCGGTGGATGCGCCAGAACCGCTCGCCGGAGGCGTCACACTGGAATGTTGTGGCGCGACTGCGCGCCGAGGATCTGGTCCATGCCGAATGAGCGTCCCGCGGCGACGTGGTTTTCGTTTCTGTCGGACCTGGATGCGCAGTTGAGGGAAGACGTTGACGTTCATTGCATGGGCGGTTTCGTCGTGAGCCAGTACTACGGCTGCGCGAGAGAGACGGCGGATTTGGATGTCCTGGGTGTGGTTCCGGTACAGGCGACGAATGAGATCGAGGCCCTGGCGGGGAAAGGATCTCCACTCTACCGAAAGTATCGCGTATATCTCGAAAGTGCTGGGGTCACCAGCTATCCGGACAGCTATAGTCGCGATTGATTCACATTTTCCCGTTCTGGCGCCGGCTGAAGCTCTGGGCACTCGAAGCACACGACCTGGCGTTGACAAAGCTGGAGCGCAGTATCGATCGTGATTTGCAGGATGTGATGTACTTGGCGCGGGCTGGGTTTCTGCAGTGGGAAACGCTAATCGAGCGCTATCGGAGCGAGATGCGGCCGTACCTGAGCGGGCCAACGCCGACTTGGCACGACACAACCCTGGAAATGTGGGTCAACGCGTGTTGGCCGGCTGAATAAACGCCACTAGACAGAAGCCAGGAGTCAGAAGTCCTAGTTGGATTTCTCAACTAGCGCTCGCACCGGAATCCGGTTTTCGAGAATCAGGCGGCGGATTTCAGCGGGTGTGAGTTTGGCGATACGCCGCACCTCACGGCGGTTGCGGAGCATGCGCGGGAGCAGGCGCAGGGCGGCCAGATCCGCGCGGAGAATCGTCCACGCCAGCCGCAGTTTGTTGGCGAAGCCGGGGAAGCGCGCCATCTCGCCTTTCCCGCCGGCAGCAGCAGCGAGGCCGCCGGCGAGGCGCAGCGCGAAGTAATACGGGTTCAGCAGCAACAAGCTCCAAGGGAACAGCTTCGCGGCCAGCAGCACGCGGTTGCGCTCGATCAGGAAGATGCGCCTGGTAGAACCCGCATCCAGGCTGGCACCGCGATGGTGCCGCACTACCGCGCCGGGCATGTACAGGCAGCGCCAGCCCGCGATGCGCCCGCGCAGGCCGAGTTCCGCGTCGTCGGCGAACATGAAGAAGTCTTCGTCGAATCCGCCGATCGCTTCCAGCATGGTTCGCCGGTACATGGCGGCGCAGCCATCCGGCCACAGACACTCTGCGACGCGGTCGTATTGGCCCCGATCGATTTCGCCGGTGCCGCGGCCGCGGTTCTGGCCGTCGGGATAAATCAGGTGCCCGACCTTATCAATGCGGTCAATGCGGCCGATGCGGCGGGGATCTTCCCAGACCAGCACTTTGGCGGCGGCCATGCCGATATCCGGCGCCGCGTCGAAGGCGCGCCGCAGGTCGGCGAGAAAGTCCGGCGCGCCCTCCGCATCGTTGTTCAGTAGAGCGATGAACTCGCCGCGCGCGGCAGCGAAGGCCTGATTGTTCGCGGCGCAGAAACCCAGATTAGCCGCGTTGGCGATTACGCGCACGCCGAATTCCGAACGCGCCATGTCGGCCGAGCCGTCGCTCGAGCCGTTGTCCACTACGATCACTTCGAAGTTGGCGCCGCGCTGGCCGGCCAGCGATGTCAGGCAGGCCCGCAGGTATTCGCGCCGGTTCCAATTGACGACGGCCACCGAGATATCGGGCGCCGCTTCAGCACCCACGGGCAGCCTTCGTTTTTGGACCACTCATGCTGCCATGGTAGCCCACCTGTTTGGGGAGCAGGCGTCCCCATGAGTGGGGACGCGGCACGCAAGAGTGCGTGCGCCACGTGCTCTAGGCCGGCATGCCGGTTGTACGGCTGGCTCCTGCGGCAAAACCTGTGCCCGGAGACGCTTCAGCGCACGGCACAGGCGGACGTTCAGACCGGTTGTGCTGATACCTCGATCGCGGGCCATCTCACGCCGGTCGCGCTCTTCGCAGTGTAGTTCCACGATGAGCCTGCGATCCGCCTCGGACAACTTCATGATTTCACGCCACACCAGGGATCTGCGCTCTTCGTCCACCAGGAGTTGATCGAGATGGGGCTGGCAGTCGGGCGGTTCCATGCCGAAGCCGGGCAAGGATTCTGTGGCGTGGGCCTTGCGGCGGGCTTCCAGGGCCACCCGGTCGCATACGCCGCGCACGAACGCGCCCAACTGCTCCGGTTCGCGGACGCGTCCGCCGTCCACCAGGCAGAATACCCGGTAGAAGGTTTCGTTGCGAATGTCCTCGATGGCGTCGTGGTCTCGAAGCTTGTAGCGCAGTCTGGCTTCGAGCGCGGGCGTAAGCGAGGATACCAGAAACGTGCACGTGTCCGGATCGCGCTGTTTCAATCTGGTTACGAAGCCGGCGTCAAAGTTCATGGCGATCCTTTCCCGGCTGCCCGGCGGCAGCCTCGCGGGGAGCCTTGGCGTTGCAGCGGGACAGGTGCCACGTGCCCGCGTCATGGCCCGTGCGCCTTGCGATCTGAGAGGGTTGCGCGCAACGCCGCGGCCGGGGCACACGACACCTTACATCCATATGCATGACAGCATCTCCTTCCCGTGATGGGTAGCCAGTCGGAGTGGGCAGGTGTTGCCGCGCCGCTCGTGCTATCCTCTTCGCCGGGTCTCATATAATAAATCGAAACCTGCGGTGAATTCCCTTCGTAGACAGGGTTGTCGAGGGATTTGTGTCCAGCATTCCGGACGTGTTAAGATCTCCTGCACTGGCCAACCATTATTGCGACTTAACGCCGGAGGAATTGCTACGCGTGTGCGCGGACTTGCGCGACGCCGTCGCTTGGGACGAGTTCATCCGCCGCTTCCACGCCGCGATATACGCCGCCGTGCTGCGGACCGGCCGGCGGTATACGCAGTTTCACCGCGGCCTGTGCGACGATCTGGTGCAGGAGACCTACCTAAGACTCAGCTCGCACAAAGCAAAAGCGCTGCGCGAGTTCGTGCCGCGGCATCCGGGATCGGCATTTTGTTACGTGCAGGTTATCGCCATACGCGTGACTCATGACTACTGCAAAAAGAAAGACTTTCGTCATATGCAGGAGCTCCCGGCGGACCCGCCCGATCTTGCGGCGCCGGACAAAACGGAATGGCTGGCGCTCAAGGCGGCGGTCGGCGATCTGCTCCGGAAGCATGCCACCGCGAGGGATTGCCAGATCTTCGGGCTCCACCACCTGCAGGGGATGACGGCCAAGGAGATCGCCGCGATACCCGGCATGGGACTGACCGTCAAGGGCGTAGAGAGCGCTTTGTCGCGCCTGAAGCGTCTGATTCAGGAAAATCTCGACCCGGGCAAAAGGGAATAGTCCAGCCGAGTCGTTATTCTAGATAGCACACATGTCTAGCGAGGAAACTGTCGGCGAGGACCGGGGTGGACTCACCCTTGAGGCGGTGGATGATCCGTGGGCGCCGCCCGCCGGGGAAGAATCGCCCGAAGCCTTGCTAAGCGAATGTGCCGACCTGCGCAACACCCAAGCCTGGGAGAGATTCCTGCGCCGGTTCAATCCCCTGATCGTGGCCACCGTTGTGCGCACCATCCGGCGGTATGGATTCGATCGCGCCGGCTTGAGTGACGATCTGGCGCAAGAGGTTTATCTTAAATTCAGCGCCAACCGGGCAAGAGTGCTGCGCGAATTCAAGCCCCGGTATCCGGGCGCAGTGTACGGCTATTTGAGGGTGATTGCGGCAAATGTGGTGCACGATCACTTCAAATCGAAGCTAGGCAAGCATCCGGAGCAATCCCCTTTGCCGCATGATGTGGCTGGGAAGGACGGAGCGGAATGGCGGCTGCTGCTTCGCGATATCGACGACTTGCTGAAGAAGCCGCCCATCAGCGAGAGAGATCGCCAGATTTTCTGGCTTTACTACCGGCAGGGGATGTCGGCGAAAGAAATTGCCGCGATTTCCAGTCTCAAGCTGACTATTAAGGGCGTGGAGAGCGTAATCGTGCGTTTGAATCAATTGGTTCGAGATGCTTTCGAGAACGGCGAAAGGCAATAGCGCGGTGGAGTCGTTTCTTAGGATGAGTATGAAAACTGGGGATAGAGGTAGCGGAGACCTAATCGAGCGGCTGCAGGCTGGGGCGCTGGCACACCGGCGGCCGCAACGGAGGCGGGGTTGTCCCGACGAAGACCGGCTGCGGCTGCTGCTGCCCGGGCAGGTGGAACCCGAGGAAGCCGACAAACTGCTGACGCATGCCGCGGAATGCGACTGGTGCGGCACGGTGTTGCGGGAAGCCGCGCAGGATCTGAGCGAGCCTCCCACGGGTGAGGAAGAGGAATTGGCGGGCAAGGCGCGGTTAGCCGATCCCCGCCGCCGCCGGGAGTTGGCCGAACGCATCACCAAACGCAAACGGACCGGCGATAAACCATGGCTCGCGATTTTGCGGTGGTCGCCGGCAGCGGGTCTGGCGGTTGCGGCGCTGGTTGGGGGCGTCTCTTACCAGCAATGGACGCTCGGCGCAGCGCACACCGAGGGGCTGCTGGCGCAGGCATATACGAAGCATCGCCAGATGGAAATGCGGGTGCCGGGCGCTGAATGGGGCCGCGAGCGGACGCGAATGGGCGCGGAGACATCCAGCTTCAACGAGCCGCGAGATTTAACTGATGCGAGATCCAATATCTCGCGCGGTATCGAGACCCATCCGGACGATCCCAGGTGGTTGCAGCTTGAAGGCAGGGCGGACCTGCTTGGAGGCAAAGAAGGCGCTGCCATCGAGGAGTTAGAGCGCGCCCGCTCGCTTCGCCCGGCGGACCCGACGATCCTGGTGGACCTGGGGGCGGCGTATTACCAGAAAGCGGCGCAGGCCGACGATCCGGAGTCGTACAACCTGGCGTTCCAGCGCTTGTCGGAGGGGCTGCGGCTGAAACCGAACGATCCCACTCTGCTTTTCGACCAGGCACTGGCCGCCGAACACATCCAAACGCCTACCGTGGCGCAGGCGGCGTGGGAGGCCTACCTTAAGCTTGACTCCACCAGCGGCTTTGCCAGCGAGGCCCGCGCACATCTGGACAACGTAAAAAAAAACTTGAGCAACAGCGGGCCTACGCCGGCAACACAACCCCTGACGCACTGATCGCCGAATTGCGACGGGCCGGGGCGGGGGGAGACCTGTACGCTCCGGACGAAGAGTATCTGCGGGTCGCGGTGTCGCGCTTGTTGCCGGAGTATTATGGTGCGTATGCGGACGCCGGTACGGGTGCAGTGCTGAGGGGACTGGCTGCCAGGCTGATTGCCCATCACGGGGACCGGTGGCTGGCGGATGCGCTGAAGACCCCGCATTCGCCAAGTGCCACCGCAGCGTTTGCCGCGCTGGGGCGGGCCGTGGAAGCTAGGGAGGCTGGGGATTACTCCACCGCGGGCGCAGAGGCTCGGGCGGCCCGGCGCCTGTCTCAATCGGCGGGTAGCCCGGCCGGGGCGCTGTGCGCAAGGCTCGAACAGATATTTGTGTTCGACTGGGATGACCGGGGGCGGGAATGCGTGGAAGGGGCCGACTCTCTTTTGCAGTCTCTGCGAGCGCACTCCTACGCCTGGCTCGACGTGCAGGCAATGCTTGAAGAAGGCAGTTGTGCGGTGTCGATGGGCGAACTCGAGCGCGCGGATGTAATAGAACGCACGGCGCTTGAAAGGGCGTCCAGCGACAACTATCCCGTGCTTTTTTCGCGGGCTGCCGGGCTGAACGCCAGCCGGCATGCACTAATAGGAAATGGAGCCGCAGCGTGGCGGGAGAATTTCAGCGGCCTGGCGCGATACTGGGCCGGCAAGTATCCGCTGTTGCGGGCCCACCAGTTCTATTCCAACCTATCGCAGCTTGCCCAGCGAAGCCACGCCACTCACTCAGCCGTTGCTTGGACACGGGAGTTGGCCTCAATCGATAAGATCCTGCAGAGCCTGGGGAATAAGTATGTCTACGGCCCAACTCTATGGCAACTCGGCATGGCGGAGCTCGGAGCTGGTTTCGAGGAAGACGCCGACCGCGATCTGCAGCAATCGGTTGAGATCGATCCGCAGTTACGTTCCCAAACGATGCCCAACATCCTTTTGGCCGCCGTGGAGACCACCCACGGCCAAATGGACAAGGCGCTCTCCCGCCTGCTGGACGTTCAAACCGCGGCGGAACGGGGCAACAACCTGTTGAGATTGCAGTTCGCCGCCGAGTTGGGACGCTTGCGCCTGCGGCGCGGCGAATATGCGGAATCCAGGAAGCTCTTCGAGGAAGCACGCCAAATCGGAGAAAATAGCTGGTCGCGCACAGCGGCGGAGGATCGAGTGCTTTGGTCGGGTGCTATGGCCAGCATTTATCGGGGCTTGGTGGAGTGCGAGATCAAGACCGGGGCGGACCGGCGGCAGACCCGAGCGTTGTGGTCGCAATATAGAGCTCGTTTGTTCGCCCGTGGCAATGCGATAGCTGGCGCCCAAGACGCGGTGCCGCCCGGTGAAGCCCGGCTGTCCTTCGTCGAGCTGCCGTCAGGAGTGGCTGTCTGGTTGGAGACCGATCACGGACTTGACTTCCGTTGGATCAAGCCGCCGGAGTTGCTGTATGCGGCTGTCAGCCGGCTCGCGCGCGGCTGTGCCAGCGAAGGATCCCCGGCGGCGGTGCTGCGCGCGGATGCAAAAGAACTCTCGCAGCAGTTGTTAGGTTCATGGGATGGCCAGTTGGACGGGTCGCGCACGCTGATCGTGGAGACCGACGGGCCAGTCGGGCAGGTACCGTGGCTTGCACTGGTGCGGCAAAATGGGCATTACTGGTCGGAAGACTTCGCGCTGAGGATCCGCGCCGGGGCGTCTGGCGGCGCGGCTGCTGCGCCGGTGGCGTCTGATAGCCAGGCGCTGGTGGTGGGCGCGCCTGCGTTTTCGGGTCAGGAGGGCCTTGTCCCTCTCCCAAATGCCCTGGCTGAGGCTGAAAAGGTTTCTGGGCTCTTCAGTCGTTCTATTCCTTTGATGGGGCGCTCGGCCGTTCTGAGCGAGGTTCGGGA
Organism: Bryobacterales bacterium; assembly: GCA_003132865.1. The sequence goes on from PKYZ01000613.1 coordinate 13,779, forward strand.
GCGGCTTGCCCAGGCCCAATTGTTCCATTTCACGGGACACGGCTACGGCGGAGAGGGAGGTGGGCTTCTGCTGAGAGGAGCGGCGGGAGGGCCGGCGCTGCTGCGGGCCGCGGATATCCAGGATCTGGATCTCTCGCGTTGCAGTCTGGTAGTGCTGGCGGGCTGCTCCACCGCGGCCGGCGAGCGTGGCGGTCCGGGCGACCCCCAGAGCCTGGTGCGGGCTTTTTTGCACGCGGGAGCTGCGGATGTAGTAGCCGGGCTGTGGGACTTGGACTCGGCTGGCACTCAGATGCTCGTCGACAAGTTCTATGAGTCTCTGTTGTCGGGGTCTGGGGTAGCCGAATCGTTGCGCAAAGCCGCGGCTGCCGTTCGCTCCGACAGCAGGTATGCCCAGCCGTATTATTGGGCGGGCTTAGAGGTCTTCGGCAGTAACTGAGATTCAAAACGAAGAGGAGAACAGTTATGGCGACAAGCGGAACGCTGAACGTAGTGTGTCACGGCACGATAGTTTTTGTGGTGGGCAGCGACGGCGGGATCGAGCTATTGATGCCCAAGATCGACTCCGAGTGGGATCATCGCTACGAAGCCGGTGCATGGGTCGGCGACCGGCTGACGAGCCTCAAGGCCGGCGAGGAATACGAGCTTGCTGGCGTGGAAGCGGGGGATGGGAAGCAGCGCTTTGATCCTAACGTCAACATCATTATAGAGGGCCCGTTGCCGCACTTGGACGCGAAGGAACTCCGGCGATTCCGCTTGCCGCCACCCAAGGGAATTTTCTCGGCGAATTACATTCCAGTATCTCCGGCAGACACTTTTGAAAAACCGGACGACCTGCGTGTTGCGGGAATGAAGCGGCTGTCGACCCTCAGTGTGCTGTCGTACGACTGCGACGACTTAAGTGCGGCGAGGCTGCTGACCAATGCCGACCACGATTTCAAGTGGCTTCCCGAGATCGTGAGCGACGGAACCAGCCAGGCGGTCAATCTGCATATCTTCGCGGAGCCTTGGACTTTCCGTCCCTTGGAAACAGGAAAGGATTCTCCTACCGCTCCATTGCCTTTCAACGTGCTTTTGAATAGTGTGGGAGGCGACCCGAGTCTCACGATGCTTCCGCCCGGTAATTCCGGCGGAGCCCTTTTTGCGGATATTGATCCCGGCGCCCCGATTCCTGGATTACCCGAGCCTGAAAAGCTGGCGTTGTGTAACCACTCGGAGGCGGTCAGGTACGGCCTGTTGCACAACCAGGTTCACCCGTTCGACTGCGCGCCTGTCGTCGTACAGAAAAAGGGCGCGATCACGGTGCAGCCGCCGCCGAATAAACACGCCTTCGCGATCTTGCAGAACAAGAAGCCTAACGTGCTTGCGGACCCGCACGTCGTCGTGATTTACTGGGGTGGCCCGACCATCGATCCACAGGTCGACGCCACGGTTCAGCGACTCATTAAGTTAGCCTTCGTCAAGTCCGCCTTGGCGGAGTATGGCGTGAACCCCCCGCAGTTTTTAAAATCCGTCGCTAATCCCGACGGAAGCAAAACCGAGATGGAGGACGCCGAGCGAGTTCTGACAACCCCGCAGCGCAGCGCCATCGCTGGCGGGCTCAACGACCTGATCCTGGCCGGCAAGGTGCCAGACCCGCGCCAGGATGCCAACCTGCTGTATCTGATCGTGGCGGCGCCCGGAGCGAGGAGCGCAACTCTCGGGGTCAGCGGCAGCCACAACTACTTCTATCTCGAAATCCCCGGCGGCGATCGCGGGGGTGCGCGCGTGCCCGTTCGCTACGCCTGGGCACTTCAGAACGAGATAAAGGGAGTCGATGTGACGGCCCTGGACAATCTGACTTGGACACTCTCACACGAGCTGCTGGAGGCCTGCACCGATCCGGAGCCGCCCTCTGGCTATGTGTTCGAGGGCGCGGAGATTTGCGACATCGCCTCGGGACTGCATGGCAAAGTGGACGGGATCGAGGTCACCGGTTACTTCTCGCACAAAGACGGGGCCTACAAGACGCCGGGCAGCGACCGCTCCCTAACGGTCGCGGCTCGGTAACTTCGCGGCCCTGCTGAGCCGCGCGCGTAAGCAAGCGGTCTTTAGCGCCCCAAGCCTGCCCGCGCACTGGTCTGGGCCAACGGATTAGCCAAATGATGCGCCGCGTAATACCCCGGCCGGACGCGCTCCACGATCTGCGCCACCGGCCGCTCCAGCACGCCGAAGTAGGGCTGCGGATTCAGGCCGATCCAAAAGGCCCAGATCAGCAACGGCGCGAAGACGGCGATCTCGCGCCAGGACAGGTCGCGCAGCTTGAGGTTCTTCTCCGACACTTCGCCCAACATCGTCCGCTGGAACAGCCAGATCAGGTACGCGGCGCCCAGCGCAATTCCCACCACGCCCCAGAAGGCCCAATTGATGGACATTTGATAAGCGCCTTGCAGGATGGTAATCTCGCCGATGAAGCCGTTGAGCGCCGGCATACCAAGTGAGCTGAGCGACGCGATCAGGAACACGATGGTGAACACCGGCATCACCTTCATCAACCCGCCGTATTCGGAGATCTCGCGCGTGTGCCGCCGCTCGTAGACCACCCCTACAATCAGGAAGAGCATGCCGGTGGAGATGCCGTGGTTGACCTGCTGGATGATCGACCCGGAGATGCCAGCGGGATTCAGCGCGAAGATCCCCAACGTGCAGAACCCCAGGTGACTGACCGACGAGTAAGCGATCAGCTTCTTCCAATCCTTCTGCATCAGACAAACTGCCGCGCCGTAGACGATGGCGATGATGGAGAGCACCGCCATGATGTTCACGATCGTCGGATTCTTAGCGGATTCCGGCAGCAGGGGCAGAGAGAAGCGCAGGAATCCGTAAGTCCCCATCTTCAGCAGGACGCTGGCCAGGATCACCGAACCGGCCGTGGGGGCTTCGGTATGGGCGTCCGGCAGCCAGGTGTGGAACGGGAACATGGGAACCTTCACGGCGAAACCCACGAAGAACGCCCAGAAGACCCACCATTGCAGGGTGGGCGAGAGGCTGGTGCGCATCAGCTCGGCCAGGTCGAAGGAATAGAACTGGAATTGCTGGTTGTGCTGGACGTAGAGCGTCAGGATGCCGAGGAACATCAGCACCGAGCCGATTAACGTATAAATGATGAACTTGATGGCCGCATAAGCGCGCCGCTGGCCGCCCCAGATGGCGATGATGAAGTACATCGGCACCAGCACGCTTTCCCAGAAAACGAAGAACAGCAGCAGGTCGAGCGACATGAACACGCCCAGCATGGCGGTCTGCAGCAGCAGGAAGAACGCGTAGTATTCCTTGAGCCGGGTCTCGATGGCGCTCCAACTCGACAGGATGGAGAGGAAGCCCAGCACGGTGGTGAGCATCACGAGCAGGAGGCCGAGCCCGTCGATGCCGAGATGGTAGGAAGCGCCAATGCTGGGAATCCAGGAGGCCTGCTCCTCGAAGGCCCACGTCCGGGTGCGATCGAACTGGAAGACCAGCGGCAGGGAGACCAGGAATCCAATAAACGATGCGGCATTGGCCCATAGCTTGATCAGGCGCGGGTTCGACGAAGGCAGGAACAGCAGGACCAGGAGGCCGGCCAATGGCGTGAAGAGGACGATGGAGAGAATGTGGTCCATAGGGCGGATTGGAGAGATTATATTAGCACCAAGCTTTCAGCTTTCAGCGGCACCAAGCTTTCAGCTTTCAGCGGCACCAAGCTTTCAGCTTTCAGCGATCAGCTTTCAGCTCAGCCCGGGCAGCGGCTATACTGAAGCGAGGAGGGCCGCCCGGTACCGCGGCGCGGCGCATATCGACATGCTTGCTTTCGTGCAATTCCTCGAAGAGTTGTCGACGGACCACGTCACCCTCAGTCCCGCCGAAGTTCAGCGCATGAGAGGCCGCTTCGGTGACAAGACTCTACAAATGGGCCACCTTGAGGAAGACGGTTCCATGTCGATACCGGTCGATTCCATCGTTGAGGCGGTTCAGTCCTTAGGAAGCCAGAAGCTCAATGAGGCACTGGAGAACCTGAAGAGCGAGCAGATGGTCTCTATGCTTGAGTCGGCCGAGGCGCTAGTCGAGCGGATTGCCGACGTCCAAAGGCGGAAACTGGGGCAAATGGTCGACCAGTTTCAGCGCGAACCGGACGGCGCCAGGACGCACCGGCAGTGGAAGGAGATCGAGAAAACCGTCTTCGGCGTGGAGTATCCGGACTAGCCAGGGCCGCGACCGTGCCCCACATTGATTGGCACTCGCTTCCCCGGGGTGTGCGGGGACACCTCGAGGAGCGGCTGCGGTTAAGGCAATTGTCCAAAGAGGACTTGCTCAAGCTGATGGATTGGATCCGAGGCAATCCGGAAGTGCCGGATGATGCCTGGTGTAAGGATTTCGGCACGTTTCAAGCTCGTGGGACACGGCGCTCTGCCCTCCTCGTTTCTCGAAAAGGAACAGCCGTGCTTCGGCAGGAGGATCTGAGCCAGAGCGGCAGGGCATTCGTGGACGGGCCATGCGAGGGTGAAGGCGCGCGGGTGCGGGGATCGATGCGGCTTGAATGCAGCCTCGGTTGTCGGGATAATTCCGGATGTGGCAATGTCTCAGAAGGGGTAGGTTTCGGGACAAAAAAGAAAGTCAATAAAAGCTTGCAGACGTGGCCCATGAAGTCGGTGCGGAAGTTGAGTATAATATTTTGAGCCGCAGCCTTTTCTTTTTGCAAAATGCTGATATTGCCTCCATGTGGCCGGAGCAAAGCGATGTACCTCAAATAAGGCTATTAATGCCCAACCCCTCGAAAAGGTAAGTCTTACATGACTATCCTCCACTGTCTTGCAAATGAAATATATCTGGAACCTCTAGGATGAGAACATGAAAAAGTCGGGCGCGAGCCAAGGCCAGTCGGCATCGGAGCTCATCTCGAAAAGAATCGCCGAACTCGGGGACTGGCGCGGGGAAACCCTCAGCAGAATGCGCAAGCTCATCAAGGAAGCAGACCCGGACGTCGTCGAGGAGTGGAAGTGGATGGGCACTCCGATTTGGTCGCACGACGGCATCATCTGCACTGGCGAATCCTACAAGAATGTCGTGAAGCTTACCTTCTCCAAGGGCGCGTCTCTGAACAATTCTGTTTAACCGGGCGGGGCGAAAAGGACCCTTTATGAAACTCGGCGGGGATTTACCTGAAAGGGATGTCCACTTCGGTGTAGCTGCCCGGAGTGGCCGCGTTCACCGCAGCAACGACCCTTTCAACGTATTGGCGCAAGACAGGCCACTGCGCATTTCCGAGAACGACGATGGAAAGTTTCCGGCTCACCAAATTCTGCTGATACCGGATGTTTTTGTCGGCGGTCACAAACAGTCCGAAGCCGGCCGCCTCGGCGGCATCGAGCAGAGCGCCGTTTGCGAGCGCCTCTCCCATCCACGCTCAACCGCTTCGACGACCACATGACCTTTCAATGCGTATCGCAGCGGGGCTGGCGTGCTGTGGTCAAGCAGGATAAGCATTTACCGTTGATGTCGTGTCGTGCCGCGGGGCTGGCAATGGGTCGAGGCTTCGCGCGGCAAATTCCAGTACGGTCACAATCTGTTCCCGCGTCAGGTGGAACCACTCCATGATTTCGTCGATGGTGGCCCCGGCTTCGAGGTTTTCAAACACAATGGAAACCGGCATCCGCGTGTCCTTGAACACCCATGCGCCGCTGACCTTGCCGGGGATGCTCTCCACGGCGGGGCATTGTGACCAATCGAGGCTCGCCATGATCCACGCTCCTTCTTTCAGAGTACGCCAAGAGATACAGGAATACCAGCATCCGTTGGCAATCCGGACAGCTTCATCTTCAACCTCGCGATCGGCTGAGCCTTAAACCAGTTCCAGCCGTTTCAGCTTCATTCGGTCGGCCGGGACATGGGCAAGATCATACTGCGCCTGTTGCACAAGCCAGCTTTCGGCGCTGCCGCCGAGACCTTGGACAGCCTGACGGCCATCTCGGGGGATATGCCGCGCTTCTCGTTCACCAGTTCCGATAATGTGGTGCGCGTCACTCCTAGCGCGGGAGCGGCTGCCGTGATGCTTAAGCCCAAGGGCCCAATGCACTGGCGGAATACAAAACCTCCGGGGTGAGGGGGATTCTTCACAGGCATGGTTCCGTCTCCTTGTCAGTGGTAGTCCAGATAATCCATCCCGAAACCTAGCCTTTCGTTGAAACACGGCGGGGGTTTACCTGAAAGGGATGTCCACTTCGGTGCAGGTGCCCGGGGTGGCCGCGTTCACCGCAGCAACGACCTTTTCAACTTATCGGCGCAAGGTCGGCCATTGCTGGTTTCCGAGAACCACAAAAGCGATTTTACGGCCCGTCAGGTTTTGCTGGTACCGAATGTTTTTGTCGGTCGTCAGCAAAACCTCAAAGCCTGCGGCCTCGGCGACCGCTATCAGTTCGCCGTTAACAAGCCTGTCTCATCCACGTTCGATTGCTTCCACGACGACATGACCTTTGAGGGCATAGCGAAGCGGGGCAGGGGTTCCGTTATCGAAGAGGATGAGCATCCGCCGTCTGGGCGGGGGGTTGCACTACAGGCGGCGTGTCAAGACTCCGCGCCGCGAATTCCATCACCGCTGCCACCTGTTCCCGGGTGACGTGAAACCAGTCCATCACCTCGCCGATAGTCGCTCCCGCTTCCAGATTTTCAAACACCACCGAAACCGGCGTCCGGGTGTCCCGGAACACCCAAGCGCCGCTACGCTTGCCGGGGATGCTCTCCACGGCTGGGCATTGTGACCAATCGAGGCTCGCCATGATCTACGCTCCTTCTTTCAGGGTACGCCAAAAGATATGGGAAAACCAGCATCCGCTGCCAATCCAGGTATTAGCGCCTTCGGCCTGCGCCACGTCACTGTGCCAGCGGGTAGTCTACGCTGCGCAGCAGCCAGTCGCGATTGGCGCGCACATCCTCGCGCAGCTTTTCGCAGAGGGCTTCGCGCTTTTCGTACAGGCGATAGCCCTCGCGCTTTGCGTGATTGTCCAATAGCGCTTTCACCAGGAACGGCATCACCATCGAATAATCCGCCTGCATGCTCTCCGTGGTTTGCAGATAGGTGTCCTTATCCACCTTGCCCCAAGTTACAGCTTCGGCGGGCGGGCAGGAGGATAGCGAGCCGTCGGTAACCGGCGCGGTCACGATCTGCACGTCGAATTGGTAGCCGCGCACGTTCGGCAGACCCAGCACCTGGCCGAGAGCCGGCTCCGGCTGCAGGTTGTAATTCTTCGGCACGCCGCCGCCCAGAATCAGCGTGGCCAGGGCGCGCGCCGGACTCTCGAACAATCCCCAGCGGTGATAGGCGCAGGCCTCGAACACTTCGGCATGCAGGTCCAGGTCGAACGCATACTCCGGTACGATGCCGGCGTTGCGCATGGCCCACAGCTTCATCGAATTCAGAAAAATGCTGCCATCGGCCGGGGCGCCCACCAGCACGGGGATCGCGAGGCGATTGCAGGTGGCCAGCAGCCCCGTGGACACCTCGTTGCGCCGCTCCTGCGCGGCGTAATACGCGCCCAGACGATAACGCAGTTCGGTGCCGGTCATCTTCTTTTGAAATTCTGGGCGCGCGAGGCAGGCGCTCAGAAAGCGGTCCTGATCGAGCAGCACGGCCTCGTCGAACGCCATATCGGTGACGCGGATGGTGCCTTGCTCGCGTAGCGCGGCGTCGTCGCTGTGGATCGGCACTTCGTGAATGGGATCGTCCTTATGCGCGTCGAGGCTGCGGTGCCCGTCGTGATAGCAGACCGCGTCGGTAGTGCTGATGTAGGCCACCCATCCGGTTTCGAGCAGCGGGATGAGCCACGCGAGGTGTTGGCCCGAGACGGTGACCGGGCCGGAGATGGACAACGTCAGCGGGCAACCCTCGCCGATGGCACGGTCGAGAATGGTGTAGATGCGCCGCAGATAAGCGCCGCCGAAGGCCGGCAGACAGTGCCGGAAAATCTCGTCGAGAGTGGTGCATTCGTCAACGCGCCGGACGCGGACAGGGTGGCGGGGGGGCATCGATTTTGAAGATAGCATGGCGCGGACGCGCCGCTTATTTGAGTTGGAGCGGGTTGTACCAGCGCAGTCCGGGGAACCGGGCAAAGTCCGCATCCGTGGACACTAACTCCGCCTGGTATTCGATGGCGAGCGCCGCCAAGTGTGCGTCCGTTGTCAGGTTCCCGGCGGTTCCCAGCCGATCCAGCAGACCGAATAGGATTTCAGCGTGGCGGTCGCCAGGCGTGAGTATCTGCACCCGCGGAACGTCCAGCCATGCGCGGACCGTGCGGATCGCGTCTTTGGGGAACATGGGAGCATTCAGTATCGACCGGTGAGTGCTGATTCGAATGAATCCGAGGGCGGTTATCCAGGGCATGCCGACCGGGCGGGATTGCGTGAGCGTGCGCTCCCACCATTCGCGCGCGCGGACGTGTTCGCGCGCATCCGCATTGTAGGCGTAGACGAGAATGTTAATATCCGGTATGAGCACGTCCGCTTACCGGGACATTTTCTTGAGAAACTCTTCGGCTTCCAAGTCGTCCAGGAGTTGATTGAGCTTGTTCGGATCGATTCCGGGTTTGAACTGGAACGAGTGGGGCTCCACTTTAAACCGAATCCTGCGTTCTTTTTCGATGGATGCCAGACCCGCACGCAGAGCCTCGTTTACGACTTGCTTGAGCGTGCACTTTTTTTGCGCCACGCGCCGGCGGATCTGCTGCGCCACATCGGGTTCGATGGTGAGGGTGGTCCGCATAAGAACATCATATCACCGTCACAATTTGATGTCTAAGCATCAAGGCAGGTCACCTGGTAAAATCGCCACTTGATGCGCACCTGGCTTACGCTGCCCAATCTCTTCACGCTTGCCCGGCTGCTGCTGGCCCCGGTCATCGTTTGCGCCATATTGAATCGCCGCGCCTTCGCGGCTCTGGCCATCTTTGCGGTGGCCGCGGCCACCGACGTAATCGACGGCTACCTCGCGCGCCAGTTCGGCGCCGCCACGGCGGCTGGCGCGTTCCTCGATCCCATCGCCGACAAGCTACTGTTGACCGGTGTTTACCTGGCGCTGGCGCTGGCCGGCAGCGTACCCTGGTGGCTGGTCGGCGTGATCTTCGGACGCGACCTGTTAATTCTTGCAGCCTCGGCCGTGGCGCTCCTGACGACGAAATTACGTGCGTTTCCGCCCAGTATTTGGGGCAAGGCCAGTACTTTTCTTCAGATCCTCACGGCGGTGGCTTTTCTGGGCCGCGACGCTTTCGGATCAACGTTTCTGGCCGCATTATCCGCCGCCTTGATCTGGCCCACGCTGGCGCTGACGGTCTGGAGTGGAGCGCACTACGGTTGGCGTGGCGCACGGCTCTTACGAATGGATTGACGGGCGTGCGTTGCGGGAGTAGTCTAGAAGTGGACGGGTTTGAAGAATGACTCGGTACACGCCCGCGCGGCATTATTTAACCTTCGGAATCGTAGCCGTCGGACTGGCAGGCTTCTCGGTCTGGCTGGGGCTGGACTGGGCGCCCGCATTCATTCCCGCCGCCCTGTTTTTCCTCAGCGCCGTGCTGCTCCTGGCGCTGGCCTTCCAACCCGCCGTCGAGATCCACGAAGGATACCTGGCGGTGGGCAAGCGCATTGTGCCGTGGATGGATATCCGGCGTCTGGATCGTCCGGGAAACTGGCTGTCGCCCCTGATCGTGCGCATCACGCTGTTCGACGACTCGCGCATGATGGTGGTCTACCCCGGCGACCTGGATTCGTGCAACAGCCTGCTGCGGCATCTGCGCCGGCTTTCCCGCGACGCGCTCATCGACGGCGTTCCATACCGCCAGTTCTGGGGTGAAGTCCTGGCGCCCGGCGGGGACCGCAGGCAAATCCCGCCGCCGCGCTACCGGATGCTGCTGCCGGAGGACGAAGCAGAAGTCGAGCGGCTCTATCAACGGCTGAAGACGGTCGGCCATCTCGACCAGAAGAATTCCGCGGACGAGAAGTAGTCCGTGGCGCGGCGCCCCTCTCTTTTCCTGAAATCCATCGTCTGTATCGTCATCGCGCTGGCGCTGGCGGCGGCCACGCATGCCTGGTGGCTGGCGGCCCTCGGCAGGCTGCTGGTGCGCGACGAGGGACCCGCCCGCGCGGATATCGCGGTAGTGCTGGCCGGCGATTATTATGGCAATCGCATAGTGCGCGCTGCGGAACTGGTCAAGCAGGGGTATGTGCCCAATGTCCTGGTAAGCGGCCCGAACATGCTGTACGGCTATTACGAATGCGACCTGGAGATTTCATTTGCCGTGAAGCGCGGCTACCCGGAGAGTTGGTTCATCCGCGCGCCCAATGAAGCTCACAGCACGCGCGAAGAGGCCGCCGCGATCTTGCCGGATCTGCGACGCCGCGGCGTGCATCGATTCTTATTGGTGACCAGCGACTACCACACCGCGCGCTCCGCCCGCATCTTTACCCAGGCCGCCTTGCAGCGGCCGCGCGCCGCCGCTCCGGATCTCGATATGCGGGTGGTGGCCGCGCCCGACGACTACTTCCGGGCGGACGGCTGGTGGCGCAATCGCGAAGGGCGCAAAATATTCGCGATCGAGTGGTTGAAGACCGTGGCCAATCTGCTGGGGATGTAGCGCATGTGGGAATCGCTTCGCACGGTCCGGGTTTACTTGTGGCGCTACCGTGGGGGCCTGGCGCTGGGCTTGGGCGCGCTGGTGTTGAAGGATGTCGCGGGCGCCGTGCAGCCGCTGGTGATCCGGGCG